>JBDKSM010000119.1:0-49161 GCA_039680665.1 Syntrophaceae bacterium | reverse complement strand
TGCGTGACCAGGAGCTGCATGAACGAGTCCTTGCCCAGCGTGCCGCCCGCCGCGGTGCTGGAGGTCGTTGTTGATGACGAACTCGATGATGAAATATTGGCTAAAATGCTGTCTACGTTACTGCCCGACATATTTCCTCCTTATGCGAACAGATCCAGGGCGCCTGCGGACAAAAGATAATTCCGCGCCGGCGTTTCGGCATATGACCCATTTCCGCTTTCGCGCCCCGACCCTCCCCCTCCAGATTGGTGCGAGCCGCGACCTTGTCCATCGGCGTTTGATCGGCCCTGCTGCAGCTGGGCATAGGCATCCTGATGCTGGTTGTGGCGATAGTCCAACCCGGCCGCGATATTGAGCTGGCTCACCCGGATGCCCTGTTCGACCAGGGCATCCTTCAGCGTCGCGATATGTATCTGCAGCATGTCCCTGGTGATCTGGCTGTCGCTCCGGATAGTGGCCTGGAGTCCACCGTCCTCCATGGCGATCGTTATATCCACCCTGCCCAGCAGAGGCGGGTTGAGACGCATGGTAGCCGTGCCCTCGCTATTCCTAAGCTGGGAAGGGAGCTGAATCTTAATCTGATCGATTGCTTGTTCGACATAGCGCTCGTAGACCGGAGAGGCTTCGGATCCCGTAAGCTTTGTGGCTAAGGTGTTGAATGCGCCTTTATCAAGCGCCAGTCTTGCCTCCGGTACCTGGAGATCCGGCCGCCAGAGTTTGATGCCGCTCTCGATGGTGGACCACTCTTCCTTGTTCGTAGCCTGGCGGACCAGGGCCAGGGCGTGCTTGACCTCCGGGGATACCGTTTTGTCACCCTGGGCTTTGAAGTACGCCGCGACCTGGCCGGCGACTTCATCCACCGCGGCCTGGCGTTGAACCGGGTCGGTAGACAGGAACAGTTTCGCCAAGACGTCTTTCTTGATCCCGACGGTATCCTGCAATGTACTCAGGGCGTTCGTCAGCTTGGTATCCGTCTGAGCGGCCTCGGCCTGGATCTCATCCACGGCGGCGACATTCACGGCATGGGTCTTGGTTTCAGCGCGCTTGAGGGCCTGCTGAATCATGCCCGCCAACGTGGTCTTCAGATCAGAGACCGGGGTGGTCGTACTCAGCGGCGCCATATCCTTCAATAGGGTATCAAGCGTGTCATCATCCCGCGTGGCGGCCTTGACCAGCTCCTGAACGGCCACGGCGACCTTCTGAGGTACGCCGAAGCACTGTACCGCATGATCATTCGCTGACGGCGTCCGGGCCTTATCCTCCGCGCTCTCCGCATTTGCCGCTGTTCCCGCCGCCGTCGGAGCTTCGCCCTGCTTGACGGGTTGATCCATGTTCAAGCCGGCGGCGGGCATATCAGTCCCGACAGCGGCCTGGATATTCTTTACGATCTCATTTTTCAGCTCGGCCATAAGGCCTTTGTCCGCCATAATGGCCTGGATCTGGGTATCCGACAGGCCCACCGAGACCAGGATCTTATTGAGCGCCTCATCGGAAACCTGCACACCGGTTCCGGTCAGCAAGGCCTGAATATCGGCCGCGCCCAGGCCGGCTTGCTTGAGCACCGCCATGAGCTGCAGCACCATCGCGCCCGCTTGAGTGGATGCCAGCAGGTCCGCGCCTTCGACATCCTGACCTTTGAGCTTGGCCGTAAGCCCGGCCAACAATGCGGAGCTCAGGTCCTGCGAGGAATCCGTCATACCGGCAAGCAGACTCTCGAAGCCTTGTGACGCCGCGGGTTTATCCAATGCCTTGTTCAGCACTCCTATGATGCCTGAAGCCAAACTCAACATCGGTACTAAGGGCACTGCCATATCCACCTCCGGTATAGACTGCCCCATGAGGGAGCAACGGCCGTGCCATCGGCGCGAAACATGGCTGATCCTGGATGAGGAAATGATATGAGCGGGAAGGGTATGGCAATTTTTTCTCATGAGGATGCAAAACTTGCCTTGTGCGCCAGCGACAAAAAGAGAGGTCGCCTGCGTGACGTCTCGGGTATGTCTTAAGGGGCCGGGAGAAAAACGCCTCAGTGCTGAGCGACGATCTTCATGATATCCATCAGGTTCGTGATCGATCCCGTCGTGCGTTCGCCGCTGCCGCGCCAGATATGGTAGGCCTCGATGCCCACGGTGCGCGGGACATGATAATCGTAATGGACATGGTCGCCGACATGCACGCAGGGACCGCTATGTTCCAGGAGCTTCTCAAAGGCGCGCGGATCGGCCTTCACCATGCCCCAGTCGTCCGTTACGGAGATACTCTCGCTCACGAAGCGGTCCAATCCGGCAAGATCTACCTCGGCATCCAGAAAGATCCTGGCGGCATTCGAAAAGATCACCAGGTTCACGCCCGCATCCTTGAGGCGCTCCAGCGTCGGAATTGCATCTTCGAACAGGCGCATATGCGCGCTGCCGGCGCGGATGAGATCCTTGGGGTCCAGGTCGGACAGGCCCAAGGTTTCCAGCCAGTAGGGCAGTTGGTACCAACGGATCGAACCGTCGCCCTCGGCGGCATAGGCGGCCTGGCAGAACCGCCTGGATTCTTCCAGGGGGATGCCGCGTCTGCGGGCCAGGGCGCCGGGAAGGGCCCCGTCCCACACCGCCTCGGCAAAGGCCTGTGTGCTGAGCGTACCATCCAGATCGAATGAAACCGTGGGCGCCATATAAGGCCTAAATCAATAACCAGACCTTGTCATGTTCGTTGATCTCGCCCGAGGACCGCATATCGAAGAGCACCTTTTCAATATCGGGGGTGGCGATCTCCACATGCATGCCTTCCTGAAGGATCCGGATGATCTCTTCGAGGGTGGCGCCCCCCGTGAGCTGGAGCACCTTTTCGGTAAAGGCCAACAGGTCTTCATGCAACGACCAGGGGAAAAAGACCCAACGCCATTCCTGCATGAACTTGGGACAATAATCGGCGCGGTAGTGGCCCTCGGCCTTGCTCACCAGGACCGCGGTCTTGATTTCTCCAACCTTGGCGCTCAGATAATCGACCACCGCCTTCATGGTGCCGCCTTCATCGCTGATATCATCCACCACCAGAACCTTCTTGTCGGTGAGATCCACCTCGGGCAGGGGGTAGATCAGGATCGGTTTTTCCGTCAGGCTGGCATCCCCGCTGAAATGTCCCATCTGGAAAGTGCAGATGTACTTCTTCTGCAGGTAATCCACCAACAAGCGCGCCGGGATAAGTCCGCCGCGGGCCACGCCGATCACCACATCCGGGTCGTAGCCCGAGCTGCGCAAGGCCGTGAACACATCCCAGAGGAGATTCTCGACATCCTCCCAGGTAAGGCTGATGGCCTTGGGAAATTTGTTTATGAACATATCCGAAGCACTCATAGTATCACCCCATCAAACGTACTCATCACCGCGCGCGTAATCAACACGGGTATCCTTTTTTAACCCTTTAGCCTGAGGTTGTACAAGAAAAATTTTGCAGGGCCATCTTCGCGCATGTAGCCCGCGAGCGGTCGGGATGATGACCAGAATATAGTCTGTTGATTCTACTGCGGTAAAAGCCGCGGACGGCCCAGCGTACCCTGCAAACGAAAACGCAAGGCATCCCCCCGCGGATTTCCCAATATCAGCCGATAGGCCTGCGAGAGCTTCAGATTGCCGCCCAGATCAAGCTCCGAGGTCATGATGTTCATGCCCAGACGCACATTGCCGGAAAGCGTGCCCGAGACATCGTTGCCGCTTAGCTGCATCTGTTTGATCTCCAGCCGTCCCTGGTCCATCTCGGCCTTGAAGGTCAAATCCGCAAACGTGACGGCCCCCAGCGGCAGGGACGGCAGGTTTAAAGGGATCTGCCCGTTCTTGCACGTCAGCTCTATGTTGCCTTGGGAATCCTTGAAGTTGGAGCTCTCGGTGGCGAGCCAGCCCTCTCCCGTAACCGTGCCCGCGATTTCAAGACCGCCCTGGATGAGCTTTTTGAATGGGGCGATATCGAACTCCTTGAGCTTGAAATCCAGCGCCAGCGGATCTCCGGGATGTTTGAACGAGGTCTTGATGGAGCAGTCGAGACGCCCCCGGGCCTGGTCAATGGCGAACATCAGACCCAGGCGGCCCAGCAGGAGACTGGTAAGGGCGGGACGGACCGTCACGCGCGGCGCCACGCTTTCACCGTCTACCCGCAGGTCTTCCAAGACCAATCCGAACGGGAAATGACCCGCAATATCACCAACCGCTACATCCGCGTGCAAGGCGCGGCTTAATGCGCCCTCAACCTTGGGCTTCACGATATGGTAGGGAAAACGCATGCAGCTGAAAATAAGCAGGCACAATACCGCGTAGATGATAAACAGGACGCGGGCCCTGAGAGAGTAGGATACCTTCTTATCCATGCACCTGCACCTGGAAGGTGACGTCGAGGTTCTTGTCCTTATCCACCCGGCGCAGGTTGAGCCTTCTGACCATCAAGGGCGTGGGACAGGTGTCTATGCCATGAAACAGTCCGATGAACTCGTCCTCGTATAGGCCTTTGATCCGCACCTCGACGGTCTCTTTTTCCCCGGCCCCGCCGGTCACCGGCTTGATGTATTCGATGCGATCCCCCATGCCCTGTTTCTTGGCCAAATCTTCAAGAAACCCGAAGAGTGTGAATCCCGCGCGCTGGCCGCCGCTGATGCGATTGGCGCGCTCCATGGCCGTGATCTTGGCGGAGAGCTCATAGACTTGTTTGAGCTGACGTTCCTTGTTTACGGTGCTCTTTGCCAGGTTGGCGCGGTAATCGATCAGGGGCATGATGATGAAAACGACCAGGATGAACAGCGCCACAAAGGCCGCGCCGCCCAGAAGCACCAGCCGTTCGCGCTGGCTGGCCTGCTTGAAATCCAGCGCCTTGAAATCGATGTTTCTTAAGAATTCCATCATGACGCACCTGCCCTGCATGTAATCTTGAAAAGCACGCGCTGATCGGACTGATTCACGTTGGCCGAAACGATCTTGACGTCGCTGATGTTCTTGAGCCCGGCCAGTCCGCTCCTGATACGCTCGACATGGTCATACGAGTCCGTGGAACCCGAAATGGTGATCCCGTTCTCATCCAGAGTGAAGGTCTCGAGCCGGGCCTCGGTATCTCTGGGGATGATCGCGCTGATGTCGCGGATAATGTCGAGCGGCGAGTCGCCGCCGCCGGAAGCACCGAACATCCTTTGCAGGGTCTGCCAACGCTGCTGCATTTGCTCGACCGGCGCCACCATGGGCGTGGCCGGCGGCATGACGCGCGTGAATTCCTTTCTGATGGCCGCGTCGAGCTTATTCCTGTTCTGGACCTTGAGGAAGATGTCCACGCCGAAACCAACCACCCAGATGAGAAGCAGCACCAGGAACATCTTGCCCCAGAACCCCAGCATGCCCTTGAACTTCTCGATCTGCTTGGTGAAGGCCTGCTCACCCTGTCGGAAGTTGAGCACATCGGCGGTGTCGATGCCGCGCAGCGCCAGTGAAGTGGCCATGAATGACAGCAGGACATCGCGCGTGGGGCCGCCGTATTCCAGACCCTTGAGGGCCGGCAGCTCATCGGCGATCCCCGTCTCGGCGAAGCATTCGCTTATGTCCGTGAGATATCCGGCATAGCCGGCGGGGATCAGGACATAGCCGTCGACCTCGGCCGGCAGGCGGTGCAGGGCGATACTGACCTCGCGGATCACGTGATCGAGATTTCCCGCGGCCTTGACGCCTGATGAGAGTGCCTGGGCCACCACGTCGGCGGTGGTAAGCCCGCGTTCGCGGGCGATGTCCGCGGCGATGGCCTCGAATCCGAACGGTAGGGCCCCCATGTGGGCGATTTCGCGGCCGTGCAGGATGCATAAGGAGCTGTTGAGCCAACCGATATGCAGCACGACATAGCCCCGCTCCGGTCCGAGCAGGAAGAAATTGCGCGCCCCGTTGGCCAGGGCCGAGGATGGCGCCTCGATGATTTCGGGTTCGATCCCGATTTGGCCGAGCACGTTCATACGTGCCTGGACCGCGGTGCTCTTGACCGCCGCCGCCTCCAGGACGGTCTGTCCGGCGGGGTCTTTGCCGAGCATGACGAAATCGACGCTGATATCTTCGCTTATGGGCAGCAGGGTCTCGACCTCGGGGACGATAGTCTGGGAGATCTTGCGCCGGTCGGAAAACGGCCGTTTGATCTGCCGGTACATGACCTCGTGCTCATTGAGCGCGGTGATGCCGGCCTCGGCCTGGATGCCCAACTCATCCATGACGGTCTTCAAGTCTTCGGCCACGGGGAGCTTGGGCTTGCCCGCCTCCTGCGGCCGATGCCGACGCACGATCTTTTCGATGACCGCCTCACCCACGGCGCCGCGGACGAGACAAGCCTGGATATCCAGGTCATCCCAGTAAAGTCCCAGGTTGTATTTCGCCATATGCGCCCCTTACGCTCAATACATCCGGTAATACACTATTTGCGGTTTCTTGTTAACGTCCAGGATGGCACGCACATTCAAAACCGCACCCGACGGCATGCTGCCCGCCACGGTCACGCAAAAACGCGAGCTCTTTATATCGACCATGTCTTGAAGCTTCGTATAATCCGCAATCGTATTCAGACCGGCCTTGCACGTTTCCATAGCGTTCATAGTCTTAATCGGCCGACAGGCGATGAAACTTTCGGCCATGGATTCATCGATATCCTTAGAGAGGCTTTCAAGGACCTCGAGCGAGGCGGTGTTGAGGTTCACCCTCTGGTCGATGGGCCCGCAGGTGATATAGTCACGCAGGCCCTTGTCCTTCACGGAACCGTCCTCTTCAAAGGTGCCGTAGAACCACTGCTTATTGTCCCGCATACCCTTGACCAGCAGGATCTCCTCCGGGGTGTCCATGGGCCGGTTCTTGGCCTGATAGGGTTGCTCCAGGGACTGGTAGTACTCGCTCTCCGCCCCGCCCGTACCGCTGATTTCGTCATCGCCGTCCAGCCAGTCCACCAGGGCGTCGCACAGGTCATTGAGATCGGTCTCACTGATCTCGATTCCCAGCACCGTGAAGAGCTTTTTGAACTGTTCGATTCTGAACTGGTCAGGCACCCATTGGCCGCCCTGTTGTCTCACAAGGGCATTGAGGTTGAGCTTGGCGCATTCGTCGCTGATCTCACCCGTTATCCGCATGCCGTCGAGATAGCTCGACGACATGAGCAGGGCCTCGGAGAACTTGGCCCAGTCTTCGTCATCGGCATCGTAGGCGCGGTTGTCCTGGGCCAGGATGGAAACGGCCGCCTCGACCCCGGCGTCGCCGAGGTACTGGCACTGGAGCGAATCCTTGAAGTTATTGGCCAGCTCCAGATCCGTGAACTGATCGGCGGTAAAAGGCACCACCAGGGCCATGAAGAGCGCCACGGCGCTCAAGACCAGCAGCAAGACCAAACCCTTTCTGTCCTTCAGGACCTTGGTCACGGCGCTAACCTCCGGTTCTCTGGACATTGATCCAGGCCAGCGGCAATTGCGCTACCCCGGTGAAGGGATAGGTGGTTTCGCCACGCTTGAAGGTCAGCGTGATCCTGACCTGGGACGGCAGACTGCCCCGTGTGTTTAGATTCCACTCTTCGGATTCGATGCCGACCTGGTCGATAAATATGATATTCATGGAGGTGACATCCTCGGCCATTTCCATTTCCGTGCCGACCGTGGTTTCGCCGGTATGCGGCAGTGCGTCTTCGCGGCGCATGAGATAATACACGCCCTTGCCCGCCTCGACCTCCTTGAGGTAGTAGTCCACCTCGGTCACCAGACCGCGGTAGTCGCCAAAGCCCAGATCGCTGGTGGTGGTCAGATCGATACTGTCCAGGTCCGTGGTGCCATTCAGCTCATGTTTGCCGATGAAGCGGTATTGGTCGAGCACGTCCACTTCTCCCGGTTCCACCCCGCCCGTGGTGGCGGTTTCCGCTAATTGGGGCACATAGGCGCAGGTGAGATCCTTCACCATACGGTCCAGGGCCATGCGGCCCATCTGGTAGACCTCGCTCTGTTGCTGCACGGTGCGCATAACCTGCTGGGAGCGGTAAAAGCTGGCATTCACGGACGCCACCACGATGACGGCGATAAACACGGCCAGCACGACCTCGATCAGGGTAAAGCCGTGCTCACTTGGCCGCGATAAAGGTGATGAACTTGTTTTCGAAAACACTCTTTTCTCCGCCCCAGAAGATGCGCAAGGTATATTTGTAATAGCCGGTCAAGGGTGTGGTCTCCAGATTTTCCCGATAGGTGTAACCGGGGTAATCGACCCCGAAATCCCCCTTGTCCTCGCCCATGCCCATGGGGGTGGTGGCGGTCTTGACCTCGGCCACGCGTCGCTCGGCCAGGAGGGTCGAGGTGGTATAGAACTTGGAGCGCATGGCGTAATCGATGCCGCGGTTCTCATGCACCAAGAGCGTCACAAAGGGGATCGACAGCACGATCATGGCCACCAGCACCTCGATCAGGGTAAAGCCGCGCGAGCTATCCGGCATAGGTCTTCTCCACATAGTGGTCGTAGATGCGGAACTTGCCTGAGAAGGGTTTGATCTCCAGGGTGTAGACCTTGTTCTGAGCGCCTTCCAGGTAGATCACGGCCGGCTCCACGATGCCCTCGGAGGTCACCGCGATATCGATCCGTCCCTGCTCCTTCTTGGGCTGATACGGACTCTTGACCCCCTGAAGGCTCACGCCTTCCGGCAGCTTGACCTTTTTTTCCAGTTCCGGCTCAAGGCCTGATCCCTCGCTTCTGGCGTACATCCCCACCAGTTCTTCGTCGAAATCGAAACGCACATAGTAGGGCTTGTGCCTCTTCACGGCCTGCGACTGGGTATACTGTACGATGGTGGACAGATCGCGCGTGGCCTGGTCCAGGCCGCTGGTCGTAAAGCCCGTGAACAGCCTTGGCGCGGCATAACCCACCGTGATGGCGATAATCGTGACGACGATTACCAACTCTATGAGGGTAAAGCCTTTACTGAGCCTCACTTTCCCAGTTCCCGATGTCCGCGTTGTCGCCGTCGCCGCCCGGCTGGCCGTCGGGTCCGTAGGAAAATACGTCCACGCCGTTCGGATTATGCAGTCCGGGGTTCATGTAGACATATTCGTTGCCCCAGGCATCCTTGGGCACCTTGTTCTTCTCCAAATAGCCGCCCTCTTTCCAACTGCGGGGGATGCTGCCCGTGCTGGGTTTTTCCACCAGGGCCTTCAAGCCTTGTTCGGTGGAAGGGTATTCGCCGTTGTCCATCTGGTACATCTTCAAGGCCTGCTCCAGGGCCTGGATCTGGATCTTGGTCTGGTTGATGCGCGCCCGCTCCGGTTCGCGCACCAGTTTCACGCCGACATAGGTGGCCAGGATGCCCAGAATGATAACCACGACCAGGAGTTCCATGAGCGTAAAGCCTTTATTGTCCATATATGCCTCCATCTTAACGAATGACCTGGCTCATCTCCAACATGGGGAAGAGGATGGCCATGATAATGAACCCGACCGAGGCCCCCATGATCAGGATCATGATGGGCTCGAGCACCGAAGTCAGCGAGGCCACGGCGGTTTCGACATCTTCTTCATAGGCATCGGCGGCCTTCATGAGCATCTCCTCCAGGGTGCCGCTGCGCTCGCCGACATCGATCATATGCACGATGATGGGCGGAAATATGCCTGACTTCTTCAGGGTGGCGGCCACGCCCGAACCCTCGATGACATCGCTGATGGCGTCATTCAAAGCGTTCTCCATCACCCGGTTCTGCACCACGGTCTTGACGATGCGCATGGACTCGATAATGGGCACGCCCGATGATAAGAGCGTCCCCAGCGTGCGGGCGAACCTGGCCACGCAGAGCTTGAGATACACCCGGCCATAGAGAGGAAAACCCATGCGCATACGGTCGAATCGCCAAGATCCGCGCTCGGTGGCCTTCCAGCGCGCAACTAAGAAGCTCCCGACTCCCACGGCGATGAGAATGATCCACCACGTATGCCCTAAAAAACCGCTGACCGCGATCAATATGCGCGTGGGCAGCGGCAGGACCTGGTGCATGCTCTCGAACATGCCGACCACCTTGGGCACCACCGCGGTCAGGAGGTAAAACACCACCCCCACCGCAAAGAGCAGCAGCAAGGCCGGGTAGATCATGGCCGATCCGACCTTGGCGCGCAAGCGCCGCTGGCTTTCCTGAAACTCGGCCAGGCGCAGGAGCACCACGTCCAGGGCGCCGCTGGCCTCACCGGAACTGACCATGTTGACATACAGGTCGGGAAAGATATTCTTGTGCTTGCTCAAGGCGTCGGCGAAGGAGGCACCCTCGTTCACCGCATCCTTGACCTGTGCCAGGGCCTTCTTGAGTGTGGGGTTTTCGGTCTGCTCGTATAGGGCGGTCAGGGCTTCCACCAACGGGATGGAGGCCCCGACCAAGGTTGAGAGCTGCCGCGTCATGACCGCGACATCCTCATGACTGACGCGTCCAAAGAGATCCTTGATATGGATCGTACCGCTTCGGGGAGTGACTCCGGCGGCGGCCTCTTCCGCGATCTCGCTCACGAAACGACCCTGCTGCCTGAGCTTGAGCTTGGCCTCACGCAACGTGGCGGCATCGATCATGCCGCCGTCTTTCTTGCCGCTTTCGGTATACCCCGTCCAGGTATAGAGCGCCAAAAACGCCTCCCTATCTACCCTTCATGAACTCCGGCTTTTCCTGCGGTTCGGGCTTTACTCCGGCCGGCGATGCAGCCTGTGGTGCCGGTCCACCTTCTGGGGCGCCCGGTTTCACGCCTTGGGGCTCAGCCTTTTGCGCCTCGGCCTTGGCTTCGGCCTGGGCCTTCTTGAAGTACTCTTCATTGATCGTGACGGGGAAGGCCTTCTTGACCTCTTCCTTGAGCTTGTTCACGGCCTCTTCACGCCGTTCGCGCTTGATCTGGCGTTCGACCATGGGTTTGATCTCGTCCATGGGTTTCTCTTTGGCTTCTTCCTTATCCTCGCACAGGATGATGTGGTAGCCGAAGGAGCTCTTGACCACGCCGCTCATTTCACCCTTCTTAAGAGCAAAGGCCGCCTTCTCGAACTCCGGGTCCATACGCCCTTTGGTTATCCAACCCAACTCGCCGCCACGCGCCGCGGAAGGACACTTCGACTTGGCCTTGGCCAGCGCCGCGAAGTCGGCGCCCTTCTTGAGCTGGGCCAGAATGGCCTTGGCTTCATCTTCTTTCTCCACTAGGATATGGCGCACCTTGACGCGCGGCCCGACGGAGAACTTTTCCTTATTATCATTATAATACTTGGTGATATCGGCATCGCCGATCTGGATGGCGTCGACGGTGGAATCCTCGAGGTCCTTGGCCAGGATCTGGTCCACGATATACTCGAGTTTCAGTTTGGTCTCGGGCCGTTCGTCGATTTTGCGTTTCCTGGCCTCCATGGCCATCATGCGCACCTCGACCATGCGATCGACGATCTCACGCTTGGCCTCGGGGGTGGAGTACCTCGCCCGGTAGGGCTCGGGAATCTGAGAAAGGATGGCGTCGATGTCCTTGTCCATGATCTTGGCATCACCGATCTGCGCCACGATGTGAGGGTCGCTGATGGCCTTCTTCTCCACCGTGCTCCCCTTCTCTTTCGAACAACCGCTTACGGCCACTGCAAGCATTATCGCCAATACCACGAGTCTTCTCACATCCCTCTCCTTTCACGCAATTTTTAAGCGATTTAACGACTCTCTGATAACACCAAAGCCTACCTCTGTCACTAAAAAACCCGGAGGCCTCCGCCCGTTCCAAACCCCGTCACACAGCCTGGCCCCGGCAGGCTTCCGAAGCTTGCAGCAGGCGTCCTTCTCATTCACACGCGCCCCTGGCGGTCAACACCACCAGGAGCCGGCCCTGCCGCACGCGAATCCGCGCTGGAGATTCCCTGACCACATTGCTCACCCCATACGGCCGGCCGAGTTCCATGCGGGCATCCGTCAGACCGAAGGCGAAACCGGTCAACGTGATGCCCCGAACTTCGGCTTCCAGGGGTAGGAACGATATAGTGCATCCTTGCGCGGCATGTAACTCATACGAATCTTGAACAAGAAAGATCCTCTGATGGCGGGTAAGGATACATGCCTCGATGCCCATACTCTGAGCCAGGACAAGGAGCTGAACATTGGCCAGGCTGTGATCGAAACGCGTGCCGATACCTGAGAGAATCTCTATCGATTTAGCGCCCCGCCGGACAGCCTCTTCCAGAGCCACCTGGGTGTCGGTGGCGTCCTTGTCGCGTTCCAACCACAGAATTTCGACCCCCAGGGAGGTGAAATCATCCAGCACCGCGCTCGACAGCGAATCCATGTCGCCGACCAGCAGCGAAGGGCGAATTCCGGATTTCCAGCAATACCAAGCCCCCCGGTCGGCCGCGATGATCAGCTCGGCCGCGGCGGCGCGCTGCCTCAAGAGCCTTGTGGGCGGAGGATCGCCGCCGGAGACGATCAGGACCATACCTTACAGCGCCAGGATCAAGACACCGGCCAGGACGAAAGCCCCCACGCCGGTGAAAATCCAGGTGGGTTTGGCGGCGTTCTTGAAAAGCAGCGCCGGGTTCCAACTCGAGAGCTCGACGGCACGACCCTGCGGATACTTATAGATGATGGGCACGTCACCCTGGCCGTCGCCGTCGGTATCCTTGAAGCTGGCGATATAGGCCAGAAAGCCTTCCCATTGTTTGAGCTCCTGAATGCCGGGTTTGACTTTGTCGGCATCCACGATCACCTCGCGCAGGTCGGCGATGGGCTTGCCTCTTGAATCCTTGGGCGTTATGTCCAGGATACGGTAGGTATAGCTGCCGATCAGCCTTAAGAAACTGGTGGTATAGATATTGGCCCCGATCTTGTAAAGGGTCCTGTTGGACGGGTTGGTGTCCAGATCCTTATACCCACGCTCGTCATCGCCGATCCGGATGTCCATCACGCGGTCGAAGACCACCCGGTGGGGGTTATACCGGAATTTGAGGCCCGAAACCTGGATAGAGTAATCGCTGCCCTTAATGGGCGCCACCGAGGCGAGCACCTCGAGCGTCTTCTTGATCTCCAGGCCGGTCAGATAGAAGCTCACCAGCGGATACCCGGGGTCTTCATCCCGCATGCCGATCCCCAACGGTACGGCCCGGAAACAATCGGCGACCGTAAGGTTGCCGCTCATACCTTTCAGGATATCGTCCCGGATAACGCCCAGCGATTCAAAGGCCACGTCGGTCCGACGGCCGTTCTTCTCGCGTTCGGCCCGGTCGATCGACCAGCGGACGGCGTCGGTGACGATATTGCCCAGATTGGAATCCGGCGCTCCCAGCGTCAGGTCGAACCTCGACTTTGCCAGCACCTTGTAATAGTTCAGGCCTTTCTCGGCCAGGACCAGCTTGTTCACCTGGTCGATGGCCTGATCCACCATGATCTGGACCGCGGCGTCGCCCTCAATGTCGGCATTCACGGTGGCCATGGTATAACGCTCCAGGGTCGCCGTGTGTCCCGCCGTGACGTCCAGATCCATAACCCCCACGTGGGTACCATAGGCCCCGGCCTGGACGATCAGCGTGCCGCGCACGTTCAGTGGCTTGGGGATCAGCGTGTGGGTATGGCCGCCGATGATCACGTCGATGCCGGTAACCCGCTGAGCCAGCTCCACGTCATCGCCCTTGATCTGTTGAGGATCGTTGAGGTTCAACCCGCCGTGCGAAAGGCAGATCACCAGGTCGACTTTCTCATCATTTCTGAGCGTGTTCACCATGGCCTGGGCGGTTTTGAACGGATCGCTGAATTTCACCGGCCGGGCGAAGGGGGCGTCTTCGGCGGCATGCCTGCCTATCAGAGCGAAAATACCGACCTTGATCCCCGATTTTTGCAGCACGATATAGGGTTTGATGAGGCCGTCGGCCACGACCTTCTTCAAGGAGGCGTCGCCCTTGTCGCCATCCGTGAACTTAAGATTGGAGCAGACGACCGCGGGCATGCCATTCTCCGCCCCGGCCCGCAGCATATGCGCCAGACCGTCGGGCTTGAGGTCGAAGTCATGGCTGCCCAGGCCTACCGCGTCGTACCCGCTGGCCTTCATGATTCTCAGCTCATAGGCTTCTTCGCGCGCCAGCGTGTGGAACAGGGTCCCCATCGTAAAATCGCCGGAGTCGAGCACCAGCACATCATTGGGACGGCTGCGCCTGGTGTTTCTGATGATGCCGGCGATACGCGCCATGCCTCCCTTGGTGGTATCAATGCCCTTGATGAGCGGGTGATAATCGATCTCGGGTCCCAGGCCTTGCAGGTGGGAATGTATGTCGTTGGTATGAATGATGGTGATGGATGCCGAAAATACCGGTTTCGGCCAGAGTGTGAGCGCCATACCGAGACCGATACAGCACAGAAGAACCCTGTTGGAGCGCAACGCGCCGTTGACGTTTGTCACAATACCCCCCCTTTACGCCGCATCAGCCCGATCGATCGGAAGAAGCTCTTTCGCCTGTGCAGCTCCCGCAAACATCAGGTGGTTACCCATAACTGATGTGGATGATCGTTTCATAACTCATTTAAGGGCGGAGATCAACTGATTGAGCTCGGCTACGACAACCTCCCGGCGGTCGTGATAGCGGGGCGAGATATGCATGGGCACGACGCGTTTGGCATCCAGGTCCCGCGCGATTTCACCGGCCTGACGCGCCGTGAGGTGTCCTTTCTGATAGGCCTGATCGCGCCTCTCGTCCAGATAGAAGGCCTCGATGAAAAGGATATCGGTATTTCTGGCCAGGGGGAGTATACGCTCAAGATTGGCCGGGGAATGCCGGATATCGGTCAGATAGGTGATCTTCTGTCCGGGAGAGATGATCACCAACTCTTGGGCAAGCTCCTCGCTGGGGATGAGGCGTATGCCGTGTCTGGTCCGCACCTCTACATCCATGGGCTTGCCGGTATGGATGGCGGTCTTCAACATGCCCAGCCAGGGTCCGCTCACGTATCCAAGCCGGGTCAACATCTCGCCGCGGATATTGATATGGAAGGCCTCTTTGACCACGAAACCGAGGCACGGCGTGTTATGATCCAACTCAATCGCCTCGACCGTATACCAGAGGGTCTGGGCGAGCTCGGTCCCTGACCGCGCCCGCGTGACCGACGCTAAGGGCGCGAAGCCGTCGCCGGCTCGCGCTACGGTTGAGGTGATTAGGTCCGGCGCGACCTCGTGGATGCGGACCTCCAGGGCGTATTCACGGGTCAGGTTCCAGGTGTAGGCCTCAAGCTTGGCCAATACATGCCGACGGATGCCCGGCGGTCCGTACACGTTCAAGGGGTTTTCCCGGTGTAGGATGACGCGCAGGACCTGGTCAAAGCCCATGAAATGATCCATATGCGCATGCGAAATGAACAGATGCTCGACCAGCATGAGCTCGTGGTTGGAGAGATCGAAGAATCGGCCGCAGTCCAGCATGAGCGCCTGGCGCTGGTTGAGGATCCGGATATAAACGATGGGATCGAAGAGCTCTCCGTTCACCAAGCGGGTCAGAAAGGTCGGCCGCATGGCTGGCGTTCAGAACGGGTTTTACATGCCCAACGATTTGAGCAGGTCGTCCACGGCATCCTGGGAAGTGGCGGCTTTCTTGGTCTGACCCGGGACCACCGGGCCATGCAGCACCTGACCTTCCGGCACTTTTTCCTTAGGCTGCTCCTGGAGCATGGGGCTGAAATGTTTGATAAGATCGATCAGCCGCAGCTCCAGCTCATCCACGACCTTGCTGACCTTCTTGATGAGCTGATCCACAAGGTCGGCATGGATCTGCAGTTCACTGATCTTGGTAAGCTCGTTGACCAGTTCGTCGTTATGGACCTTGAGGGCCGCCAGTTTGCCGATGGCGCCCTTTTTATCATCCTGGGCGATCAGCTTCACGATCTCCTCATAGACGGCTACATCGCTCATGGAGACTTCCTGCCGGGCAAAGAGCAGGTCAAGGGTCTGCTCGGAGGTGTCGCGCACCAGTTCGGACACATGCGCAAGCTTGGTTGAAAGGCCTTCGATCTCGTCCTCATTGATACGCTTCAGGATCGGTTCTAAGAAATTTTGGATGTCCTTGATGGATTCATGGAGATCACGAGTGATCTCGCCCACCCCCCTGAACAGACCCGAGCTGCCGAAGGTTGAGAGACGCTGCATGCTTTCAGCCGCCTTTTCCAGGTTCCCGGCCGAAAGGCTGTAGATCGCCTCTTTAAGGGTATCCATGAACTGTTCCACTTCTTCCATGGGGGGATAACCCGTTTTCTCGATATGCTTTTTCAAGGCATCGGTTTGCTCGAGTATGTCACCGACCGGACGCGCCTTGTTTACATCACTATCTTCCGCCATGGAGGCCTCCAAATGTATGAACCGTGAATAGCATGCCTTTTGTTTCGGATTCTCCCTGGTGAATCTTTACCACAAATTTGCCGTTTTTTCACCTGTTACATGTGCGCGTCGGCCGTAAAGCGATGCAGTTGACAACCGGCGTGAATATCCGGTAGATTTCTTTATCTGTTTTTAAGAGGAGACAACTATGGACCTGATCTTTGAAAAGGTAGGGCATATCGCCCGTGTGGGCCTCAATCGCCCGGAACAGAAAAACGCCCTTGATCCCGGGATTCTCCGACATCTCTACCAGACTTGGGAGGCCGTCAATGCGGACGATGATATCAGGGTGGTGGTCTTGTACTCGGCCCTGCCTGATATCTTTTGCGCCGGCATGGACCTGCAGACCGCCATCCCGGTCCTGACCCGCGCGCGCGAGCCGGAAAACGAGGACGAGTCCTGGTTGCGCGACGGCTTCGGGGCCGGCGTGGGCGAGGCCATGCTCAAGTTCTCGTTCGTCAAGAAACCGATCATTGCCGCCATACACGGCTATTGCCTTACGGGCGGGTTCGAGATGGTCATGGGCGCCGACCTGCGCGTGGCCTCCTACGATGCCGTATTCCAGATGCGTGAGGCCAGCTTAGGCATCATGCCCATCGGCGGCGGCAATGTCTTCCTGCCCCGTATCGTATCGCCCTGCCGGGCGCTCGAGATCCTGCTCACGGCCGGCAATTACGACGCCCAGACCCTCTATGAATGGGGTTTCCTTAATCGCGTTGTGGCTAGGCGCGAGCTGATGTCCACGGCCATGACCCTGGCGGAAAAGATCGCCTCCAACGGGCCGCTGGCCACCCAGGGCATCATCCGCTGCGCGCGCGAGACCCGCGCCATGGACTTCGCAGAGGCCTTCCAGCGTGAGGTCGCCATCGGTTCCCCCATCTTCGGCAGCGAAGACGCCCGCGAAGGCGTACGCGCCCAGAGGGAGAAGCGCAAACCCGACTTTCCCGGTAAATAATCGTGGACAGGCTCTTCCAAGCGCTCTTCGCCCCGCGCTCGATCGCCTTTATCGGCGCCTCCACCAGCGTGTTCAAGTGGGGTTTCAATATCCTGCACCATATCATCCGCGGCGGGTATGCGGGCCGGATCTACCCCATTAACCCGCAGGGCGGGGATTGGTTCGGACGCGCCGTCTACACCGGACTGGATCAGATCGAAGGTCCCATCGACCTGGCCGTCATCGTAGTCAAGGAAAGCCTCGTGCCTCAGGCCATCCGGGCCTGCGTGGCGCGCAAGATCCCGGCCGGCATCGTGATCACGGCCGGTTTCTCCGAGACCGGTGCTTCAGGGGCGGTGCTCGAGCGCGAGATCGTGTCCCTGGCCAGGGCGGGCGGCATGCGCCTGGTGGGACCGAATACCATGGGTATATTCAGCGCCGCGCCCAGCCCCCTGCAGATCCTCATGACCGGCATGAGCATCCCACCGGGACAGGTGAGCATCATCACCCAGAGCGGCAACCTGGGTTCCTCCCTGGCATACCGCTTTTTACGGCGCTCCATGGGCCTGGCGCGCATGATCAGCTCGGGCAATGAGGCCGATCTCAAGGTCGAGGATTACCTGACCCTGTTGGAGCACGACCCGCAGACCAAAGTCATCTGCTTGTATATCGAGGGGTTGCGCGACGGACAGCGCTTCTTTGAAACCGCCCGCCGCATTTCCCCCCATAAACCCATTATCCTGCTTAAGGGCGGACGCACGGCCATCGGGGCACGGGCCGCGGCCAGCCACACCGGCGCCATGGCCAGCGATGAGAACGTCTTTGACGCCATGTGCCGCCAGGCCGGGATCATCATGGTCGCTACCATGGACGAGATGATCGACGCGGCCGGCATGCTCCTGACACAGCCCTTACCCAAGGGCAACCGGATCGGCATCGTGACCATGGGCGGCGGCTGGGGCGTGATCGCCACGGACGCCTGCGAATCCCAGGGGCTATGCGTACCGCCCCTGGAGGACACGATCATCGCCAAGCTCGACGCCATTCTGCCGGCCTACTGGAGCCGCGGCAACCCCATCGACCTGGTGGCGCCGGGGACCGTGAACGTGATCACGGACACGGTCAATATCCTGATGGAAAGCAGGGCCTTTGATGCCGTCCTGTTGATGGGCCTGGGCTATATGACGCTCAGGGCCAGGCGCATGATGAGTTCCGAGGTCATCCCGGTGGACCAGATCGAATCATCGGCCAATATTCTCATCCGGGAAGAGGAAAAGCTCTTCGGGTTGCTGCTCGACCTCCTGGCGCGCAAGACCATCCCGATCATCCCGGTGATCGACCTCATGGCCTTTGACGCACCCCCTGACATCAATATCACCAAGACCCTGGACCGCCAAGGCATCATGGCCTACCCGTCCCCGGAGCCGGCCGTTATGGCGCTGGCGAGGATCGCCGGTTACCAGCGACGAGGGGCGCAGTAGGGCTCCATGGTGAGCCCTGCCTTGGGAAGCCTGGCGCGTTTCTTCGTTCAGACGCACGTGCTTAGGCATCGCAGGCCTCTTCTGGCCAGCTTCAAGCTGACCTACCGCTGCAACCTGACCTGCCCGGCCTGCCCCTTCCACCTGCGCGCCGATCAGGGGGCCCACATCACCTGGGAGAAAGCCGTTAAAGGTCTGGAACAGCTCAAGCGCATGGGTTGCCGCATCGTGATCTTTGAGGGTGGGGAACCCCTGCTCTGGCGGGACGGACCGCATGGCTTCGACGACCTGTGCGCAATTGCCCGGCGGCGTTTCCTGTGCGTGGGCGCCACCACCAACGGCACCCGAGCGCTGAACGTTGCCACTGATGTCCTGTGGGTGAGCCTGGACGGGATCAAGGCCTCGCATGACCGCCTGCGCTGCGGGACCTATGACCAGGTCATGACCAATCTGCGGGCCAGCACGCACCCGCGCCTCTATGTCCACTATACCCTGAACCGCGAGAACTGGCGCGATTTTCCACTGGCCATCGCTCAACTCACGACCATACCCCAGGTTAAAGGCGTTACGGTCCAGTTCTTCTACCCTTACGGCCAGGGCGAGGCCGCCCTGGCGCTTGAGCGCCCTGAACGCGCCGAGGCCATCGCCACGCTGGTCAGGCTCAAAAAGGCCGGGTACCCGATTCTCAACTCACGGGGGCGGCTTGAAGCCATGCGGGACAATACCTGGCGCTGTCATGACTGGCTCTTAGCCAATGTCGAGCCGGACGGGCGTATCAGCACCGGCTGCTATGTGCGCGGCCGCGGCAAGATCAACTGCGCCGCGTGCGGCTTCACCCCCGTGGCCGAGGCCTCGGCCGCCTATGAACTCAAACCAGGGGCGCTGCTGGCGGGCTGGCGGATCTTCCTGGAGTGAACATATCATGACGGAAGTATATGATGTAATCGTGGCGGGCATGGGACCCGCGGGGTCAACGGCGTGTTACCACCTGGCCCGGGCGGGACTCAAGGTTCTGGGCCTGGAGAAACGCGTCATGCCGCGCCCCAAGCTCTGCGCCGGGGCGCTTTCACCCAGGGCGGTCGCCCTGCTGGACTGCGACATAAGCGCAGCCGTGGAATGCGAGGTGCGCGGCGCCGCTATCTATGCACGCTCCGGTCAGGCCCTTCACATGTCGACACAGGACACGCGCGGCCTGATCGTGGACCGGCCGCGCTTCGATCATCTGCTCCTCAAACGCGCCGCGGCGGCAGGCGCCTTGGTCCATGAAGGCGAGTCCGTGGCGAAGATTACCCCGGGCGAGATCATTGAGGTGCAGACCGGGCGCGCGACGTATCAGACCAGGCATCTCATCGGCGCCGACGGCGCCAACAGCGTGGTGGCCCGTAAACTGGGCTACCCCCGCCGTCACGGCGGCTATGCCCTGGAGTGCACCATTCCGGACCGTTACGAGGCCGTCCGCAGGCATCCCGATGTCCCGGTATTTTTCTACGGCTACCTGCCCTCGGGATACGGATGGGTATTTCCGAAGCACGGCGGCGCCTCGGTCGGAATCGGGGTCTATGCCGAGCATGCGCGCGCCATCCGCACCCACTTCCATGACTTTCTGGACGCCATCGGTCTGCCGAATGAATATGCGGACCACTGCAAGGGTTTCGCCCTGCCGGGTTGTACGATCAGGACGCTGAGACGTCACGGCCGGGATAATATTCTCTTAACGGGCGACGCCGCCTGTCTCGTCGATCCGATGACCGGTGAGGGCATCTCCTATGCCATGCAGAGCGGCGGGCTCGCCGCCCGAGCGATCCTGGATTACCCAGGGGTTCTTGAACCGTCATCCAGGATCTATGGGCGTCTGCTGAAGCCCCTCAGGCGCGACCTGCTCTTTGCCTACCTGATCACCATGCCGCTCAACCGCTTCCCTGAAATGAGCATCCTGTCCTTGCGGGAAAATCCCGAGGTCGCCAGGATACTCAAAAATATCACCATGGGCCAAGCCCGTTACCGCGACCTGTTGATGGTCGGGTTCAAGGCGGTCCCCGCAACGTTGCGGGCCTATTTCAAGGGGCGAAGGTAAGACAGAACGTCTTCAAGGGGACAATTTTAAGCTCAGCATGCATCCTTCCACTGCTTCGTTACATCTATATCAGTAGTAAACGAAAACAAGTCTTTGTAACCTCCTCTTAAGGGATGGCGCTTCCAATGCCCAACACGCCATCCCATTTTTTTTAGCCCGTGCGGGAAACAGGCCCGCGGCGCATCATCATGGCGGCCATAACCCCGCCGAAGCCCAAAAAGACAAGTATTGCCAGAACGAACCATCCCAGGAAGGGCACCCAGCTGACGAGAAAAAGCACCACCAGGCCCAGCACGGTTTCAAGCATGACTGATTTTTCCGAGAGCTTCAGAGCGCGCCGGATCTTCCTGCCCACCAGGTGGGCCGCCGCCACATAGCCCAGCAGGCCGCAGCAGATGATAAAGATGACCTCAAGCGGTATCAGGACAATGCCCACCAACGAGATCAGGAGCATCAGCCCTACCGGAACGATCAAAAGCAGGGCAAGCACGCCCCAGAAAACGACGCGCAGGAGGTGGTGCTCCACGATTGAAGAAACATGGCTGACCGTCCCGGGAAGTACCGCGGCCAAGACAATACCGAGAAAGAGCAGACCAATAAATTGCATTACCCCGGAGTAATGCAGGACGTGCGGCATGATCATCGGCATCTCGGAACGCGAGAGCCTCTTGACGAGCGGACCCAGGTCCGGCGTCTGGACGGTGGAGAGATCCCCTCCCACCCGCGCCCCGTCCTGCTTTACAATGCTGCCTCCCACCGCGGTGACATCCCCATCCACCCGCGAGCGCGGTCCCAGGAATATGGATCCGCCCAGCGCCACCACATCTTGCCTGACCGCGCCCTGAACATACGCATCCCCACCGATCACCAGGGCATTCATAACCTCTTCGCCCGGCGCAACAAAAAGATCTTCTCCGATCTTGACGATCTCGTTCTGAGGCACCTCGCCAAGGGCGCAGAGGTCTTGATTGAGCAGCAAAGTCCCGCAGCAGACGAATATAACCAGCCAGGCCTTCATGGTTCACCATCCTTGCGCATATAGGGGGTCTCTGCCACCGCCCCCAAACGGCGGTAAATCCGGCGCTTAAGGCGTCGAGAGAGGAATCCGGTTCTGATAGTCCCTGAATATCATGGGCAGGACGTCCAGGAAGCTCTTGACATACAGGATCTCAACCTGAATGGGTGTGTCCTGGGCCAGCTTCAAGACATCCGGTTCATTCTTCAAGGGCACGATGACCCGGGCCAGCTTGGCGCGTTCCGCGGCCAGGATCTTCTCTTTGATGCCGCCCACGGGCAGGGCCCGGCCGGTCAGGGTGACCTCGCCGGTAATGGCGGTATCGTTGCGCACCTGCCGGCATTGGAAGTGGGAAACCAACGCGGCCAGCATGGCCAGGCCCGCGGACGGACCGTCCTTGGAGATTGCGCCGGCCGGGACATGCACATGGACGTCCAGTTTGGAAAAATCGATCATGTCCAGGTAAAGTTCCGGGGCGTGGCTCTTGATGAAGCCCAGCGCGATGCGGGCCGATTCCTGCATGATCGTGCCCATGTTGCCGGTGAGCTCGAGCTTGCCGCCGCCGTGCATGGAGGTGGCCTCGATGAGCAGGATCTCACCGCCCGCCGATGTCCATGCCAGTCCGGTGGCCATGCCTACGCTGTCGCATTCCAGGGCCTGTTCCTTATAGCGGGTGGCCGGACCGAGGAAGGTGCGCACCACATCACAGTCGATCCGTCCGGGCACCTCCCTGTCCGAGGCCTTGATCTTGGCCACCTTGCGGTACAGCGACTCCAGCTTGCGCTCCAGATCGCGCACCCCGGCTTCCATGGTATACTGGGCGATCAGGAGCTCGATGGCTTCATCCTCGAAGACCGGATCCTCGGGGTTCAAACCCACCGCGTGCGCCTTCTTGGGCAATAGATGCAGCCGGGCGATATTAAACTTCTCTTCGTCGGTATAGCCCGGGATCTCGATGACCTCCATGCGGTCCAAGAGCGTGGGCGGGATGGTCTCGGTCGTGTTGGCCGTGCCGATGAACATGACGTGCGAGAGGTCGAAGGGGATTTCAAGGTAATTATCCTTGAAGGAGAAGTTCTGTTCCGGGTCGAGCACCTCGAGCAGGGCCGAAGCGGGGTCGCCTCTGAAATCCTTGCCCAGTTTGTCGATCTCGTCCAGGACGAAGACCGGGTTCATGGTCTTGCTGCGCTGGATCTCCTTGATGATGCGGCCCGGCATGGCGCCGATATAGGTGCGCCGGTGTCCTCTAACCTCGGCCTCGTCCCGAATGCCGCCCAAGGACATACGGATATACTTGCGTCCCATGGCCGTGGCGATACTCTTGCCCAGCGAGGTCTTGCCGACCCCCGGCGGGCCGCAGAAGCAGATGATCGAGCCCTTGGAGGTGGGATTAAGCTTCTTGACCGCCAGGAATTCCAAGATGCGCTCCTTGGCGTCCTTGAGGTCGAAGTGGTCGTGATCCAGGATCTCCTTGGCCTTATCGATGTCGAGATGATCCGTGGTGTAAGAGTTCCAGGGCATATCGAGGATGAACTCGATAAAGCTGCGGTTGACCGAATATTCGGGCGAATACTGGTGCATGTACTTAAGCTTGGCGATCTCCTTGTTCAGCACCACCCGCGCCTCGTCGGAGAGGGGCGTGCGTTCGATGCGCTCTTCGAGCTCCTTGATGTCCTCCACGAAAGGATTGTTGGCCTTGGCGGAGATCCCGCTCTGGCCTTTGGGATTAAGCTTGTTGAGATGACCGAAGATCAGCTTGATGCGGGCGATCGAGTCCGGGGTGTACAGAAGCTTGATCTTCTCCTGATGCGCCAGCTCGAGGTTGGCCGCCACCATGTCGGCAAAGTTGCCGGGGTTCTTGGCCTTGGTGAGATACGCCGCGTTCGGAAACAAAAGCTTTACCAGGGCCTTGACCCCTTGGATAAGCCCCTCGTTCAGGAGGTTCTTCTCATACACGTCCGGCATTTCTCCGATCATGATATCCCCCATGTCTTCCTCAAGCCTCTGCAAGGCCCTTACCCGGCATACGCCCTCAAGTTGGAGGTCCTGATCATTGATCCCCCGCACCTGACATTTGATCCCGATGTCGCCCATCCCCACCGGCACCTGAAAGAATACCGCGATCTCTTTCTGATCCTTGAAAAAATGTTCCTTGGCTTGGTCGAGTACAACCGTAAAGGTATTGGCAGGGAAATAGATGTTGTCGTGCACAATCATTGTTAGCATGCCACAATGCCTCTCACTCCTATTATACATCCTTACGGCATATCTTCAAGATACAATAAGAGGAATTTTCCCTACCCTTAGAGCCCCCCTAAGGCAGGGCTCCGCCAGCCCTTGAGCGGCATGAGCGGCTATCAGGATTTGGCCTTGGCGACCGGGAGCTCGTCCCAGACGGTGGTGAAGCGGCGCGACATGCGCTCGCGGCGCATGCGCCACGGCCGTTTTACGCCGCTGCCGGCATAGATAATGGTGTCCGCGCCCCAGCTGGCGTTGATGTGGTCCACGGTGCGCATGAGCCGGTCTCCCCGCTCCGGGTCCACTTCGCGCTCGAAGAGGTTGGACTGGACCCGAGAACGCGGCGTCAAGCCCGCCAACGTGACCCCCACCTTGCGGTAAACGCGTCCCGGTTTGAAAATCCTTTCCAGGAGAAGGCCGGCCTGCCGGGTCAGTTCCGGCGTATAGGCGCTCGCTTCCGCCAGTTCTTTCGAAGCGGCATAGCCCGTGAAACGCTCGTCCAGGAATTCGTCCTCCAGCAGGTGCACCTCGATGAAGGCCGCGGCCGCGCCCTGGCCGCGCAGCTTCTCGGCCGCGCGCGCCACATAGGTGGCCAGGGCCTGCCTGATCTCGTCTAAATTTCTGACCTTGCGGCCGAAGAGCCGCGAGCACGTGATGGTCTGCTTGGACTCCGGATCGGCGTCTGCCGGCAGACACGCCATGCCCCGCAGCTCCCAGACCGTACGCAGGCCCGTGATGGCCAGGCGCTTCCTGACCCAGGCGTCCGGGGATGACTTCAGATCGAGCGCCGTGACAATGCCATGGCGCTTGAGCACGTGCATATGCCGCCAGCCGATGCCCCACACATCGCCGACGTCCAGCTCGGCGAGCAAGGCATCCGTATCCGTGCTCAGGTCGCACACCCCGCCGCGGCGTTTGGCCAGCTTGGCGGCCGCCTTGGCCAGCGTCTTGGTCGCTCCGATCCCGATCGAAACCGGAATCCCGGTCCAGCGCCCAACCGTATCCCGGATATCCCGCGCATACTGGGCCGGGTTCTGAATGCCCTGAAGCGCCAGGAAGGCCTCGTCGATGGAGTACACCTCCAGACAGGGATCGTAGCGCGCCAGGGTCTCCATGACCCGCCGCGACATATCGGCGTACAGGGCATAGTTCGAGGAAAACACCCGCGCGCGGTGCTTTTCAAGGATGTGGCGGCATTTGAAGAAGGCCTCGCCCATCTTAATCCCTAAGGTCTTGACCTCGTCCGAACGCGCCACGATGCAGCCGTCATTGTTCGACAAGACGGCCACCGGAACGCCCGCTAAGGTCGGGTTGAACACCCGCTCGCACGAGACGTAGAAATTGTTGCAGTCCACCAGGGCAAAGAGTCTCTTCATCCGGCTTTATGGATCACATACGTGACCACGCCCCAGACCTCGAGCTGCATGTCGCCCGTGATCTCGATGGGCGCGTAGGCGGGGTTATCAGGTATCAGACAGCACCGCCCGTGCTCGCGCTTGAAACGCTTGACCGTGAATTCGCCGTTCAAAACGGCGATCACGATGCTGCCGTCATACGGCTCCAGGGCCTTATCCACGATCAGGATATCGCCGGGATGGATCCCGGAACCGATCATGGAATGGCCTTCCACGCGCACGAAGAAGGTGGCCGCGGGATGCTTGATCAGATATTCGTTCAAGTCCAGCGAGCGATCGACAAAGTCATCCGCGGGCGAGGGAAATCCGGCCGAAACCCCGGCGGTGAAGAGCGGCACCTCCAGATGCGTGCGCCCCTCAAAACGCCAGATGTCCACGACCTTGACGCCATGCTTCATGCCGGTATCCTAGCACCATCCGGCTTCTTTTTGCCAGACCATTTTTTCACCACAAAGGACTCGGGTTAGGCGTCGGCTAAAACCCAAAAGCATGCAGAAAACGTTTAACCACGAAGAGCACGAAGTGCACGCAGAAAATCAGACACGAGAGCCCATCAGAACATGTACTTGCGCCAGGCCACGGAGAGCACCACGCCGATGCAGGCCAGGTTGATGGCCATGAAGGACCCGCCGTAGCTGATGAACGGCAGGGGCACGCCGACCACCGGGAAGAGCCCCATGGTCATGGCGGTATTGATGAAGGCGTGCAGGCCGATGAAGATGGCGATCCCGAAACAGATGAGCGCGCCGAAACGATCCTTGGCTTTCAATCCCACGGCCACGATCTTGGCGATCAGGAAGAAAAAGAGTGCTATTACCACGAACGACCCCAGGAAGCCCCACTCCTCGGCCACGACCGAGAAGATGAAGTCCGTGTGATGCTCGGGCAAAAACCTGAGCTGGGTCTGCGTGCCGTGCAGAAAGCCCTTGCCCAGAAAACCGCCCGAGCCCACGGCGATCTTGGATTGCAGGGCGTGATATCCGCTGCCGAGCGGGTCGCGTGTCGGATCGATGAAGGAAAGGATGCGCAATCGCTGGTAGTCTTTCAGCGAAAACCAGGCGATCGGCAGTAAGCCCAGGAACATCAGAAAGGAAATGATCAACGTGGAACGCCGGATGCCGATCATCAAAAACATGCCGCCCGCGATCAGGAGCACCATGCCGGCCGTGCCGAGATCAGGCTCGGCCAGGATCAAGCCGACCGGCAGGCACAGGATCGCCATGGGCAGGAGCAGTTCCCTGAAGCCGTAGTCTTCGAACTCCTTTTTCTTCGAGCCCCAATAGCCGATCCAGATGATGACCATGATCTTGGCCAGTTCGGAGGGTTGGATGCCCATCGGCCCCAGCGAGAGCCAGCGCTTGGCCCCCGAAATCTCGCGTCCGAAAACCAGCACGGCCACCAAGAGCACCACCACCAGACCATAGAGCGGCCAGGCCAGCCGCAAGAGAAAACGATAATCGACGGCAAAGCCCATCAGGAGCGCGCCGCATCCCACGCCGATCCAGGCGATTTGCTTCCAGAACAATCCGGTCTGCCCCACGTGCGTGGCGGAATACAGCGTCAGAAGTCCGGCCGCGATCAGGGCCAGTACCAGACCGATCAGTCCCCAGTCAATGTTTTCCAGGATTTTAGAATAATTGCTCACCCTTGTACCCCTTCAGGAAATAATACCCTTTGATTACCTCGCCCACCATGGGGGCCGCCACGCTGCCGCCATGTCCGCCGTGTTCGGCCACCGCGACCACCACGATCTCAGGCGTCTCGACGGGCGAAAAACCGAAGAACCAGGCATGGTCGCGCAAATGGTAGGGAATGTCGGACTCGTCCGGGAGCTTGGAGGTGAGCAGTCTGGCGACCTGGGCCGTGCCGGTTTTGCCGCCGATGGAGAACATGGGGTCCTTCAGGACCCGCGCGGTCCCGCTGTCTCCCTGCACCACGTATTTCATGGCCGCCTTGATATCAGAGAGCGTCTCCTGACTGACCGCGATCTCTTTTTCGACCTTGGGCGGCGTCGAGGCCAGCACATGCGGCACCATGACCTTGCCGCCGTTGACCACCGCGCTCATGGCCTTGGCCACCTGGATCGGGGTCACCATGGTGTAACCCTGTCCGATGGCGGTGTTGATGGTCTCGCCCGGATACCATTTCCCCGCGCCGCCTTTGAAGCGCTTGCGCTTCCAGGCCTGGGAGGGCATGATGCCGGCGGCGTCATTGAGCTCGATCCCGGTGGTCCGTCCGAGACCGAGGTCCGTGGCATACCTGGCGATCAGATCGATGCCCAGCATGCGGCCCAAGGTATAAAAATACACATCGCATGACTCGCCCAGGCCGCGGATGAAATCCACGTATCCATGGCCGGTCCTTTTCCAGCAACGAAACGTCCGTGAGCCGAGGTTGTAATATCCGCTGCAGAACACGCGGTCATGCGGACCGATCACGCCTTCGGTGAGCCCGGCCAAGCCCACGATGACCTTGAAGATCGATCCCGGGGCGTATTGGCCGCGCAAGGCCCTATTTTCCAAGGGGTGCATGGGGTTGCCCACGATCTCTTTCCACATCGCCGGGGTCAAGGGCGTAAGAAAGATGCCGGGGTCGAAACTGGGCGAACTGGCCATGGCCAGCACCTCGCCCGTGGCGGGCACCATGGCCACGATGGCGCCGGGTTTGTCGCCCAGGGCGGCCTTGGCGATGCTCTGCAGGCGGGAATCGATGGTCAGCTTGACCTCGCGGCCCTTGATGGGCGGGCGTTCCTCAAGCACCTTGATCTTGCGGCCCAGGGCGTCGACCTCGAAGGCTATGTCGCCCTTCCGGCCGCGCAGGGTCTCTTCGCAGACGGCCTCCACCCCGGTCTTGCCGATCACGTCCCCCTGGATATATCCGGAGCCGTCCCTGGACTTGAGCTGCTTGGCCGAAATCTCGCCCACAAAACCCAAGGTGTGCGACAAGAGGTCCTTAAAGAGATAATCACGCTCGCTCTCGGCATCGATCGAGATCCCGGGGAGGTTGAAACTGTCCATCTCCACACGCGCGAGCTGTTCGAAGCTCATGTCCTTGGCGATATAGATCGGGTCGTAGGGCCGGGAGAGCGCCCCCTTGATCTTGTCCTCGATCTCGCGCGCATCCTTGTCGAGCAGTCCCGCCACCCGCCGGGCGATGGTTCTGACATCGGCGATATCCTCGGGGATGACCATGATGTTGTACGATGGCCGGTTGTCGGCCAGAACCACGCCCTGGCGGTCGACAATACGGCCCCGCGGGGCCTTGATGTACATGAAACGCATGCGGTTGTTGCGGGAAAGCTCCTCATAATAGTCGCCCAGGAAGATCTGCATGTTCAAAAGACCGATCACCAGCAGGGCCAGCAGGGAACCCAGTACGACGATCAGGCCGGTGGCCTTGCGCTTGAACTCATCCTCGATCGGGATGGGAGTTATGCTATGCTTCATATCCCGCCCAGATCCGCTTGACGGCATAGGCCATGAGCGGAGTGGCGGCCGCCGTACAGCCGGCCCCGGCCAGCAGCGGCAGCCATCCTTCCCGCAGGACATCCATGCGCACGAACAGTGTGGCGGCCTCGACAATGACAAGGTTCAGGAAAAAACCCAACAGACACTGCACCACGATGTTCTCCAGAAAGATGAGACCTTTCATCACATCAAGCAGGAAAAAGGCCATCACGTAGGCGAACGGCAGATAACCGAAACGCGCCCCGGTAAAGGCCTGCAGCGGCAGCGTGGCCAACGCCACGAATATGAAACCATGCGAGAAGGGGCCGTATACCGCCAGACCGATGACAAGCCCCAGGAAAAGATCGACGCGCAGGTTTGACCAGAAAGCGGGGATCACCGTGACCTCCACGAGTATGGCCCCCAGCAGAAGCGCGCAAAGACTACCGTAAATACGCCACATCTCTTCCGATTCCGAAGACTTCCTCGATCTGGCCGATCTCCACTCCGGGCTTGAGCAGGATCTCGGCGAACATCTTGTGCGGCGGCCGTCTGATCGAGCGTACCGAGCCGATCGTGATCCCGCGGGGGAAAATTCCGCCCAGGCCCGAGGAGACCACCAGATCGCCCGCCTTTACATTCTCATCGCTTTTCACGTATTCCAGGCTCAGGCTGCCGTCGCCCCTGCCCTTGACGATGCCCTTGACACGGCTGCTTTCGATCACGGCCGGTACGGCGCTGTTGACGTCCGTGATCAGAAGCACCTGCGCACTATGGGGCGTAATCGCGATCACCCGGCCCACGAGGCCTCCCGGTTTAATAACCGGCATGTCCTTGAAAAATCCTTCGGTTAAACCTTTGTCGAGCACCAGGGTTTTGAAGACCAGCGAGATGTCCTGTCCTATGACCTCGGCGGGCACCAGGGGCAGATCCGGGTAGGCCTTCTTGAAACCAAGCATGGCGCGCAGGCGCGTATTCTCGGCCCGCACCTCATTGAACGCCATGGTCCCCACTTCGAGCGTGCGGACCTTGGCCCTTAAAACGGCGTTTTCCTGGCGGGCATTGATCAGGTAGATATAGTTGTTCCAGAGGCCGGATATGAAATCCAGCGGGGCGTCGGCAATGCGCACCACCCAGGAATACCCTTCCCGCATCAGTCCCAGCGTCGCGGCCGGATAGCGCTGCTGGCCGAAAGATATCAGGACGAGAATCAGGATGGTGGTGACGATGAATAAGGGTAACTTTGTGCGGCCCTTCATCAACTCGCTACGGTCACATCCCTTAAGAGATCCAGATCATCCAGGAGCTTGCCGGCCCCCCGGGCCACGGTGGAAAGCGGGTCCTCGGCGATGATGACCGGCAGGGCCGTCTCCTCGCGCAGGAGCTTGTCCAGATTGCGGAACAACGCCCCGCCACCGGTGAGTACGATGCCGCGGTCCACGATGTCGGCCGCCAGCTCGGGCGGGGTCTGCTCCAGGGCCACGCGTACGGCGTCGATGATGGTCCGCACCGGTCCCTCGCAGGCCCTGCGTATCTCTTCGGAACTGATGGTAAAGATCTTGGGGATGCCGTCCACCAGATCGCGGCCCTTGACCTCGATGGTCTTCTCCACGTCGTCGGGGGCGGCCGAACCGATCATGATCTTGATGATCTCGGCCGTGCGCTCGCCGATCAGGAGGTTGTATTCGCGTTTGATGTATTGCATGATGGCCTGGTCGATCTTATCGCCCGCCACGCGCACGCTGTTGCAGTACACGATGCCGGACAGCGAGATGACCGCCACCTCGGTGGTGCCGCCGCCGATGTCCACGATCATGGAGCTGATCGGCTCGGCCACGGGCAGTCCGGCGCCGATGGCGGCCGCCATGGGCTCGGCCACGATATGCACCTCGCGCGCGCCCGCGGCCTCGGCCGATTCCTTCACCGCGCGCTTCTCCACCTGGGTTATCCCGGACGGCACGCAAATGATTACGCGCGGCATGACCAGCATACGGCGTTGATGCACCTTGGTGATGAAGTACTTGAGCATGGCCTCGGTGGCGTCGAAGTCGGCGATAACGCCGTCGCGCAAGGGCCGGATGGCGGTGATGTTCTCCGGGGTGCGGCCCAACATCTTCTTGGCGTCGGTTCCCACGGCCACGATGCGGTTGACCCCGCCGCCTTCCATCTTCACGGCCACCACGGACGGCTCGGAAAGTACGATCCCTTTGTCCCTGACAAAAACCAGCGTGTTCGCCGTGCCCAAGTCTATGGCAAGATCATTCGAGAACATGCCGAAAAGCCATTGAAAGACCATAAAGATCTTCTCCTTTCAACAAAGGGTCAAAATTTGAAACCGTCTTATCAAATAGCAATCTTAAAAACAAGCTAAATGCGGCGGCCGTCCGCGGGCCGGTCGCGGGATAACATGCGCGCCATTCGTATTGCGTGCCTACCCATCCTGTGCTAGCACATCTCATTATGGACACGCTCTGTACGATTATCCTGGCAGCCGGCAAAGGCACACGCATGCTCTCCGTCAAACCCAAGGTCCTGCACGAGATCCTGGGCCAGCCCCTGATCTGGTACCCGCTCGCCATCGCACGGCATTTCGGAGAGGATATCATCGCCGTGATCGGCCACGGCCGCGAAGAAGTCGGGGTCTACCTCGATCGCCACCGCTGCATCCAGGTCGTCCAGGACCCGCCCTTGGGCACGGGTCACGCCGTGCTTCAGACGCGCGCGGCCCTTCAGCGCACAAACGCCATGGACATCCTCATCATCCCGGGCGACATGCCGCTGATCGATAGGGCTTCCGTGGGCGCTCTCATCCAGGAGTATCATGCCGGAAAAGCCGACATGGGTATCCTGACCGCCCGGCTGGAAAACCCGACCGGTTACGGCCGCATCATGCGCGACAAAGAGGGCCGTATCAAGGCCATCGTGGAAGAGAACGACGCCAGGCCCGGCCAGAAAAAAATCGACGAGGTCAATACCGCCGTCTATATGGTTAAAAAGGATTTCCTGCTTAAGGCCGTGGGCAAGCTTACTCCGGACAACGCCAAGGGCGAGCTCTATCTGACCGATATCGTCAAAATGGCCAAGACCGTCGTATCGGCCCAAGCCCTGGATCCCCATGAAGGCGACGGCATCAACTCCCGTGATCAACTCGCCGCGGCGGCCGCCGCCATGCAGCAGCGCATCAACACCACGCATATGCGCGCCGGGGTGAGCCTGATCGACCCGCGCGACACCTACATCGGCCCCCTGGTCAAGATCGCCCGGGATGTCGAGATCTGGCCCGGGGTGTATATCCTGGGGGAATGCGATATCAAGAGCCATGTCCGCATCATGCCCGGCGCCTGGATAAAAGATGCCACCATCGGACAGCAGAGCACGATCGGCCAGCACTGCCTCATCGAGGGCGCTACGATTTCCCCCGGCGCGGTGATAGCCGCCCATACCGTTTTGGCTATTTGACTTTCCGCGTTCTTTCCCCTACTAGGTATTCATGGGCTGGATGAGAAACTTCTTTGGAAAGGCCGCGCCGCCCGTCGCAGGCGAACCGGTCCCGGATCGATACCCGGAGATACTGGCGGTACTCCCGCTCAAAGACGCCGTCCTGATGCCGGGCTCCATCCTGCCGCTACTCGTTTCCAATCCCATCTCCATTACGCTGATCAAGGATTTTCATGCCCGGGGGGAGCTGTTCTTGACCGCCGGCATGAAGAAACCCAAGGAAATACACCTGGCCACCTGGGACAATGTGTACCGCATCGGATGCGTGGCCAAGATTATCAAGGTCGCGGACAACGAGGACGGCGATGTATCGATCATGGTCAAGGGCATCAAAAAGGCCGTCCTGGTGGACAAGGTGGCGGACGAGCCGGCGCTCAAGGCGCGTGTTTCCTACACGGAAGAAGACCTGGAACCCACCCGGGAGGTGCATGCCCTGGCGCATTCCACCATCCAGACCATCGACCACCTGGCCCGGCTCTCCTACCACAATATGGACACTATCCTGTCCAACCTGGCCAAGATCCGTGACCCGGTCACCCTCCTGAACACCTCATCCACCACCCTGCCGATCCCGATCGAGAAAAAGCAGCAGATCCTGGAGGCCGGCACCATTACGGAAAAGTATACGATCCTCTACCATTGCCTGCAGGAAGAGCTCGATATCCTGGAGATCTCCTCGCGCATCACCGAACGCGCCAAGGGCGAGATCAACCACGCCCAGCGCGAATACTACCTCAGGCAGCAGCTCAAGGCCATACGTAAGGAACTGGGCGATGCCGGCGACGGCGATAATGAGATCGAGGACCTCTCCAAGGAAATCGAGGAGAAGAACCTGCCCGAAGACGTAAAGAAGGACGTGGACCGCGATATCAAACGCATCGCGCGCATGCAGCCCGGGTCGGCCGAATACGTCACCATCCGCACCTACCTGGACTGGATCCTGGACCTGCCCTGGCAGGAGCAGAGCGAGGACAACCTCGATATCGCCGCCGTGGAGCAGATCCTCAACGAGGATCACTTCGACCTCAAGCGGCCCAAGAAACGCATCATGGAATTCCTGTCGGTCAAGAAGCTCAAAGGCGACTTGAAGGGCCCGATCCTGTGCTTCGCCGGTCCCCCGGGGGTCGGCAAGACCTCGCTGGGGCGCTCGATCGCGCGCGCCATGGGCCGCAAGTTCGTGCGCATCTCCTTGGGCGGCGTGCGCGACGAGGCCGAGATCAGGGGCCACCGCCGCACCTATATCGGCGCCATGCCGGGCCGCATCATCGGCGGCATGAAGAACGCCGGCACCTTGAACCCGGTTTTCATGCTGGACGAGATCGACAAGCTGACGCACGACATCCACGGCGACCCGGCCTCGGCCCTGTTGGAGGCCCTTGACCCCGAGCAGAACAACCACTTCACGGACCATTATCTCAACGTGCCCTATGACCTGAGCCAAGTCTTCTTCATCACCACCGCCAATGTGGTGGACAACATCCCGCCGGCCTTGAAGGACCGCATGGAGATCGTGGAGATCGAAGGCTATACCCAGGAGGACAAGCTCGCCATCGCCAAGAACTTCCTGATACCCAAGGAGATCGAGGCCAACGGGCTGGCCGGACGGATTATTACCTTCTTAGACGAGGCCGTGATCCATATCATCCGCCATTACACGCGCGAATCCGGCGTGCGCAACCTGCAGCGCGAGATCGCCTCGGTCTTGCGCGTGATCGCCGCCAACGTGGCCCGCGGCGTTTGCGAAACCTGCGCCATCGACCGCGCCTTTATCGAAGAGGCCCTGGGTCCCATCCGCTTCATCCCCGAAGCCAAGGAGCGCACGCGCATCCCCGGCATCGCCACGGGTCTGGCCTGGACGCCCTTCGGCGGCGAGATCCTCTATATCGAATCGGCCGTGGTGGAAGGCAAGGACGAGATGATCCTGACCGGTCAGATGGGCGATGTTATGAAGGAATCCGCCCGCATCGCCCTGAGCCTGCTCAAGGGCATGGGCCAGACCATACCTTCGGCCAAGGGCCTGCATATCCATGTCCCGGCCGGGGCCATACCCAAGGACGGCCCTTCGGCCGGCATCACCATGGTGAGCTCCATCTATTCCCTGCTCACGGGCCGTGTCGTGCGCGAAGATGTGGCCATGACCGGCGAGATCACGCTGCGCGGCGTGGTGCTGCCCGTGGGCGGCATCAAGGAAAAGGTCCTGGCCGCCAGGCGCGCCGGCTTCACGCGCATCATCCTGCCCAGGCTCAACGCCAAGGACTTGAAGGACATCGAATCAGACGCCCTCAAGGACATGGAGTTCACCTTCGTGGACCATATCGACGAGGTCCTGGCCTGCGCCTTTCCGAACCCTCCCGAAAGCGCGGCCCTCCCGCCGCACCTGAGCGATCCCCAGAACGCCGAGACCAAGCTCAGGGTGTAGATCGCCCTACCCCCCCGGCAGCACGCCTTCGCGGGCGAAGCTGTAGGCGCTTTCGCCGGCGATGATGATGTGGTCCAGCACCTTGATGTCCAAGGGTGCCAGGGCCTGCACCAGGACACGGGTGATCTGATGGTCCTGGGGCGAGGGCTTCAGAGCGCCCGAGGGGTGGTTGTGAGCCAGGATGACCGCGGCGGCCTTGTGGGCCAGCACCTCCTGGACCACGCGACGCGGATGGATATGGGCCTCCTTGACCGTGCCTTCACTGATCAGGGCGGGGTAAATGACCCGGCACTGCGTATCCAGGCACAGGACATAGAAGACCTCTTCGGACCTGCCGGCCAAAAGCGCCATGAGGTAGTGCGTGCCCTTGCCCGGGTCATCCAGCCGGGGTTTGGCCTGATGCACACGGTCGAATTGGTAGCGGCGCGTGGCCTGGGGCAGCATACTTAAGAAAACCGCGGCGTTATCCCCCATGCCTTCCACCGTGGCCAGGTCGCGCGGGTCAGCCTCCAGCACGGCGGACAAACTGCCGAAGCGCCGCATGAGCTGATGCGCGACCGGGTTGGTATCGCTACGGGGAATGGCATAGGTGAGCAGCAGTTCCAGGACCTGGTGGTCCTCGAAGCCGTCCAGCCCCTGCTCAAGGAACCGACGTCTGAGACGCGCGCGGTGGCCGGCATGCGGATTTTCCCGCGCCATGCCTATCGATCAATTCGCTGACTCATTCAGCTTGAGCACATAGATATCACGGGTTCCCGGCAGCCAGAAGAACGTAGGGCTATCAACCAGCAGATAAGAGCCATCAGCGGCGATAGCGGCATCCAGCACGCGGTGCCGCTCCAGCCCTCCGCCGATGAGCCGGGGACCGGCGCTTAAGGGATTGCCGCCCGCATCCAACCTCAGGACGCAGATCCGATCCGAGCCCGTGGTGCCGACGGCACAATACCCGCCTGCGGTGGTGGGCAGCAGGGTGCTGTATTCAATGGAATCCGCATACCCGCTCCGGGTGAACACTTTGGTCCAGTCGGAGGATGCGCTCGCACCATTGTCCGTGACCTTGGCCAGCGCGTTTTCATAGGTTCTCGTCGTGACATCGTTGCGGTTCATCACCGCGGTGTAGGAATTGTTGCCGGCCGCCATGAGATCGCCCTGGGGAAATTCCCACCTGGCATCAAAGGGCCGATACCACTCTTCAATGCCTTCGGAATCGAGCTTGAAGATACCGGGCGCATCATTCTTTTTACCCCAGATGATAAATCCGCCGTCCGCATCCACACAGAGCGAACGCCCGGCATACTCGCTCTTCTGCCAGAGAACATCCCCCTGGCTGCCCAGCTTGAGCACCCAGGAGCCTATGACGATGTATCCGCCATCGCCCGTGGGGAGGGCGGCAAAGGCATGATTGCTGGTATATTCGGGTATACTTGAGCCATAGAGTTTCTGCCACTCCACTTCGCCCTGGCTATCCAATTTTAAAATATACATATCGTTGAAGCCGGTCAAAGGCGCTCCCGGGATATCGCTCGAACCGGAATACCCGGCCACGATATAGCCGCCGTCCGAGGTCGGTGCTATGGAATAGGCTTGGTCCCAGGACTTGCCGCCATAAAGTTTCTGCCATTGAACAGCGCCTGAGGAGCCAAACTTTACCGCATAGGCATCCTCTCCGCCATGATTGGTGGTTCCCGGGATATCCGTGGACTTGGATTGTCCGGCCACGATAAAGCCGCCGTCCGGGGTTGCCTGGATGCAATGGGCTTCATCGGAATCGCTGCCGCCGGCTAATGTCAGCGGTACAACGATCTCGCGCGACAGGCTGTAGACCTCGCCTTCACCGATGGCGGTCGCGGTCAGGGTATGAGTGCCGCATTGCTCCAGGGTGGGGGTGAGATCATAGGTGGCGCCGGTAGCGACCACCTCGCCGTCCAGCAGCCATTGGTAGGTGTAATCCCCTTCCGGGTAGGCCGCTGCCGTGTAGGTCATGGTCGTTCCCGGTATGGCGCTAAGGGTCTGTCTGGGCGTGATCCCCACGCCCCGCACCACCACCTTCCAGGTGCGGCTGTGGACGGCGTTGACATAAGCCAGAAAGGCCATCGACAACGGGGTATCCTCGGACCAGTATGTCAGGTTGAACTTCACCTTATACTCGCCGACGCTCTCGCCGTTCGGGGTATAGGTGGCGGTATCCTCCAGGGTATCATCGTTTGTTTTATAACTAAAGTTGGCTGCTTCTATCGTATCGGTCGATAGCCCATCCGATGCATCGTAGATGTTGAACTTGCGGTCATAACCGGTGGTGCCGGATGTCTTGATCGTGAAGGTTTGTGTCTCACCCGGATTCATGACGACCGTCTCCGAAGTGCTGGGAGAAACCGACAGCACGCACCCGGCGGCCGTTACCATCAGAAAAACTATCGAAAGTGCCAGTCCCACTCTTTTCATCGCCCCTCCTCTTAAAAAAAGGTATTTAATAATCGATGGATGCCATCTCCATCTTCCATTGCCGACAAACCCGGCGTTGACAAAGTTGTTGCAGGCTATGACCCGGATACCGTAATCTCGCGCATCAACGTATAGACCGCTTCATCCCCGGACGCGGTTACGCTCAAGCGATGCGTCCCGCACTGCGCCGTAGTGGGCCTAAAGGCATAGGCGGCGCCGGTGGCCACTGAAACGCCGTCCAGCCGCCACTCATAGTCATAGTCGCCTTCGGGATAGGCCGTAGCCGTATAGGTCATGGTAGTACCGGGCACGGCGGAGATGTTCCGCTTGGGGGTGATGGCCACGCCCCGCACCACCACCTGCCACATCCGGCTGTGTATGGATTCCATGATCTTCAGCAAAACCATTTCCAGTTCAGTGGAAGGTGTCCCGAATTCCACGGCATACAGCACGGTGTACTTACCGGCGCTGTCCTCATTCGGGGTATAGGTGGCGGTATCAAGATCCACCTGAGAGCTCTCATCGATCACCGAGCTGAAGTTATTCTGCTCGATCGTATTGCTCAACGGCACATCCGGGTCTGATACGTCGACGATGTAAAAGGATCGCGCATAGCTGCCGATGCCCGTGGTCTTGACCGCGAAATCCTGGGTATTGCCGGGCTCCACGACGATGGTCTCCGATGTATCGGGGCTCACCGATAAAACACAGCCCCAAAGTACCACCGGAAGTATGACAATTGATATGAGCCCCGCTCTCTTCATGATGCCTCCTCAGAAAAAGGTGTGGATGCGTTCCCTTGATGATACAATATAGATTCAAAAGCCGCCGCAGCCGGGTCATGAAAGCACCACGCCGACACTCAATACCACCAATTATAAAGATATCTTCCCGTTCTGTCAAGCCGCGGCCCTGGAAACTGAGGCTTTCGCATAAGCCGGACACCGTCATTCCGGCGGGGCCGGTCCCGGAAGTGGTGAATCCGTGACCGAAATCCAGGGGGTTCTTCGTGCTCTTCGTGGGCTTCGTGGTGAGAAAAGATTTTGCACTATGAAGAGAAGCGAAAAGAATTGAGCACCACGAAGAGCACGAAGAAATGCAGAGGCGCTGGACCCGGGCTTTTCTTCGGGGTTACAAGGAAAATCCCTTTTACGACAACCTCCACGGGGAGGGGAAAGATTATAACCCGGCCAGGGCCGTTCTTACCGCTGTTATGGTCCTGTCAATCTCTGCCTCGCCGTGCGCGGCGCTTACGAACATGGCCTCGTAGGGCGAAGGCGCCAGGTAGACGCCGGAGGCCAGCATGGCATGGAAAAAGCGGGCATAACGCGGGGCGTCGCTGGCCATCACGGCATCAAAGGTGTCCACCGGACCGGGGTTGAAAAAGATCCCGGCCATGGAGCCGATGTGGTTGACGCTTATCGGGATGCCGCGACTTGTCGACTCGGTTTGCAGGCAATCGAGCAGGCGTTTCAGCGCGGCGCTCAGCGCTGGATAGGGATCGGTTTCTTTCAGCACCGTGAGGGTGGCCAGACCGGCGGCCATGGCCAGGGGGTTGCCGGAGAGCGTCCCGGCCTGGTAGACCGGTCCATCGGGCGCCAGCAGCGCCATGATATCGGCGCGTCCGCCGAAGGCGCCCACGGGCAGCCCGCCGCCGATGATCTTGCCCAGACAGGTCAGGTCGGGCTTGATGCCGGCCAAGTCCTGGTAGCCGCCGTAATGGAAGCGAAATCCCGTGATCACCTCGTCGAAGATCAGCAACGCGCCGTGACTCTGCGTCTCCGTACGCAGGCTGTCAAGGAACCCGTCTAAGGGCAGGACCACGTTCATGTTGCCGGCCACGGGCTCCACGATCACGGCCGCGACCTCATTGCCGTGCCGGGTCATGAAATCCCTGAACCCCTGAATGTCGTTATAGTCCAGCACGGCCGTGGTGCCGGCGATGGCCTTCGGCACGCCGGCCGTATCCGGCAGGCCGAAGGTGAGCGCCCCTGAGCCGGCCTTGACCAACAGGCTGTCCACATGCCCGTGGTAGCAGCCCTCGAACTTCACCACCAGGCTGCGTCCCGTAAAGCCACGCGCCAGGCGTATGGCGCTCATGACCGCCTCGGTGCCCGAGTTCACGAACCTGACACGCTCGACAGCGGGAATAGCCAGGCAGACGGCCTCGGCCATGCGCACCTCGAGCTCGGTGGGCGCGCCGTAGCTTACGCCCCGTTCGGCCTGGGCCTTGATGGCCTCCACTACTCTCGGATGTCCGTGCCCCAGGATCATGGGCCCCCAGGAGAGCACGAAATCAAGGTATTGCTTGCCCTCGGCATCCGTCAGGTAGGCGCCGCGCGCCTGCGCGATGAAGCGCGGCGTGCCGCCCACCTTTCGAAAGGCCCGCACGGGCGAGTCCACGCCGCCCGGTATCACCTGCTTGGCGCGCTCGAATAGATCGATATTGTTCACGCTGTTCTCCTCAGAAATAACGCATGGAAGCCTTCTTGAGCTCCCGCTCACTTGCATAGACCTTGAAATGCCGGATCCCGATTTTTTCAGCCAATTGATTGATCACGGTCAGCAGCTCGGGAACGCTGCGGGCATGCAGCATGGAAAAGAGCGTAAACTCGCCGAAGGCCGGGCGTTCATAGCAGTGCGTGACCGCCGCTTCTTGAGCCATCAGACGCCCGACCTCTTCCATGCGCGCCTCAGGCACGGCCCACACCACCATGGCGTTGGCGTGCATGCCTGCCTGGCGGTGGCGTAGGATGGCCTTGAAATCCCGGATCACGCCCGCGGCTTTCAGCGCCGCAAGACGCCTGAGAAGTTCGGCCGTCTCGACGCCCAGCTCGGCGGCCCAGCAATCAAAAGGCGCTTGGTCAAGCGGCAGATCGCCTTGGGCCAGCGCCAGGATGGCCTTGTCCAGTTCGTCCAGCATGCAAAAAGTTGTAGCCATAACCGGCCGTAATATTCAACCGTAAAAACCCCCCTCAGTGCATGCACTGGTAATTTTTAGAACGGTCTTTTTGATGCCTCAATGAGGCTTCTAAGACCAAAAATAGATACATTATCAACACATTAATACATCATATCATTCTGTTATCTCGGTCCGACCCGGTTTGGTTTTCAAACCTCCACCATAAGAATACATGCTCCCGTGCATCTTGGGACAGGAAAAATTCTGGTCCTTCGGGAGTTATCTGTCAACCATGAGGTTATAAGAGTCGGATGAACCGAAAGAAGCTTACGCCTTTCCCAAGAGCGTATCCACATACCTGTCCGTGGCGCCTTGGGCCTTGGCCAGGGCCTGTTTGGCCGCCTGCGAGCGGGCGGTATATTCCGCCGGGCTTAAGAGCACGGCGCTGATGGCTTGTCCCAGCCCGGCGGCGTTTTCAATCACAATCGTATAACCCTGGACGACATCCATGGCCCAGAGAAAATTTTCCATATGCGGGCCATGGATGGTGGGCACGCCCCAGGCAATAGGCTCCAGGATATTCTGGCCGCCCAAGGGGACCAGACTTCCCCCCACAAAGGCCGCCTGGGATGCGCCATAGAGGTCGAAGAGCTCGCCCATGGTATCGATGATCAAGAGGTCGGTGTCCTGGCTGGATTTACTGCGCAGACCGCAGGTCATCCCGGCGGCCGTGGCCATATCGCTCAGGATGGGGATGCTCTGGGGATGGCGCGGGGCTATGATGGCAAACAATCCGGGTATGCGTGCGCGCGCCATACTAATGGCGTCCATGACGCTACGCTCCTCCCCCTCGCGCACGCTGCCGGCGATAAAGACCGGCCGCTCGCCGCAGCCCAGCGTGGCGCGAATCCGCCCTGCCCTGTCCGGATCGACGTGTGTAAGCGTATCGAACTTGAGATTGCCGTACACCTCCACTTTTCGGCCGCCCAAGGCCTTGAAGCGCCCGGCATCCGCCTCGGCGATGGCCAGGATGCGCGCCCTTTCAAGGACATACGCCAGCAGCGGCCTGACCCATTGGTAGCGCCGGAAGGCCTGCTCGGAAAGCCGGGCATTGACGAAGAGCGTCTTGACCCCTGCAATCCTGGCCTGCGCCAGCATGTTGGGCCAGATCTCGGTCTCGACGATCACCAGGGCTTGGGGTTTAAGCCTCTCAAAGTAGCGCCGCATAATCCAGGGCAGATCAAAGGGCATGGGCAGGATCATGTCCACGGCCTTGATCTTGGAGGCCGCCTGACGGCCCGTGGCGGTCATACTGGAAACACAGATGCGCACAGAAGGCCGCCGGGCCTTGAGGGCCTCGATCAGGCCGGCCGCGGCCTTGACCTCACCCAGCGAGGCGCAATGGAACCAGATCAGGTCGCCTTCAAAGGGGCCGGGGAGTTTCATGGACAGACGCAGCCGTAAGGTGCCGGCGAAATTCGGGTGTCGGCGCACATACAGGCATATGGGCCCGAGGAGAATAGAGGCCAGCAGGGTATAGAGCCCGAGGATCAAGCGGGCCATTGTTTGATCAGCCTTTCCCGGTCTTCAGGGGTATTGATTTCGAAGAAGTTGCCTTCGGAAAGCACCACCCTGATGGGTATGCCGTTCTCCAGGGCCCTGAGCTGCTCCAGGGATTCGGTCATTTCCAGCGGGGTCTGGGCCAGACGCGTGAACTTTAGCAGGGTCGCGCGGGAAAACCCGTACAGGCCCACATGCTTGAGCATGCCATGATGGCCGGGGTTACGCTCGAAAGGGATGGCGGAGCGCGAAAAATAGAGCGCATCGCCGCGCAAGTCCATGACGACCTTGACCGTGTTGGGGTCGGTTGCGTCCTGCGGCGAGGCCGGGGCCGCGACCGTGACCATGGGGCAGCCGGATTCCAAGGCCGCTATCATGGCGCTGATGGCCTGTTTGTCCATGATGACCTGGTCACCCTGGATATTGATCACGGCATCCGCGTCAACATCCTTGACCGCCTCGGCCACGCGGTCCGTGCCCGACCGGCACGCATCGCTGGTCATCACGGCCCTTGCCCCGCAGGCGCTTGCCGCGGCCATGATGCGCTCGTCGTCGGTAGCGATGATGACCTCGTCAATGCCCTCACAGACCACGGCCTCTTCGTACACCATCTGCAGCATGGTCTTGCCGTTGATATCGACCAGCGGTTTGCCCGGGAAACGGGTCGACGCATAACGCGCCGGTATGACCGCCACCGTCCGCATGCTAGACCCGCACCGTATTCAGGTAATCGCTATGGACCTGATAGGCGGCCTGATCGTAGAGCACCATACGCACCAGCGTAATAGCGGTACTACCTTTAAGGTAACCGAGGATGGCGTCGATGGCCACCTGGGCCGCCTCCTTGACCGGATAGCCGAATATCCCCGTGCTCAAGGCCGGGAAGGCCACGGACGTGATGCCATGCTTATCCGCCAATTCAAGGGATTTGAGATAACAGGAACGCAGGAGTTCCGGGTCTTGCTTCCTTCCGCCATATACCGGGCCGACGGTATGGATGACATAGGCGTTGGGCAGGTTATAGCCTTTGGAGCGCTTGGCCTCGCCCGTGGCGCAGCCGCCCAGTGTGGCGCACTCCTCCCAGAGCTTGGGACCGGCGGCGCGATGGATGGCGCCCGCCACCCCGCCGCCCGGCGCCAGCTGTGCGTTGGCCGCGTTCACCACCGCCTCGGTATCCTGTTTGGTAATGTCGCCCACCACTATCTGAAAAACGGCCTTGCCGACCGTGATCTCCTGCATGGCACACCCCCTTTAAAATATTGGGTAAAGCAGACCTGATTTCTCTATACCGTACAAGACCGGATTGCAATCTCTAGTCTTAAGGGGCGATTCATGAACCTCCCCGGCCAATTCTATTCTTGACATTGATGACGGGTATCCGTATCGCTGTAGCATGGAAAAACCGATGGACATCAATGCCCTGATCCGCGCGATGAAGGCCAGACCGGATTTCGCGAAGGTCGGCATGGTCCTGTGCCACAACGGAGTCGTGCGGGGCACGTCCCGGAACGGGCGTGCCGTCAGCGGGGTCAGGGTCACGGCCGATTATGCCGAGCTGGAGAAGATCCTGGCCGAGCAACGGGCGCGTCCGGGGATCGTGGACATCCAGGTGCGGGTCAATGAGGGCGAGCTTGAAGTGGGCGACGACCTGCTCTTGATCGCCGTGGCCGGGGACATCCGCGAGCATGTCATCCCGGTGCTTACTGATACCCTCAACGCCGTCAAGGCGCGGGTGACGCGCAAGACCGAGCACGGCATCGATTAAAGGGCGCTACTCCTCAGAGGTCTTGAACTTCCTGACGTTCTTGGCCAGGTCCGTGGCCTCGCTTCGCAGATGATCCAACGTGCCGGCCAACTCCTCGGCCGTGGCGGCGTTGTTCTGAATCGATGAATCGATCTGGCTCACGGCCTGCGTCACGGTCTTGGTGTTCTGGGTCTGTTCGTCGCTGGCGGCGTTGATCTGATCCATCATACGGAAGAAAACCTCGAATTTGCTCATCAGCTCTTCCAGCGAGACCGAGGTCTTCTTCATCATCTCGTCGCCGGTGACGATGCGTTGCACCGTCCCCTCAATGAGACTGCGGATCTCATGCACCGCTTCGGCGGAACGCCTGGCTTCGGCCCGCACCTCTCCTGCCACCACGGCGAAGCCTTTGCCCTGCTCGCCGGCCCGCGCGGCTTCGACCGCCGCATTCAAGGCCAGCAGGTTGGTTTGGAAGGCCACCTCGTTCACGGTGGCCACGATATCCCCGATCTTCTTGGAGTCATGCGAGATCGACTCTATGGCCCGGCTGAGCTCGGCGAAGACCGTGCGGCTGCGGTCGATCTGCTTGGTGATAACTTGGGAGGCGTCCCGGCCCTCATGCAGGAGCGCGGCATTGTTCTGGATCGTGGCCGACATCTCTTCAATCGAGGCCGAGACCTCTTCCACCGAGGCCGTCTGCCGTTGGGATGTTTCCGACAGCCCCTGGGCGTTTGAGCTCACGTTTTCAATGGCCTCATAGAGATTGAGCGACATATTTTTGACTTGAGATATCAAACCCTCGAGCTGATCGACGAAGCCATTGAACCAAAAGGCAAGCTCGCCGACCTCGTCAGAACCTGAGACCTTCAGTCTTCTGGTAAGATCACCCTGTCCCAGCGCGATGTCCTTGAGCATGGCGGAACCGCTTTTTATGGAATCCGCGATCCTGCGTATGAGCAGGGTGCCGTTCAAAATAGTAAAAACCATGGCTTGAACCAGGACCAAGCTATAGCCGATACGGAAGGTGGCGCGGTCGATATTGACGATGAATCCCAACTCGGAAGAGCAGATCAGGATGATGCAGGGCGGGATGACGATTAAGAGGATGGTCATGATGAGCTTGGTGTTCAAGGTAACGCTTTTTAGGGTTATGGTCGCATCATCCAGCACCCCGCGCAGACCGGTCTTTTCATAAAACGGGAGCAGGCTGTTTTCCGTGGCCAGGAAATAATAGGCGGCCGAAGAAAGTCCCGCCGCCAAGGTAATGTAGGCAAAAAAGAAGGCATCCACGGGCACGAGCTTGCCCATCAGCCACAACGGCAGAAACGGCGACAGCCAGGTCAGAACCGAAAAGCGGATGAATATGGTGATGCCGTCGACCAGCGGCAATATCGCCGCCGACCGAGCCGCCTGGCCCACCTGGATGGGGTCCGTGCCACCATTCTCCATGCAGTCGATCACGGGTTTGGCAAAGCGGTATTTGATCCAGGCACCGAACGCGCTGGAGGGCGCGATATAGAGCATGGAAAAGAGCAGCAGCAGGCCCAGGTTATTCCTGATGGAAGCGGAGAAGGTGTATGAACAAAAGCAGACCAGCGGGAAAACAATCAGTATGACCACGCCATCCTGGATCAAAAACGGACGAAGCCATAGTGTTTTGGTGTATGCGCGCATATCGACTCCCATCTTCGCTCGTGCGTATGTTGCAGTTGGCAACCATATCGGAAAAACCGCACGGCCGGATAACAGCCATCAGCAGGTCTGACATTTTTTTTCGATCCCTTCCGGTCTACGCCTATGCAATCTGTACCAATCGAAATTATTCCCAGGGCGGACCTCAAAAAAAATCGCCAGACACTCAGCGCGGGTGCCACGGGCCAAGACTCTAGTCTTGCCCGTGCCCCTCATGATCATGGTTAGAAATTTACTTTTTGGCCTTGGCCAAGGCCCGTTCGATGTCGCCGATGATGTCCTGGACGTCCTCGATGCCGACCGCGAGCCTAAACAGCGTGTCGGTGATACCGAGCTCATAGCGCGCTTCGCGGGTGTAGTCGTAGTAGCTGACCGTGGCCGGATGGGTGATCAGGGTTTCCACGCCGCCCAGGCTGGGGGCGATGTAGATCATCTCCAGGGCGTCCATGAAACGCTTGGCCGCGTCCAGATCGCCCTTGATATCGAAGGATACCACCCCGCCGCCGCCGACCATCTGTTCCTTGGCGATTGCGTAGTGACGGTGGCTTTCCAGGAAGGGATAGTATACCTTCTGGATGTCGGCATGCGCTTCAAGATAGCGCGCCACGGTCAGGGCGGCTTCGTTCTGATGCTTGACGCGCAAGGGGAAAGTCTTGAGCCCCCTTAAGAGAAGATAGCAGCAATGGGCGTCGATCAGGCCGCCCATGGATTTGTGAAGCGCCCGGATCTTGTCGATGATTTCTTTCTTGCCCAGCACGCAACCGGCCAGGATATCGTTGTGTCCGGCCAGGTACTTGGTGGCGCTGTGGGTGACCAGGTCGATGCCGAACTCCAAGGGCCGCTGGTTGAAGGGCGTGGCAAAGGTGGAGTCGATGATGGACATGACATGGTGCCTCCGAGCGATCTCGTTGAACTTCACCAGGTCAAAGACGTTCAAGTAGGGGTTGGTGGGCGACTCGGAGAAGATGAAGCGGGTGTTGGGCTTGATGCTGGCCTCCAGGGCCTCGTAATCGCCGAAAGGCACGATGGTGCACTCGATGCCGAAGCGCTTCAAATATGAGTTGCAGAACTCCAGGGTCTTCTTGTAGCAGTCATCGGTCATGATGATATGGTCGCCCGTGCGTACCAGGGCCAGGATGGTGGTGGTGATGGCCATCATACCGGACGAGAAGACCAGACAATCCTCGGCCCCTTCCAGATCGGCCAGACGACGCTCCGCGATCTTCTCGGTAGGGTTGCCGTAGCGCCCGTATTCGAAGCGGTCTTTCTTCTCCTTGGTGTAGGCCTCGATCTCCTTGCTGTCCTTGAAGGTAAAGGTCGAGGACTGCACGATCGGCGTCGTGAGCGAATCCGCATACTTCTGCCGGCCTTCGCCGGCATGGATGGCCCGGGTCGCCAATGCACCGAACGATTTGCCCTTATCCTTCCACATGCTCACCTCCGCGCTCCATCCAGATATGTGGGATGGGTAGTATACCGCCGGAGGGCCTGTCAAGACAAAACCATGTCGTGGTGGTCGCGAAAGGCCTTGTCACCTCCGCGGGCTCTGTGTTATCCGGCATGCTCATGCAGGATATCATCGCCGCCGTGAAGGATTATTGCCGGGATGTCTTCTCCGTTTCCAAGCTGAGCCATAACTGGGACCACACCGAGCGTGTCTTTAACCTGTGCATGCATATCGGCGCCATCGAGGGCGCGGACCTGCAGATTCTCGCCCTGGCTGCCTACCTGCACGACATCGGCCGTTCCCACCAGGACCGGTCCAAAGGCGAGATCTGCCACGCCGAAGAAGGGGCGCGCATGGCACGCGAAATTTTGGCAAGCTATGCGATCGATCCAGCGAAAAAGGATAATATCATCCATTGCGTCCTGACCCATCGCTACCGCAACAGCCATGTCCCCCAGAGTCTGGAGGCCAAGGTGCTCTTCGATGCCGACAAGCTCGACGCTATTGGCGCGGTCGGGATTGCGCGGGCCTATCTCTTTGCCGGCGAGGTGGGCGCCATGCTGCATAACCCCCATTGCAATCCACACGATACGCGGCCCTACACCAAGGACGATACGGGCTACCGCGAGTTCACGGTCAAGCTCAGCCATATCAAGGACCGCATGCTCACCTCTGAAGGCAGGCGCATGGCCCAGGAACGCCATGCCTTCATGGAAGCTTTCTTCGAGCGTTTCTTAAAAGAACATGCCGGGGAAATTTGAGAATCCACTCTTTTAAAACTCCTAAACTAGTCTGGTCAGACGTCTCTGGTTTTCGAGGTGAGCATAAAGCGTGAACGCCTATCCGGCTAGGATACTCCTTGGGCCTTTATGGAATTCAAGATGAGGTCTACCGACCTAAGTCCCTGTTCCAGGGTAATAAAATTCGGAAGATCAAGCATGCTGCCGAGAAAGGTGACGATTTCAAAAGACATCAGTTGCCAGCCCACCATCACCACATCGGTATCATCGCGGAATATTCCATTCCGGATGCCTTTCTCTATGACCGCTACGAAAATACTGTGCAGGCCGGATAGCTGCTTCTGGGCCTCGTCGTAAATGATCTCTTCCGGTGGCGCGCACAAAAGCTCAAGGAACAGCCGTCCCACTTTAGGGTTCTTTCGGGCCTGCTCATAAATCGTGATCGAGCTCTTATGGAAAAAATCCAAGACATCATCCGTATCCCCGGTAAAGGATCCGATAACCTCGTCCATGACGGACTTGAAGGTTTCCAATAAAATCTCGCGACGGTTCTTGAAATGATAGTAGAGGGTCGTATGGCTGACATTCAAGGCATCCGCGATCCTCATCACGGTCGCGAATGGCAGCCCTTTTTCAAGGATAAGTTGCTTGGTCACCTCGATGATCTGTGCCTTGCGAACATCGGGTTTAAAGCGTCTCTTTCTTTCGGCCATGTCCATCTTCCTGCTTCAAAGCTCATGTATGGTCTCGCGTGCTGTAAATTTCCTATCATTTAAACTTGCACGTTGTACAGATCCTTTTTCCTACAAATATTGAAGAGTTCTTCAGCCTAAAAAAAAGAGGCTGAAGAACGCGTGCTTCTGGATGTGCTTCTTAATGCGGCGTGGTCGTAACAATTTCCTTGGCGTTCTTGTATTTATCCTGTTTCACCAGCTCCCGGATACCGGCAATGGTGGCGCTGGGCAGGTTCTTGCAGAAAAGGTTGACCGCAAAAGAGGGAATGCCACCGGGCTCCGCCAGGGCCACATAGGTCATTTCGGTTTTATTGGGTCCCTTGGGCACCAGGATATAATCCGCGATCATGATGGGCATCCTGACCCTTTTGCCATCGCTCATATACGTAGTGTTCTGCCCAACCATGTGAACAGAGAGCGTGCCGGCGGCCTTGTCGACGCTGTAATCGGCCCTGACCAGCACGTCTCTATCGTTCAACGGGTATGGCATGCCGGTGACATTGAGAAAAAAGGAGGTGTCCTTGCTCTGTTTGAACTCAGGGCTGTTGACTGTTTTGGCTTCCTTGCACCGGAACATATACTTGGGCTGCGCCGATACGTCGCGGATGACCGCCTCGATCACGGCCACGGGCGCCTCAACCATGCCAACGGCCTTCATTTCATCCACGCTGCTCCTGGTCGTGGGACGGGTATACCCAATGATGTCGTTTTTCTCTCCAACCTTTTTCCAGCCTGCCTCGGCGGCCCATACGCCGGAACAGCACACGCCAAGGATGAGAATACCTATAATGCCTAGCTTGAGATGTTTCATATCATCGACCTTCCTTTGGTGTTTGCCTCTCACGCCCGCTTTCTAACAGGCGTGAGAGGCTTTTAAAGATCTTATCCGACCGCTTGAACCTACAGGCTTAAAACCTCCTGATCAGCTTTACCGCTGCCCAACCCAGCAGGGCGGCGATGGCCGGCCCCATATACCTGATGAAGGGGTAGAGGAACAGAAATGGACCTTCTGGTTTAAATTCAACGTTCAAGCT
>JBDKSM010000118.1:0-9585 GCA_039680665.1 Syntrophaceae bacterium | reverse complement strand
GCCGATGCCGTGCTTCAAGGTCCAGTAGCCCTGCGAGCTCTGCCAGAAGAGCGCCAGGCCGTAAGGTGCGCTGACTTCCTCGGGCATGCCCAGCGTCATGGCGCTCAAGTTCGGCTGGAACAGGCCTTCCAGCACCTCGCGCCCGGCCAGGCGCAGGCAGGTCTCACTGAAGCTCTCATGGTCCATATCCAAAGAGGCTTGGTAATCAACGAAGTCCAGTCCGCCGGCCCTGACCTTGGCGGCGATGAGTGGAGCCATCTTGAGGAGCTGGAAAGCGGCCTTGGGCGCAAGGACCTTGTGCATGCCTTTGAGCCTGGCGCGGTTTTGCCACAGGACCTTGGGCGTGGCCCCTACCATGGCCGGCAGCATCTGCCCATTTTTATAGAAAAAAACCGTGCCGGCCCACGGTGTGATATCGTCTCCCATGCCCATGTCGCGGCACAGATCGAAAAAGCGGTGGTTGAATTTGAAGAGAAACTGCGAGCCGAAATCGAAGAGGTACCCGTTCTTGTTCACGGTGATGGTGCGCCCGCCGGCCATGTTCTTGGCCTCCAGGCATACGGCGTCCACGCCCTGCTTGCGAAGCGTATGCAGGGCCGCCAGTCCGGCGTTCCCGGCTCCGATGATCACGACATCCATAGTCGCCTCCTTTTGGCGGATGTGCGCCGGCCACTCGCTAAAAAGCGCCGGCGCACGGCATATGGGGTATTATAAGCGAGTGCGCAGAGATTTCAAACCTTTTCCCAGGAGCAGAAATATCGCGCCGTATTTGGCGATCTGCTTGAGCGGCCGCATCAAGGGCGAGAACCCTTTGCTGGCGTTGAACTTGACGTTCAGGCTCAGGTTCTTGCCGAGCTTGTCCTCCACGATCAGTTCAGTGCATTTGTTGGCGGTCCAGATCGCGGCCTCCATGCCGCCCGAGCTCACGGGCGTCTTGGTATAGTCGCCGGTCAGATAGAAGTTGCCGTAGGGCGAGCGCTGGTACGGACGATGGCTCTCCATGCCCTTGACCGGGCTGTACACGCCCTGGCGCACCCGCACGACCTTCCACTTCTTGACCTTTACGTCGCGGGCGGATGGGAATACGCGTTTAATGTCCTTGATGACTTCCTCGAAGATGACCTCATCCGGCAGATACTGCGCCGCGGTCGCGGGCGAGATCACCATCTCGAACATGGAACCGCCCTTGAAGATGTGCGGCAGCACGTTGGAAAGGTCGGCATAGGTGTTGAAGATGGCGTTCTCGGTGAAGAAGGTCACATCCACGTCGGTGAGCTTCTTTTCGAACCAGATCTGGATCGACATGGAAGGGGCCAGCTGGAAATGCGTCAGGTCCTTGAAGTAGTCTTTGTAGAAGGCCTCCTTGGGCAGGACGCCGCGCAGAGCATACGGGCTCATGGCCGAGACATAGATATCGGCCGTCCTTTCTTCCTTGCCGTTGATAACCACGCTCTTGATCTTGCCGTCCGTCACATTGATGGCCGTGACCGTCTGATTGAGCGCGTAGGTGCCGCCTTTTTTCTTGATGTAGGCCAGGCAGTTGTCCACCCAGATCTCTCCCAGACCGCCGTTGGCGAAGCCGATGGTGGCGTCGGCCGTGCTGGCATTGACCTTGCGGGACCAGTTGGCAAAGACCTTGGCCGAGAGCGCATAGGGCTCGGTGAAGGTCAGACCGTGCGCGGCCGGGTCGAAGAACTTGAATGCGCCCTTGGGGCCATGGCGCATGCACCATTCGCCCCAGGTCGTGTCGTCGAGCTTGTCGATTTCCGCGTCGGTCTTGGTGATCAGGCTGCTCAACGAGGCGGCCGCAAACAGCATCTTCCACAGCGGCAGCCCCTTATAGGCCTTCATCATGCCGTACATGGCCCCGGCGGCATGGAACGGCGAGGGCAGCTTGGGGAAGCGCAGCACGGCCTGTACGCCGTCGTCCTGGGCAAAGTAGTATTCGGGCCGCTTCCACATGATCTTGTCGGCTACGCCGATCTTTTTAAAGAAATTCACCAGGTTGAGGTAGTAGGGGAAAAACACGTGCAGGGCGTTGTCGATCATGTCGCCGTCTTCATCGGTCCAGGAGCTGGCCCGGCCGCCGAAGATATCATCGGCCTCGATAAGCTCCACTTCGAATCCCTGCTCCAGCAGATTGATGGCTGTGGCCAATCCCGACATACCGCCGCCCATGATCAATGCTTTCATACTCAAGTCCCTCCTGCGATGTTTTTATGGTATTGTGATGTATTATGTAAGTTTAGTATAAACTAACAAAGAGGGGTTGTCAACCGCGTTATAGACAAGCGCCTATGGTATTGATAGGCGCTGTATATCAAACCAAGGAGAGGTTCCGGCGCCGTTACTTCTTGATGTCCAGCAGCTCTACCTCGAAGATCAGCGCGGCGCCGCCCGGGATCACGGGCGGACGGCCCTGATCGCCATAGGCGATTTCGCAGGGGCAGATCAGTTTGGCCATGCCGCCGACCTTCATTTTGGCCAGGCCTTCGGTCCAGCAGGGAATTACCTGGTTCAAGGGGAATTCGGCCGGCTCTCCGCGCTTGATCGAGCTGTCGAAGACCGTACCGTCGATCAGGGTGCCGGTATAGTGGACCCTGACCGTATCCGTGGCCTTGGGCTGATTGCCGGTCCCCGGCTTGATCGGGATATAGATCAGGCCCGAGGCCGTTTTTATAGCTCCCTTTTCTTTAGCGGCCTTGGCCAGATAGGCCTTGGAGAGCTCTTTTTGTTTGGCGGCGGTCGCCTGCATGCGGGTTTGCGCCAACTGATTGATCTTGTCCTGATAGGCCGCCGGATCGACGGCGATCTGCCGGCCGGCTACCTTGTCGGCCAGACCCTGCTGAACGAATTGCAGCTCCTGGGCCGATAGGTTGAAGACACCCAACTCCCTGGCGATGGCGACGCCGATGGCATACAGCGTCTTCTGGTCTTCACTCATCGGTTCACCCGCAGCCGCGGCCGGTACGGCGATCAGTACGAAAAGCACGGCCAACATGAGTTTACGCATCTTCTTCCTCCCTTAAGGATCGGATGTAATCCTTTGTGTAGGTATTCCTTGGTCAGGCGGGCGAAAAAGGGGCAGCGCCCGTCGGCGTTTATATCTTCCGGCCCGGTATGCTCAAGGAGGCGGTGATGCCGCCGTCCACCGGCAGGGCCTGGCCGGTGATATAGCTGGCCTCGTCGCTCGCCAGGAAGAGTATGGCCCAGGCGACCTCGTCCGGGACCGCGGCGCGCTTGAGCTCGCTGTATTTGCCGATCTGGCTTTCCTTGCCCGTGCTGCGGGCATAATCAAAGAAGGGCTGGGTCATGGCGGTTTCGATCAGCCCCGGGCAGATGGCGTTGATGCGCACATTGAATGCGCCCACCTCGCAGGCCGAGGTCTGGGTGAAATTGATGAGCGCGGCCTTGCAGGCGCTGTAGGCATTGCCGCCCGCGCCGGAGCGCACGCCCGCCACCGAGGCGATATTGATGATCGATCCTTTGCGCCGGGACTTCATGTGCGCGATGACATGTTTGGTGGCGTACACCGGGCCCATGACGTTCACGTCGAAGACCTTGTGCCATTCTTCGGCGGTTTGGTTCTCCAGGGGGTCCAGCAGACCGCCGATGCCGGCGTTGTTCACCAGGATGTCGATATCGGTATAGGTTTCCAGCCCCAGGTCGATCAGGGCTTTAACCTCATCCTCGGAAGATACGTCCGTGGGACGTATCACCACGCTGGAGCCCGTGGCAATAATCTCATCCCGCACCAGGCTCAGATTGGCGGCGTTGATATCCGCCAGTAAGAGCCGCGCCCCCTCGCGGGCGAAGATTGTTGCCGTGGCGCGGCCGATGCCGCTGGAGGCCCCGGTTATAATGGCGCTTTTACCGTTCAGACGTCCGGACATGCGTTTCTCCTGATTGGTTTTGTAGTGATCATGAGAGAATATCATACGTTTTACAAGCGGATTTTATCGTGGGCGCATAAAAGGTACATCCGGCTGAACGGCCGGCCAGCTATCGGCGCCGGATGGGCGCGGTGAGGCCGGGGAAGCTTATGCGCTCCGGCCAAGCATGGGCTTCAGCCCATGGGCACCAGAGCGAAGATGCAGGCGCTCCACAGGGCATGCGAGATGATCAGAGCGTCCAGGCGTCCCCACTTGAGGTACATCAGGCCCCAGAAGGCGCCCGCCACACCGGCCGCGCCCACCAGCATGAAGTTTAAGGACCAGACATGCACGAGCGCATAGACGGCCGTGGCGACGAGCCACCCGGGCCAGGGACCATAACGCTCCATGAGCGATCTCTGCAGGAAACCCCGCCAGAAGATCTCTTCGCACGGCCCGGTGACGAACAGCAGGATGAATACGATGGCCGGGGTCGGGAAGCCCGCGCCTTTGTCGTAGATGGCGCCCACCTGCCGCGGAACGAAGGTAAAGAGCAGGGACGAGATCTCCTTGCCGAACCAGAACACGATATAGAGCACGACGGCCGAGATGACGCCCTGCAGGATAGCCTTGCCGTCAAAACGAAGCGTATTGTCCGTAAGCGTGTGCTGCCAAATGGCCGCGGCGGCCAGGGTAACGGCGGAACAGGCGATCTTGATCCAGAAGTTCGGGCCTCCAAGAGAGAAGGTCACGAACCAGAGCACGCAGGCCAGCGCCGCCAAGGCCCAGACCAGCCGCATCCCCCGGAGGCCGGCCTTCATGCCAGGAGACCTTGTACGACCAGCCCGATCACCAGGAGCGCGCCGAAGGCCGTATCGAGCTTGGCGGTTATGGCGTCGGCGTCGGCCGGGACGCTTGAGCGCATCTGCTTGAACAGTTTGAAGGCCAGCGGCAGCGAGAGGAATACCAGGAGCCCCCACGGGCTTAGAACGCCCAAGGCCGCGATCACGAGCGTGATGGCGTAGGCCAGGGCCATAAACAGCAGGTAGGCGTGCATGGCACGGCGCTGCCCCAGCAGGATGGCGACGGTCGTGACATGGCTCTGGCGGTCCTGCTCGATGTCGCGGAGGTTGTTGGCGAAGATCACCAGGGCCACCAGGACGCCAAAGGGCAACGAGATCAGGAAGGCATCGAAGCTGAGCGCACCGCGCTGAACATAGAAGGCACCCTCGACCATCAGCGGTCCCCACATGAGAAAGACCGAGAGCTCGCCTAAGGCCAGGTACTTGTATTTCATGGGCGGCGAGGTGTAGCCGATGCCGGCCACCAGGCCGATGACGCCGATGACCGCCACCACCCAGCCGATCACGACAAACAGGTACAAACCGATGGCCGCGGCCAGGCCGAACAGGCCATAGGCCGCGATAAGCACTTGCCTGGCCGGGATGAGGTCATGGACGATCGGATGCGGACGGTACTGGGCGGTGGCCGCCTCCGGCGTGTCGAGCCCGAAGCGCACGTCGTAATAATCGTTGATCAGGTTGGTGCCGGCATGCATGGCCACCGCGCCGATCAAGGTCAGCAGATAGATCGGCCAGGAGAAGGGGCCGGCAAACGCGGCCAGGGCGCTGCCCACGCTGACCGAGATGGCGGTCATGGAAAAGGACCATGGCCGCGTGGCGATGAACCAATTTTTAAGCTGCTGCATGCTTTCCCTTCCTTAAACGATCATGAATGGTTCTGCTGCATCCCGCCGCTGTAGGCGGGCTCATCCTTGATAGTTCAGAAGACTCCGGCTGTCAATCGCCTCAATCGGTCCTTATCCCATTTCCATGGCGCACCAGGTGCTTCGAGGGCAGGTGTGGCATTGTTTTTAAGAACCACTGATTTTTTAGCGCAAGGCCTTCTTGGCCATGTCAGCGAAATAAGGGAAGCGCCCGGCGGCGGCCTTTTGCAGGTACTGCCGGCCGCGGGCCCGGTCATTGGCATCCTTTGATTCCAGCAGGACCTTGCCCAGGTAGACCCAACCCTCCTCGATATTATCGGCCGTGGCCGGCACGTGTTTGTTGTACTTCTCCAAAAGGTCGCGGGCCTTGGCGGTATCTTTAAGCGGCCAGGGCAGGAGGTACCAGAACTCGCCCATGCCCAGGTAGGGGCTGTAATCCCAATAGGCGGGGTCGATGCGCAGCGAGTTTTCCAGGGCTTGCTGGGTCTTGTTCTTGAGGCCTTCCTTCAAGGCGGTGATGATGCTGACCCCGTCCGCGTACGATCCGATCAGGCATGAATACCAGAAGTGCCCTTCGACCCGCTGGGGCTGAAGCGCGATGGCGCGCAAGCCGTATTGCATGGCCGGCTTGGCGACGCGCACGCACTCCTTCTTCCAGTCTCCGATCTGAAACCATCTGATCTGGCCGCAGTAGCAGCGCGCCCGCTGGGCCGCCTTCCAGTTGGCCTCGTAGCTGCCGGGCTGCATGTCGGCCGCCTTGGCCGCCAGTTGATAGGCCTTCAAATAAAGCCCCGACGTATGGGGGTCGGCCACATGCTGTAACCCGGTTTTGAGCAGGCTGTCCGACTCGTCCAGCAGGGACCTGAACTCATCGGCCGACGCACCCATGGGGAAAAGGAGGACCATGACCAGTACCGCTAAACACATGCGTTTCATAAGATTACCTCGTCGTAGTTTGATATATCCGCACTGAAAGCATAGCATAATCCCAGTGCCGGTGCCAATCTATAACGGGAGCGTGAATCCATGCTCCCGCTGCCACAAGGAAAGACGGTTGAAGTGGAATATTTGTTGACAGGCGCTGTCCCTCATGATAAAAACCGACGGTAGGAATGTAACAGAGAGGAGCCCCGGTATGACCAGGAAAGCGCCCCGCCGGAAACGCATGGATGATATCCTTGAAGCCGCCGTCAACGAGTTCGTGGAAAAGGGCTACGATAACGCCTCCATGGAGGCCATCGCCACCCGCGCCGGTCTGACCAAGGGCGGGCTGTACCACCACTTTTCAAGCAAAGAGGAGATTTTAATCGCGGCCAATAGCCTTTTCATGCAGCCGGTTTATGATTGTATGGCCATGGCAAAAAAGAAGAAAACCGCTCCGGATGCGCTCAGGCTCTATATCCGGAGCTACCTGGCCTACTGGGAAACGCATCCCCAGGAAATCATCTTTGTCTTCCTCTCGCTCGTCAAGATGCTCTCAAGCCAGGGCATGTGGCCGTTGTACCAGACATATTACACCGAGATGCTCACCTTCTTTGAAACGCTCTTTCACCAGGGCATCGACGCGGGCGACTTTGCCCCGCATGACACTCGCGCCCGCAGCGTGGCGCTGATGTCCGCCCTGGACGGCGCCATCGGCTACCTCATCATGGTGCCCGAGGTTACGCTTGCATCCATGACCGCCTGGTTCGACGACGTCTTTATTCGGCCGGTCATGAAGGCCTGATACAAAAAACCTAAGGAGGACGCCATGGGAGTCATATCAAGCGTAGGACCGGTTGCCGCAACCCCCGTCATCGACCACGCCACCTGCACGGCCTGCAAGCTCTGCGTGCGCATCTGCGCCTCGAACAGCCTGGCCATGGATGCGGACAACCGCGTCATGGTGCTGCCGGACGGCACGCCCGATTCCTTCGGTTGCATCGGCTGCGGCCACTGCATGCTGGTCTGTCCCACGGGCAGCATCACGGTCACGGGCCGCAAGCTTAAGCAGGGCGATACCGTGAGCCTTCCCCCGGCCGAAGAATGCGCCACGGCCGAAGCGCTCGAAGCCTTGTTCTTACAGCGCCGCAGCATCCGCGACTTTGCCAAGAAGGAAGTGCCCCGCGAACTGATCGAACGCGTCGTGGAGGCGGCCTCTTCGGCGCCCATGGGCATTCCGCCCTGGGAGGTGGGCCTCGTGGTCTTCCACGGCCGCGACAAGGTGCGGGAGCTCTCCGCCGATGTCACGGCCCTGTATCGCGGCATGCTGAAACTCCTGGGCCGGCCCCTGGTGATGAAGCTCATCAGGCCGTTTGTCAAAAAGAGCACCTACGCGCAGATGCAGTCCTTCATCATCCCCTTGGCCGAGATCATCACGAACGCCCGCGACCGCGGCGAAGACTATATGCTCTACGATGCCCCGGCGGCCCTGTTGTTCCACACCTCGCCCTATGCCGACGCGGCCGACGCCTTCATTGCCTGCACCTATGCCATGCTGGCCGCAGAATCCCTCGGCCTGGGCACCTGCATGATCGGCTGCCTGACCCCGCCGCTGGCGCACAAGCCCAGCCTTATGCGCAAATACCAGATACCTGCTGGACATAAACCCGCCATCGTGCTGATCCTGGGCTACCCAGGGGTCAAGTTCCAGCGCGCCGTGCGCCGGTCGTTCCATTCCGTGATGTATTACGAGCGCGCTTCTTGAAAAAGGCAAGGCAGCGATAGAGTTCCCTTAAAAAGTAAATCCCCCCAAAGCGGTGATCCTTTTTCTGGTTCCCTATCCCATTGAAGCTGTCGCAAAAGCCGAGCACCGTCATTCCGGCGAAAGCCGGAATCCAGGGATTATCAGGCTTTATGGACCCCGGTCCCGGATTGAACACCTCCAGGGCAGGCTCTAAACCCGCCGGGGAGACAAGGAAAACGCCCTTTTGCCACAGCCCCAATTGCGGGCGAGGGTCAGGGAGAGGGGGAGAATCAGACCTTTCTAACGTATCTATCGACACTGCATGCCGCAAGACCACATTATGCCTTGACTCCTCCAGTGCAGAGTGAATAATGGTACCATGCAATAAGTCATGGTTGGCGGCCTCTGCCGCCATGGTGGTATGACGATGCGATAGGGGTGGTCATACGGATCAGTATAACACCTCTGGACTAAAGTTGATGTTGTATCAATGATTCCATTAAATAAAATAATCGGCCCCTGATGATAAAGGGCATTGTGCGAAAGAATGTTATGCGGCATTTGCTTCGGCAATTGGAACGGCAGCGGATATCGGCTTATTAGTGCCAATGAATAATTGAGGAGACTGAAATAGATTATTTAAACTTAATCAACATAGTAAGCATCATGAGTTGAGAGGCGGTTGTAGAGGGGGCGGTCATGTCAATGGAGATTGATGTCGTCGGAGCAGGATTGGCGGGACTGGTCGCTGGCATTAACCTTGCCGGCCGGGGTTTCAAAGTAAGAATTTATGAGGCGAAGGAGCACATCGGGGGCGATATATCCTTTGCCGATGCCACCCTGATGTATCCAGCGGCCCTGGAAAGGGGGCTTGGGATCCGCATCCGCGAAGCTCTCAAACCCTGGAAATCCGCCCGGATTCTGGCGTATGGAAAGAAATTTGAGTTTGATCTGCCACGCTTTCATGAGGCCTACACCATGGAGAGGGGGAAGGGAGAGCTGTCTCTGGAAAATGTCCTCTACAGGCAGGCTTTGGAGAAAGGGGTAGAGGTTATCCTGGGCAGCAGACTCTCCGTGAAGGAGATATCGGAACTTCCGACAGGATCCATCGTCGCCACTGGTCTGAATAAGAAATCCTTTGAGTTGTTCAATATCCCTCATCGTTCATTCTACGGACACATGGCCACCGGCCGCTGCGATCCTTCACAACCTCAGGTAATTGTATATTTCGATCGGTTTACCCGAGAGTATGGCTATTATGCGCAGTGCGACAGATCGTCGGTTGCATTGGTTTTCAGAATGAACCGACCGCTGCTGGATGA
>JBDKSM010000117.1:0-3700 GCA_039680665.1 Syntrophaceae bacterium | reverse complement strand
GGCCGCCGCTTTGGCCGCGGGGTCCGGATAGAGGCCCGCCATGGACTTGAATACCTTGACGATCCCTTCCATGGGATTCGGAGATTTCCCGAAATAAAATCCGGCCAGCAGGACGGAAAGCAGCAGGACCGCGATGTACGGAAACCGGGGATACCAGCTCTTCCTCCGGTGTATGTCGGATGCCTCGGGACGTCCGAGCGCATTGAGGTAGACGAGGCCTACCAGCACCAAGGCAAGGTACAGGTAATATTTCCCGGGAGAATCTTTATGCGAGAGCAGGTGATCGACGGCATGGGCAAGCTCCGCGTCCGTTACCTTGAGCTCCCTAAGCGGCCTGTCCTTGGGGATGTCGATCGGGAGACGCAGCTCCCTGGCCAGCGCCTTTCCCGTGACCCCCAGTGCGAGTGCGATGCGGCTTATCGGCAGGGCGGTGGTGAGATGGAGCTCATCGCCCGGCTGAGAACCGCCATCGGCCAGGAGACCGATGGCGGCAATGGCCAGCCCCACGATCAGGGTAACGCACAGGACGAGTTTCTGCCTGCCGGACAGGAGCGAAAACCATGCTGATGTCTTCATCGTGCCCCCCTTTTAGAAGGTATGCACCGTGGACGTCTTGAAAGAAACGAGTACGCCCAGGCCGATGTCCAGGCCCAGGTCGACCGCCGCTCCCTTGGTGATGAGCGATCTGAGTACCAGGTCCTGCACGGCGACGTGCACCTCATAGAGAAAACCCTGGTCAATGATGCCCGTGATGACGCCCGTGAACGAGTTGCGCATGCTCGATTCCAGGGGTTTGAGGCTAAGCACGATGTCCTCGGGCCTGATGGCGAGGTAGCCGCTGGAATTCCGGTGCCGGTGGGGGATCTCGATGGAGAGCACCCCCACTTTGGCCGTTGTGCCGTCGAAAAAGGCCGGCAGAATGTTCTTCATGCCCACGAAATCGGCCACAAAGGCACACGCCGGCCGCTGGAAGATGTCGCGGACCGCACCGGTCTGCACGATGGCGCCTTCATGCATGATGGCCGCCTTGGTGGCCAGCGTCAGGGCCTCGGAAAAGTCGTGCGTCACCATGAAAAAGGTCACCCGCGAGCTGCGGTGCAGCTCTTTGAGCAGCAGCCGTATTTCCTCCCGGAAGCCCTGATCCAGCGCTGAGAGCGGCTCGTCCAGCAGGATCACCCGGGGCTCCACGATGAGGGCCCGCGCCAGGGCCACCCGCTGCAGCTCTCCGCCGCTTAAGGTTTCCGGGTGCCGGCCCAGCAGGTGGCCGATGCCGAGTTCATCCACGAGCCTGGACAAGCCTTTGCCGGCCGCCGCCCTGTCGTGGCGCTGATAGCGCAGCCCGAAGGTGATGTTGCGCTCGACCGTCAGATGCGGAAACAGGGCATAGTCCTGGTATACGATTCCCACCCCCCGTTTTTCGGGCGCCAGGCGGGTAATGTCCCGCCCGCCGACGACGATACGGCCGCCCAGCACGGGCGTAAGTCCGGCAATCGCCTCCAGCAGCACGGTCTTGCCGGCGCCGGTGGGCCCCATAAGCACAAAGAATGCCCCCTCGTCGATGCAAAGATCGATGTCCTTCAGGCGGAATTCACCCAGATGCACCTTGAGCTTGCTGATCTCGATCATGCCGCTTTCTTCCCCGGCAGGGCCAGGGCCCTGAGGACCAGGAACAGCGTCAGGCACACCAGCACCAGCCATACCGCCACGGGCTGGGAGTACTTGAGACCGTAGGCCTCGTAGCGTTCATAGATGAGCACCGGCGCAATCATGGGGTGATAGGCCACCACGACCACGGCCCCGAACTCACTGATGGCCCGGGCGCAGCACATGATGAAGCCCACCAGGACACTGCGCCAGGCCAGAGGAAAGGTGATCCTCGCGAAGGTGCTCCACAGCGGGGCGCCGAGGCTGCGGGCGACATTCTCCAGCCGGGGGGAGATGGCCTCGATCCCGGACTTGAGCGTATTGATATAAAAGGGCATGCCCACGAAGGTAAGCACGGTGATGATGCCCGTGGTGCTGCCCATGATCCTTAAGCCCAGCTCGCTCATGACCTGCCCCAGCCAGTGATTCCTCCCTGCCACGCCCAGGATGGCGATGCCCACCACGGGATGCGGGATCACGATGGGCAGATCGATGATGCCCTCGACCAGGCGCTTGCCCCTGAAGTGCGTGCGGGCCAGGACATAGGCCAGCGGCGTCCCGAACACGAAGGCGATTGCAGCGGCCGCGAAGGCCGTGTAGATGCTCAGCCAGATCGAATGGAGGACGGTTTTGTCATGAAGCGTTTCCTTGAGCATGGCATAGGAGGGGGCCGTCAGCATCTCCCAGAGCGGCAGGAGAATGAAGGCCAGGACCACGATGCCGCAGGACACCGAGACCCAGAAAAACGGCTCCCTCCGCGCCATGACGCCCTGTCCGTCTAGTCTTTCACTTCCACGAGGCCTTTGAGCTCAGCGGGCAGCGCGGATTTCATCTGCTCTGTCGGCACCCGGCAGGGGATGAAAGGCGGCTGGCCCTGCGTTTTAAGGACCTTCAGGCCGCCCTTGGGATCGAGCAGATACTTGAGGAACGCGATGGCCGCCTCTTTATTGGGGGCATCCTTGATGAGGGTGACCCCGTAGGTGACCGATTCGCCCTTCATGTCCATGAACTCGCCGGGATTCTTCCCGGTCACCTTTACCACGGCCTGGCTATAGAACGCGTCCTTTTTGTAGTCGCCCAGGTTGATCTCGTCCGGGAGAACCACATACTTCAGCCCGTGCTGCACGGCCACGGAGAGGTATTCCCAGGCATAGTCCATGTTGCCGGTCTGCAGCAGCGAGACCAGCTCGACCGACTTGGGCCTGACATTGGCCTGCGGGCGGTTGGCGAGCAGCTTGTCGTTGAGTCCGGGCTTTTTGTAATACTTCTCCGCCAGTTGGAGCACCATCAGGGCGCGGTAGCCGCAGGGATCAAGGTTCGGGTCGGAGTGTCCCCAGACCACCCCTTTTCTCTGCAGGATCTCGTACCAGTTCTTGGCGTTCACCTCTTTAGCGAACCGGCTCTTGTCGGTATAGCAGAGCACGAGCTGGTTGGTGGCGAAGCGGATGTTCCAGTCGGCATAGGTCGGGATGAGCAGTTTGTCGATCACCTTGAAATCGGCCGACGCCATGATGTCGCAGGGTTTGTTCAGATCGGTTATCTTGCGCGCCGCGGCCTGGCTGCCGCTGGCCTCGCGCTGCAGATCAACGCCCGGATACTTGGCCTCGAACTCCTTTTCCATGGTCTCAAACGGCATGGTCAGGCTGCCCGCATGGAACATGATGAGGGTACCCTTGGGCTCGGCCAGGGCCTGCGAGGCCACCATACAGGCAAAGGACACCAGAACGACGAGTACTACGGATACCTTTTTCCCGATAGAATTCTTCATGCCTTTTCCTCCTCTGCTAAAAAATATAGGCGCGGCGGGTCACGCCGCACCTTTCTTCACTTAAAAAACGGTTCAGCGCCGCAACCTGGTTTCACTTCTCCCGCGCGTATGGCCAGGCCATGATGCCGCCTTCCATGACGCGCACGTTCTTCCAGCCATTAGCCTCCAGCACCAGGGCGGCCTCGTAACCGCGCAGCGATATCTTGCAGTAGCAGATGATCTCGCGCTCCTTGTCGGCGGGCAGCTCGGGTAAACGGCGGCGCAAGGCCCCTAAGGGGATGAGCGTCT
>JBDKSM010000116.1:0-25160 GCA_039680665.1 Syntrophaceae bacterium | reverse complement strand
GTATCCGAACATCTGGGCAAAAGCGGGGTTGACGCTGATATAGCTGCCTTCCGGCGAGCTCTGGAACATCCCTTCCATGGCATTTTCGAAGATGGAGCGGTACTTCTCCTCGCTCTTCTTGAGCGCTTCGGCGGCCTTTTTCTCCTCGGTGACATCGCGGAAGTACCAGACCCGACCATAATATGTCCCATCCTCTTCGCTTACCGGCGCGGTATAGCGATTGAAGGTCCGGCCGTCGGCGAGCATAACCTCATCTCTTCCGGCTTCCGAAGGGTGCGCATAGTAGGTTTTGACTTTCGCCAGGAATCCTTCCGGATCCGCGATCTTGCCCAGCGCCACTTGCAGCGTGCGCTCATCGGACCGTGATTCAAGCACTTCCTGCGGGATGCCCCAGAGCTCGATAAAGCGCCGGTTGAAAGAAAGGATGCGACCATGAGCATCCACCACCAGAATGCCCTCAATGGACGCCTCCTGCAAGGTGGCAAGCAACGTGGCCCGGAAATTAAGTTCCTGCTCGGCCTTCTGGGCCGCGGTGATGTCTTCCATCATGCCGAGCTGGCGAAAGGCCTTGCCGTCGGGACCGGGCAGGAAAAACCCGCGGTCCCTGATCCAGCGGTACTCGCCGTCCTTATGCCGCATACGGTAACGGGCCTCCCAAAAGGCGCAGGCCTGCTCGGCCGACACCAGGGACTGTAAGGTCGCTTCCCGGTCGGCGGGGTGCAGAAGTTCCCGCCACTGCTCAAAACCGCCACCCATTTCCTCGGGCGTCAGTCCGAGAACCTTCTCCAAGCTGGCCCCCCAGGTGATCTGTCCGGTCGGCACGGTATAGTCGTAGGCCACCTGGCCCGAGGCCTTTACAATCAGCTCATAGCGCTGCATCCAGGCCTGCAGTTCCTGCTCGGCTTCATTGCGCGCCGTGATGTCGATGCCGATGCCGAGGATGGAATCGAACCCGCCGTCTTCGCGCCACACGGGACAGCCATGCCACTCGATCAGCAGTTCACGGCCGTCGCGCGTATGCACGCGGTTCTCATTTACGGTCATCTCGCCGGCAAGCCGCATCCGTTCGAAGACCGCCGCCAGTGCCGCATGATCGGATTGAGGGACAAAGGTGTCGGCATAGCTCTTGCCGATCACCTCGGCGGGATCGTATCCGAGGGCGGTAAGCATGGCCCGGTTCATCATGCGTGTCCGGCCGTCGGCCTCGATCATGACGATGAATGTTGGGGAGGATTCGATCAGGTTGCTGGTAAAATCACGTTCGCGGCGTAGCAGATCCTCCGCATGCTTGCGGGCGGTGATATCGCTGCCGATGGAAAGGATGCCCGCGAGCTCTCCGGCCTCGTCCAGGACCGCCTTGTTGCTCCAGCGCATCCATGCCCGGCGCCCATCCTTGGTGATATTCTCATTTTCATTATCGCTGAAGCGCTCGGGGTCGCGGATGATCTCCTTGATCATGCCTGCCAGGTCCCGGCCCGACGATTCCGTTTCCGGCACGATGGTGTCCACCATATTGCTACCGATCAGTTCGTCCTCGGCATATCCGAAGAGCTCAAGTCCGAATTCATTCATAAAGGTGATCCGCCCGGAGATGTCCCATTTCAATACGACGACGCGCGCGTTCTCCACCAGGGTGCGGTATTTTTCCTCGCTCTCGCGTAGGGCCTGTTCGGCGCGCACCCGTTCGGAGATGTCGCGCACGGCCGTGGCCCGCACCTCGCGCCCCCGATAGGTGAACATGCGTCCGCGCAGCTCGGCCGGAAAATGGCTGCCGTCCTTACGTTGACCAATTCCAAAATACGTTTCCTCTGATTTCGTGCATATTTGGTGCGCCATCACCGGACGCGTCTCAAGGGCAGCCAGGTCCGTAACCTTCATGCCGATGAGCTCCTTGCGGCTGTACCCGGTCATCTGCGTGGCGACCTCGTTGACATCGATACAGACGCCGTTCTCGCTGAAGAAAACGGCCTCGAAGGTGGCGTCCGCGAGGGCCTTGAGCCGCTCCTCGCTCTCCTTGAGGGCCTGGTCGGCTTGCTTGCGCTCCGTGATGTCATGCACCATGAGCAACAGGTGGGCCTGCCCCTGCAGGTCGATGATCTCGCCTGAGACAAGACCAGAACGGAGCTCGCCATGCCGGGTGCGAAAGGGCGCCTCCCAATCATGCAGGGATCCGCGACCCTGAATCTCGTCAAGCAGGCGGGCGCGCTGCTCGGCATCCAGGATCCCAAGCTCGATTGAGGTCTTGCCGATCATTTCCTCGCGTGAATAGCCCGTTATCTGCTGGAAGCGCTTGTTGACCTCGATAAAGCGACCGTCGGCGATAGCAGAGATGGACATGATCGCCGGGCTGGACCGGAAGGCCTTGAGGAACGTCTCCTCGCTACGGCGCAAGTCCTCCTCGGAGCGTTTGCGCTCCGTGATATCCACGCAGGTGCCCTCGAGATACAAGGGATTGCCCGAGGCATCGCGCTTCAGGTAGAAATTCAAGACCACCCACATCAAGGTCCCGTCCGCGCTTTTAAAGGTCACCTCGTATCCGGTGATCTCACCTTCCTTGAGCAGGCGCTGGACAACCCGCGCACGCTCCTCTGGGTCGGCATAGATCTGGGCGCAGATATCCGTGACGCGCGCAACAGCCTCTTGCGGGGAATCATAGCCGAACATGCGGGCCAAGGCCGGATTGGCAAGCAGCAGCCTTCCGTCCAGGGAAGTCCGGTAGATGCCTTCGATGGCGTTCTCAAACAGGGCCCGGTAGCGTTCCTCGCTCGCCTTGAGCCCCTCCTCGGCGATCCTGCGTTCAGTGATATCTTCGACATGCACCATGACCAGATCAGGCGGGACAAATGCATTGGTGACGGCAATCAAGCGGCCGGGTAAAAAATCTTGTGACCGGATCTCATTGCGCAGGATCTGCCTGGTTGTATAACAGCGTTCAAGATCTTCGACGATCTCCGGACGATCGCCATACATTTCGTCCGATCCTTTTCCCACGAACCGCTCGACTTGTCCGCCGGTGAGCACATGCGCGGCGTGGTTGTAGTCCGTCAGCACAAACCGGCCAGTGCTTCTTTGCCAGGTGAAAGTCGGCACGGGATTGCCCTGGTACTGGGCCTTGAAGCGTTCCTCGCTCTGTTCGAGCTTCATCTGGGAAAGCTTGTGCTCGGTGATATCCTGGATGATGCCGTCATAGGATGTTAGTCGGCCCCGGGCAGTGCGCCCCAGCACCGGGGTATTCCTGATCCACCGCAGGGAACCGTCCTTACGGATAATGCGGTGTTCGAGGGGGCCCGGATCATCGCCGTCCAGGATGCGCTGTGTGTGCGCCTGCACGGCTGGGCGGTCCTCCTCCGTGACCATGCGATACCAGAGGTAAGGATCGTCCGTGAGTTCCCGGCTGGTATAACCGGTCACAGCCTGACAGGCGTCACCATGCAGGGTTTCCACGGGCCGACCACCTTCCAGACGTACCGCGTAGGCATACCCGCCTATGGCCGCGATGATGTGTTGATAGCGTCTAGCAATCGCTCTCATGCCGTACTCCCCTCCGTGCATTCCATCAGGCGTCCAGGGCCGCGCGGATCTTTTCCGTAATCGCTTGTAATGTAAACGGCTTCTGAATAAAAAAGGTCCCCGGTATGTCGACGCCGTGCCGGGCGATATCGTCATGGGTGTATCCCGACATGTACACGGCCTTCAATCCGGTGCGCTCAGCCAGCAAGGCTTCAAAGAGCTGGCGTCCATGCATGGCGGGCATGACCACATCGGTGAGCAGGAGCTGTATCTCTCCGGTGTAGCGGCGTGATATTTCCAGGGCCGCGCCCGCATGCTCGGCGACCAGCACGGTGTACCCGCTGCGCTTGAGCATCTGCCTCACAAGGTCACGCACCACCTGGTCGTCTTCGACGACCAGGATTGTTTCGGTGCCGATCCGGCCATGGTCCGCGGCAAACGGCGTATCCGCCGCTCGGGGCGTTTCATCCACGCGCGGCAGGAGGATCGTGAACAACGTACCCTGACCTACCGTGCTCTCGACCGTTATGGACCCACCATGCTGCTTCACGATGCCGTACACCATCGAAAGCCCCAATCCGGTCCCTCGCCCGCTCTCCTTGGTGGTGAAGAACGGTTCGAAGATCTGCGCAAGTGTCTCGGGGGCCATGCCGCAACCGCTGTCGCTGAAAGATAGCCTCACATAATCCCCGGCCTCAAGACCGCTGGGCGTCGCGTCCTCGCTTAATTCTATCTCGGAGGTGGATATGGTTATGCTCCCGGCTTCGGGTATGGCGTCCTGGGCATTGACCGCTAGGTTCATGATGACCTGTTCGAGCTGAGAGAGGTCGGCCTTGATCGACGTAAGACCGTTACCGAGCTCGATGTGGATCTCGATATTTTCCCGGATGGTCCGCCTGAGCATCTTCTGAAAATCGAGAATCACCTTGTTGAGATCGAGCACCTTCACCTCAAGCGGCTGTTTACGACTGAAGGCCAGGAGCTGCCGCGTAAGGTCCTTGGCCTTTAAGGCCGCTTGTTGGATATTTTTGATCTCGCGGTAAAGGGGATGGTCCTGCGCCAGATCAGTAAGGATCATATCACTGTAGCCGATAATGGGCAGGAGCATGTTGTTGAAGTCATGCGCCACGCCACCGGCAAGCCGGCCGATGGATTCCATCTTCTGGGCCTGGAGCAGCTGTGTCTGGAGCAATTCCCTTTCATCCTCGGCCTGTTTGCGCGCCGTGATATCATCGGTGGTGCAGATCATCCCAACAAAACAACCGTCCTTCACCAGGGGGATCAGCCAGCCTGACTGAAAGGTTTGCCTGCGGGTATTGGTCAGCAGGGGTACGGAGTCGAAGGCTACCGGTTTCATGGTCGCCTGGGCCTCGGCGAGCAGAGGCATGAAGACCTGCATGGTCTCAAGGGGCAGGTTCTGGAGAAGATTCATCCCCAGCAGATCCTGCTCGGGCATATCCAGAATGGCGGCCATGCCGCGGTTGGCATAGGTGATGACATAATCCCGGTCACTCACCCATACCCCGTTCACGATGCCGTTCAAGATGTTCATATAAAAGGCGTTCAGACGCAGGATCTCATCCTCGGCCGTCTTGCGGGCGGTGATATCGCGGATGGCTTCGATGGCGCCAAGCGGGTTGCCCCGCGCATCACGTAGCGCCCTGGCCATGCCCCACAGATGCACCGGTCGCTCCTTCAGCACGGGCACGGTGGTTTCGGCGATTAAAATATCTCCTCTCCATGTGATGGTCTGGTAGGCCTTTCCCAGGGTATCCCGCGGTTTGAGGACCAGATCGACCAGCATGGGCCGGCGCTCGCCATAGAACGGCAGGGCATACTCGTAATCGCCCCGGCCCAGGATATTACCGGCCGGAACGCCGGTCATCTCCTCCATGGCGCGGTTCCAGGCGATCACACGACCCTTGAGATCGATCACCAGCGTGGCATCAGGCAGAAAGGTGATGATGTCGCTCAAGAGCCGCTCGCTTTCCTTGAGCATGCCCTTGGTTTCCTCAAGCAGGCGGGAGGTCGCGATGTCTTCCAGCGCCCGCTTAACGGCCACCGGTAAACGCTCAAGCAGGGTGATGTCCTTGGGCAAATAGTCGTGGGCGCCGGCCTTCATCATTTCCACGGCGATGCGTTCATCGCCCTGTCCCGTGATCACCAAGAAGGGGCCTGCGCCGGCCAGCCCCTGCATGGCGTCCACAAAGGCATTGCCTTTCATGTCGGGCAGGGAATAGTCGAGCAGGATCAGATCGGCATGGTTGGCGCCCAACCATGACAAGGCCTGAGCGCCGGTCAGGGCGATCTCGCAGATGTTGCCAATTGTTCGCAGTGCATCCGCGATCAATTCCGCGAGGCCTTGATCGTCCTCGACGATAAGAATGGTATTCGAGCGACGCTCTTGTTTTGCCGGCATCCCCGCCCCACGCTTTTCCGCTCGATGCTAAAGGTTCCCTGATGGAAAAATCTCTTTTCAGCGAAAAAACATCATTTTCGCCTTTGCCTTTCAGATAAAATCATCGGATTTTCTGCCACGGATTATTAATGCAAGCTTAGACCGCTGGAGCTTGTCCTTACCTTTCGGAAGCGGGGATCCGGCAGACGGGAATTCGTATTTTTGGGCTTAAGCTCATGCGTGAGATGGATTTCCTGCACGCATAGACATAGCGATCTCTTCCCAGCCGACAAAAAACCAGCGCATAGAAGAGAACCGATTGAATTTGTCGCCAGGATTCTTTCAGCACCGGGAACAAGATAGCGGCCGGATCGCCAGGATGCGATCCGGCCGCAGGGAATTCGGCAGCCGACTATTTTTCGGTGTGCTCATAGACATGAACATCCCTCTGGGGGAACGGGATGGAGATGCCTTGGGCGTCAAAGCGTTTCTTGACTGATTCGATGGTATCGAAATGTACGGCCCAATAGTCGCTCCCCTTTACCCAGGCCCTGATCTGGAAAACCACGCTGCTGTCGGAGAGATCCTTGACCAGGATCGCCGGTGCAGGGTCTTGCAGTATTCTTTTATCAGCGGTGATGACATCCTGGATGCAGGTCCTCACCGTATCGATGTTATCACTGTAGCTCACACCGAAATCCAGGTCGACCCTCCGGGTTTCCATGGTGGAGTAATTGGTGATGTTGTCGCCCATCATCTTGGCGTTGGGGATAATGACCACCTTGTTGTCCAAGGTCTTGAGCGTGGTCGTGAACACCTCGATCTTTTCGACGACCCCGGAAGCACCGCCGCCATCAATGTAATCGCCGGCCTTGAATGGCTTGAAAATGATCATCAGGAAGCCGGCCGCAAAATTCGCCAGTGAGCCCTGCAGCGCAAGACCGATGGCCAGGCCTGCAGCGCCGATGACCGCGATGAATGAAGTCGTTTGAATCCCGAGCTGGGCAAGTGCGGCAATCACGATAAATACGAGCAGGGCGATGTATATCAGATGCTCGATAAAGGACACGATGGTTGGATCGACTCTTCTTCTGTTAAGTATCCGACCGGTCAGGTTCTTGATGGCCCTTGCGATCCATCGTCCCACGATCAGGATGACCAGCGCAGCGATGATCTTGAATCCGTAAAAGGTTACCCATTCCTGTATCTTGTATGCCAGATCTTCCATGAAAAACCTCCTTGTGGCGATGGTATTATCGTGCCTTGCAAATGATTGTGACGTCGATGAAACAACAGTGCATCCCGCAATGTTTCTATGATCATAAAAAACTAAGGGAATCGGCCCCCAAAATCAACCCGATGGTACAACTTGGCTGAACTTGCGATTAATTGTTTTGCTTGGATCATGCTCGTTGATTGAATTGGTAGCGGGGGGAGGATTTGAACCTCCGACCTTTGGGTTATGAGCCCAACGAGCTACCGGACTGCTCCACCCCGCGTCAACGCCACCTTTCTATAATCTATAGGCTTCATTGTCAAGGCCTGAAACTTTGGCTGGATACTTTGGCTAAAAACATCAGAACTGAAACATCGTATGAGTTTCATTTGTTCTTGGATGATTTATTATTTCCATTGTGGTAATATTCCATATCGAAACCACAAGCCACACAAAAGGAGACCACTATGACAAGCTTCAAACGACTGCTGTTCCTGGCCGGCGCGGCAGGATTATCCAACGTAGCCCTGACCATCATCAACATCCTCCAGGCCGGTCCGCGCACGCCCGACGGCCGCAGCCTAGCGCAGATCCTGGGAGTCGACCCGCAAAAGGCGACTTTGGCCGATGTGGAAAAACTCGGCCGCGCCGATACCATGCAGCTCTTCTATGCGGCCCCGGCCCCGGATTTCTCGGCCATGCAGGGCGAATACCGCGCGCAGGTGCTCAAAGGCGGCGTCCTTGGTGCTGCCAGCATCCTCTTCACCCACCATGTCTTCCCCACCGGGGGCATCACCCTGGACACCCACTGGGAGGGCAAGGCCTTTCTGCCGGTCGACAAGACCGGCGGCCATGGCTACAACCTCTTCTCAACCGGACCGGCGCGCAGCATCTTCCGGACCAGGAAATTCAAGACCAGCCTTGCACCCACCATTATCGGCAAGGACGGCCGCAACGCCCTGCACCTGGACTACTGCCACTTCAACAGCGGCGTGATCCACTCCATGCATGACGAAGTGCGGCAGATCAACGCCAACCTCTTCATCTGCGCCGGCTGCATGGCTTTAGGCGGCGGCCCCATCAATCCGGCGCCCTTTGTCCTGTTGGGTCCTCCCACCGACTGGGTCGGCCTGAAAGAATAGCACCGCCCATCTTCCGCCCCTGTCTGTCCATCTTGGGGGCGGAAGATGCATCTCCATTACTTCTGGACATGATGGACAGAAAAGGTTTCGGACCTTAAAAGTTTCAGGGGTAATGACAAGCTCCACGCTCATGTCGATCCCCTGCTCACACTTGTCCTTTTACCATGCCTGTGCTAGGGGAAGATGGATCAAGCGTGGGAGGTCGATACGTGAATTACCGGTTTCACAAGTATGACTACATCATCTTTCTCTTAAGCTATGTTTTCTTTTATATCTATATTGAGAAGGCCCAAGGGATCTTCATCGATATCCCCATCGACGCCCCGGCCTGGCTGTTTCTGGTCATTGCCGTCGCCCTGAACCTCTGGGCCATCCCGCTGCCCGTCATTCATCCACGCACGCCGCCTGCCATCGAGGCCAAACCATCCGAGGAACTCGAGCAGATCCCGGCTGAAGAGGTCAAGCGGCTCCCCGAGGAAAAGGCCAAGCCGGTCGTACCCGTGCCGTCATCGAAGGAACGCCTTGCCAAGGGGCTTTCCAAAACGCATAAAGGCTTCATCGACCGGATTGCGGATGTATTCAGACGCCATGCCGCCATCGACGCCAATGTGTTGACCGAGCTGGAGGAAACCCTGGTCGGGACCGATATCGGCATCCGCACCGCCTACAAAATTTTTGAAGACCTGCAGAAGGAGTCGACGGCCATCGACAGCACCGAGAAGGCCATGAGCCTGATCCGCGGCGAGATCGAACGCATCCTAAAAGAGCGCGAACAGCCCTTGAACATTCCCGCCGGCACCAAACCTTTCGTGATCATGGTCACGGGCGTGAACGGTTCCGGCAAGACCACGACCATCGCCAAGATCGCCCGCCATTTCAAAAACGCGGGCAAGAGTGTGATTATCGCCTCGGGCGATACCTTCCGCGCCGCCGCCATCGAGCAGCTCGAACATTGGGCCAACCTGGTCGAGGTTGACTTCGTCAAGTCACAGGAAGGCGCCGACCCTTCGGCCGTGGCCTTTGACGGTCTTGAAGCGGCCTTGTCCCGCAACCATGACGTCCTCATCATCGATACCGCCGGCCGGCTGCATACGCGCGAGAACCTCATGGAGGAGCTGAAAAAAACCAACCGCGTGCTCGACAAGAAGCTCCCCGGCGCGCCGCACGAAATCCTGCTCGTGCTGGACGCCACCATCGGCCAGAACGCCATCGAACAGACCCGGCAGTTCAATAATGCCCTGGGGGTTACCGGTCTTGTACTCACCAAGCTGGACGGTTCGGCCAAGGGCGGGGTGATCGTGGGCATCGCCAATGAATTCGAGATCCCTATCCGCTATATCGGGATCGGCGAGGGCATGGACGATCTCCAGACCTTTGAAGCGGGTGATTTCGTAAGCGCCCTCTTCGCCGAAAACGAGGCCTAACCACCCCGGGGGGGAATATGCTGAAAATTGCGCGCCAGCGTCTGAACTCCATCCTGGATTCCATGCGGGGAAAAACGATTGCGGTCATCGGCGATTTGATGCTGGACGAGTATATCTGGGGCGTGGTGGATCGCATCTCGCCCGAGGCCCCCGTGCCGGTGGTTGATATCAAAGAAGAGACCTTCCGCCTGGGCGGGGCGGGCAATGTCGCCAAAAACCTCACCAGCCTCGGGGCGTGCGTGCACATGTGCTCCATTGTCGGCCAGGATCGCCCGCGTGATATCATCCTGGACATGCTCAAGGAACAGGGCATCGCCACGGCGGGAATCCTGACCGACCCGGCACGCCGCACGATCGTGAAGACACGCGTCATCGCCCAAACCCAGCAAGTGGTACGCATCGACAAGGAAGACCGGGATCTGATTCATGACGAAACCCGCACCGCGTTAATGTCCTCGCTCCAGGAGGTCCTGGCAGGCACCGCCGCCGTGATCATCTCTGACTACGGCAAAGGCGTGGTAAGCCGTGAGCTCATCGATTCCATCGTCGAACAGGCGGCCCCACATGATATTCTGGTCAGCGTCGATCCCAAGGAGCGCAACTTTCCCCATTACAAAGGGGTGGGACTCATAACCCCGAACACCAAGGAGCTGAGCTTCGGGGCCGGTCTGGCCATCCAGAACGAAGATGATATCCGGCAGGCCGCCGGACGCATCTTCGACATGCTCGGCTGCCACATGGTCCTGGTGACGCGAGGGGCCAACGGCATGAGTCTCTTCCAGGACCGCGCCACCCACACCCATATACCGACCGCGGCCAAGCAGGTCTTCGATGTCACCGGCGCGGGCGATACGGTGATTGCGTGTTTTACCCTGGCCAAAATCGCCGGGGCTACCCCGGTCGAGGCCGCCGTGATCGCCAACTGCGCCGCCGGGATCGTAGTGGGAGAAATCGGGGCGGCCAGCGTAGCCTGGGAAGACCTGCGGGCCCGGTGCCTGGAAGAGATCGCGGCCTAAACGCTTGGGCCTTATCCGGCTTGACAATGGCATAGAGGGATCGTTCGATGGGCACGGTACGCATTCCACGTGATGTTATGCTCTTTTGCAGCATCATCTACCGCGATAGCTGCGAGAAGACCCTGGCCATGCTGAATGAGGTCTTCGGCAAGCCCTGTTTTGAGAGTCCGGGCCTGGCCTTTGATTACACCTCCTACTATGAGGAAGAGATGGGGACCCCGCTTCACCGCACCATCGTGGCCTTTGAGAAGCTCGTGGCGCGGGACGCCCTGCCAGCGATCAAGCTGCGGACCAATGCCATGGAAGAGTCCTGCATTGAAGACGGCAAACGCACCATCAACCTCGACCCAGGTTATTTGTCGCTGGAAAACGTCTGTCTGGCCACCACCAAACCCTACAGCCACCGTATCTACCTCAGCCAAGGGATCTGGGCCGAAGTAACGCTCAGCTATAAGGATGGTTCCTACCATGCCTTTCCCTGGACCTATCCTGATTATGCCTCAGATGAATTGAAGCAGATATTCAACATGTTACGATCAATCTATAAAGGGAGGATCACATGCCAAGCAGCATGACCGGTTTCGGCCAGGCCGACGCCGACGGATACCATGTCGAGATACGCGGACTCAACCACCGCTATAAGGAAATCCGTGTCAAAGTCCCGCGCGAGGCCGCGCATACCGAGATGCATGTACGGGGCGCCGTGAATGAGGCGATCCAGCGGGGCAAGGTGGATGTTACCATCACCGCGAATACCAGTGCTCAGGAGACCCCGCCTTTGAACATCAACTGGGATCTGGCTCAGGCCTGGTATGAGAATCTTCGGCGCATGGCCGAGCGTTTCGGCGGCGAGGTGAGTTTCCGCGACCTCATGCTTTTGCCCGGCGTGGCCGGAGAAAAAGAGCTCACGTCCGATGATCGCTGGTCGTTGATCAAAGGCCCCCTGGAGACCGCCCTCAAACAATTTCTCGCTTCACGGCTTGAAGAAGGTGCGCGTCTCAGACATGACATGCTTATGCGGGTGAATGCTATTCAGTCGATGTGCGCCACGGTAGAGGGACATGCGGCCGATATGCCCCAGGCCTACCAGGAGCGCCTTAAAGCCAACCTCGAAACCATCATGACGGACAAATCCGCCTGGGATGAAGTGCGCCTGGCGCAGGAAGTGGCCATCATGGCGGAACGTTGCGATATAACCGAGGAGATCGTACGTCTCAAGAGCCATCTGAAAGCCTTCGAAGAGGTGCTCAATGCGCAAGGTGCCATTGGAAGACGCCTCGATTTTATGTTACAGGAGATCAACAGGGAATGGAACACCATCGGTTCAAAGTCCCAGATTCTGGCCATCAGCCATCTGGTCATCGATGCGAAGACCGAACTGGAAAAGATTAGGGAACAGGTACAAAACATTGAATAATATTGGAGGAGAGTAGTCATGGCCAAGACTGACAACAAGATGCTCAATATCGGCTTCAATAACGGGGTAGTGACATCGCGCATCATCGCTATTGTCAATCCTTCATCCTCGCCCATGAAGCGTCTACGGGAAGAGGCGCGCCAGAAAGGCACGCTGATCGACGCCACCCAGGGCCGCAAGACCCGTTCCATCATCGTCACCGACAGTTCACACGTCATCTTGAGCGCCATCCAGGCCGAGACGATCTCGAACCGCCTGTGTGAAGGCTCAGGAATGAAAGAGAACGATAAAGATGCCAAGGAGCAGGCTTGAGGATATTCCTTTCAGGACCCTCCGGCGTCGGCAAGTCCACCATTATCCAGGCGATTCTTGCCAGGCATGAGGACATGCGCCTCTCGATATCCTACACCACCCGTAGTCCCCGGCCGGGCGAGCAGGACGGCCGTGAATATTTCTTCATATCCCGCTCATCATTTGAGGAGCGGGCGGCGGCGAAATGCTTCCTAGAATGGGCAGAGGTCCATGATCATCTCTACGGCACGGCCTTGGATTGGGTGTCCTCCATGGAGTCACAAGGCTACCATATCCTGTTTGATATCGATGTGCAGGGTGTGCGCCAGGCCAAGGCTCAGAATTCGCCCGGGGCCTATATCATGCTGCTTCCGCCCGATATGGTGGCCCTTGAGCGCCGTCTCAAGGGCCGCGGCACCGAGGACAGCCTGTCCTTAGCCACGCGACTCGAAAACGCCAAGAAGGAGATGCGCTGCTGGCAGCTCTATGATTATCTCGTGGTCAATGACCGGCTGGAGATGGCCATAGCGGATATCGAGTCCATCATTTCCGCTGAGCGGTTACGCCGCCAAGCGGTGGAAGGGAGGCTCACGTGGCTCTCAGAGATCGTATAATATTTGCCCTGGATGTGGGTAACCTCACGGCGGCAACCGTCTGGATCCACAAGCTCGGCGGTCTGGTGGGATACTTCAAGGTCGGGATGGAACTCTTCACGGCCACGGGACCGGAGGTTGTGGCGCGCCTGCATAATGCCGGTATAAAGTGTTTTTTAGATCTGAAGTTCCACGATATCCCCAATACCGTGGCCGGGGCCGTGAGATCCGCCACCCGCCTGGGAGTGGATATGATGACCATCCATCTATCCGGCGGCAAGGCCATGGCCGAGGCGGCCCTGGCCGCCGCGGCGGACGAGGCCGACCGGCTGGGCATCAAGCGTCCCAAAATCATTGGCGTCAGCGTGCTCACATCACTGAGCGAGAGCGATATGAAGGACATCGGCTGGCATACCTCCGTCAAGGATCAGGTTGAGCGACTGCTCCGATTAGCAGCGCTGGCTGGCCTGGACGGCATGGTCTGTTCCGCCGCCGACTTAGGCTTCATCCGCAATCAGGCACCTCAAGATTTTCTGCTGATTACGCCGGGCATCCGCCCCTCGGGCGCCGCCAGTGGTGATCAAGCGCGCATCGCCACACCGGGGGCAGCCATTAAAGCCGGTGCTGATCTTCTGGTCATCGGCCGCCCCATCAGCGAAGCGCCGGATGCCAGGGAAGCGGTGGAAAAGATTTTAACCGAAATGGCTTAACGTGTAAAACAAACGTCCCTCACCGTGCATTCACGGTGAGGGACGTTTACGGTTATTCTTTATTTTCCTTGATTACCAAGAAACCGTCATGGATAAACCGGCGGCCAGGGCGCTGCCTTCAACCGTATAGTCTTCCTGGTCAACCCAGGAAACACCGGTCACGCCGTCCTTGTTCACGTCCAGATCCTTGAACTTCTGATACACGATGTTGCCGGCCAGTTTGACCGGGCCCTTGGTGATGCCAAAGCCCGGATCCAGAATATAACTGCCGCCCAGCGAGAAGCAGTCCTTGTCCAGGTCGATATAGTTCGAGACCCGTCCCGACTGATCAGGCACCGGCGAAGGCTGGCGGTAATATCCGGCCATAAGGCTCGTCTTCTTGTTGAGCTTGTATTCCAGGCCGACGCGATAGTTATAGGTATCTTCGAAATCCGCAGGATCCGGGTAATGGTAACTGTCGGTCACGGAATATTCATAATCGCTCCACATCTGTTTATCCACCTCGAACGATATGAGGAGCGGATCGAGGTCGAAGGCCAGGCCGGCCGAGTATTCCTCAGGAGTAAAGAAGGCATTGATATCCAGGTTCATGGGCACATTGACATCCAGCCCACCGGCGGAGACCGTGGCCACGACCGGTATGACACCCAGTTTGAGTTCCTGCTTGTCCTTCCAGGAAAGGCCGATGCGCACGCGCTTGTCCAGGGGCGTCAACAATAAACCGAACATCGGTTCATATTTCAGCAAAGCGCCGAATTCGGATTTGGACACCACATTGCCGGGCTCCAGCGTGAGCCCATCGACATAAAAGCTGCCCGGACCGTACAGCATGGCCTGCACGCCGCCGCCGATGTAGACGATATCCTTGACCGCTTCCACGCCCAGGCTGACGGCCAAGGTGATGCGGTCGATATTGTCCCCATACCGGATCAGATGCGGCTGATCCGGAGGCATGTCATGGATGCGGTAGGCGATATCTCCCTGTTCCGGCAGGGAGGCAGCCAGGGCGAACGTGGTTTGTACCGGCAGCTTGGCGATCTTGTTGATATCGAGCACGAACCCGATCTCAGGCAGGCCCAGGTCGAGTCCATTGCTGGCCGCGGAGTCGGTAGGATCGGTACGGACCGCACCGTCTGGTCCGTAAATGACCAGGTCTTGGCCGTTGGTCTTCTTCACCTCGATATCGGGCATGGTATATTGGTATTCGAGCGCAAAGTGGTGGCCTTTTATCTGGCCCAGCCCGGCCGGGTTATAGTAGGCGGCCGAATAATCATCGGCCACGGCCGTGAAGGCGCCGCCGAGCGCCATGGCGCGGCTGCCGAAGCCGTAGGTATCCGTGTATCCGCCGGCCTGGATGGTCGTCGTTGCGCTGATAATTCCGATTAGAACCAAAAGGCTGAAGATCGCTTTGTTCCCCATATGAGACCCCTTTCTTTCCATAGCATTACCAGGCCAGGCCGATCGATACGCCGCCGGCATAGGCATCGCCTGATACTTCGTAGCTCACCTGATCGCGCCAGGTAAACCCACCGTTATCCCCGGTGATCCCATCCTTGTTCGCGGTATACGACTTGAGCTTCTGATATTGGAACACCCCCTCGATGGTCATGGGCTTGTTCAGCGAGGGCAGCATGAAAGAGTACTTGGCACCCAGCGAGAACATATCCTTGTCCATGTCGATATAGTTGGTGACCTTGCCTGACTGGTCCGGAATGGGCGTGGGCAGGTGGCAGTATCCGAGCATCACACTGCCGTTGTCATTCAGCTCGATCTCCACACCAAGGCGGTAGTTGACCGTATCGTCGAAATCAGGATCGCCTGGGAAAAAATACTGGCCGGTAGCATCGGCCGCCGAGTCCGCGGGCGAAAATTTATAATCGCTCCATTTCTGAAGATTAGCCTCGCCTGAGACCATGACACTGCCGAAATCATACGATGCGCCCGCTGAAAATTCCCGCGGGGTATAAAAGGCGTTCAGCCCCATGGTCATGCCCAGATTCGCCGCCGGCAGACCACTAACCGAGATGACTGCGGGCATGGGGTCGATTTCGACCTCTTCCTTTTCCCTGAAAGAGACCCCGATCTTGAGCTTCTTGTCCAGGGGGGTGAACATCACCCCGGCGGACGGATCGAAGGCGAGTAGGGACGATTGTCTGACCTGCGCCACCACATTCTTATTCTCATCATCTACGCCGATCGTCAGTCCATCGATATAGATCTTGCCGTCGCCGTACAGCATAACCTGTCCGCCCACGCCGAAGTAGACGAGGTCCTTGACCAGCTCGAAGCCCAAGCCCAACGCGGCATGGATGCGGTCGATGTCGTTCCCGTAGCGGAAGAAGTGCGGCTGGTCCGGGGGATAGGCCATGATGCGGTACATCACGTCGCTCTTCTCCGGCATGGAGATGGCCAGCCCGAGCTCGCAGTGCAGCGGCAGATTGACCACATCGTTGATGTCGATGGCCAGCCCGATGATAGGGATGCGCAGGTCAAGACCCTTTCCGCCCTTGTACTCGGTGGGGTTGTTCTTCACCTCGCCGTTGGACAGCCGGATGATAAGATCCTCGCCGTCCAGTGTTTTCACGTCGATCTGGGGCGAAGTATAGATATACTCCAAATTGACGCGATTGCCCGTGAACTGGGCCAGACCGGCCGGGTTGTAATAGGCGGCGGAGAAATCATCCGCCACGGCCGTGAAAGCCCCCCCTAATGCCAATGACCGTACGCTGAATGCATACGTGTCGGGAAAACCGGAACCAAGGGCGGGTAGACTGAAGACACAGAGCGTACAAAACACCAGCAGAACTTTCTTCCCCATACATGACCCCTTTCTTTCATATCCTAAAGGGGGGAGGAAACCTCCCCCCTTCTTGCATTGCAAACCGTATTCTAAAAGAAACCCTTATCTCACCGTGGAATTCTCGATGACGAAATTCAGGATGTTGAGCAGGCCATCAAAGGTTTCGCTGCCGGGTCTGAGGTCGACATTGCCCGGGGCCAGCAGATCGGATACATCCATCAGCACACCGTCGAAGTCCACACCTTCCAACTGGATCATGTTGGTAATGTCAGCCAGCACCGACCCTTCGGATTTACCGTCTTTGTCGCTGTCCACCGGTTTGACCAGCGCCCTCACGAAGCTTAAGGACAGGGAGGCTTTGGTGTAGGCCGGATCATCCACATTGCCCATAACCTTGTCGAGCATGTCGCCTCCGTCGTGCAATGCGGCCCAGAGGATGTCGGGGCTGCCAGTCGCGGCCACGAGGAAGTCCATCAGCGGCGAGAAGTCATACAGACCGTTTTCCAATCCGATGTATTCCTTCAGGGTGTCGACCCAGCTGACCCCACCAAGGAGATGGGCTACCATACCGTCGTTACCCGTGAGCGGGGTGTCCATGGTAAGCTCGCCACCCGGATTATACGTGGCATCCTGGATATCGAGGACCTTGTAGGCAATCTTCTTGCCATTGAGCATGAGCGGGTTGTCCGAACCATCTTCGTTCTCGGCGGTCAGGTAGTCGATGTAATCACCAAGAGTACTTTCTTCGCCGGTGTCTTCGGTGGAGACCATATCCTTGAGGATCGGCCATACCGTGCGGGCGTCATCGATCAGTGAAATTACGTTCGCATCGCCGGTCCGGGCATTGATGGCGGCCAGGTTGACCAGCATCTGGCCCATGGGCTTGGTAATGCCCACCAGGGCGTCATGGTTGTCCACGAGCAGTTCATAAGCCGAGTCGATGAGAGGCTTTTCGCCGTCCTCACCGTCAAAGAGCGTGGTGACCGTATCGTTGATACTTTCATCGGTCATGCCCTGGATATCAAGCTTCTCCATCAGACCGTCGAAGGTGGTCTTGCCATTGCTGAGCTTGGAGGTTTCACTGTCGAGCTTGAAAACGATGCGCACGATCATGTCCAGGGCCCGGTCGAGCAGGATGCCGTCGTTGGCCGCATTGCCATCGTGGTCACGCAGGGCATAGTAGAGCATGCCTCCATCATAGTTCGTACCGCCGTCGATGAGCTTCATGATTTCGCCGGAATCATCCAAACGGAAGGTGGCGTTGGCGCGGGCCGTCACTCCCGGAACCTCCACGCCCATGGGGGCACTGGGGGTCGCCAAATAGGCCATGCTCTTATAGGCGCTGGTAGCGGAAGCATAGGTAATGTAGGGATTCTGATCAGCGTCCACGTCGATCTCGTTCATGCCCACCAGCATGGCAACCATATCAGCCACACGCACTTCCGCGTTCGAATAGCTGCCATCTCCGTTGGGGTCCCAGAAGTACTCCATGAGCGGTGCAAAGAGGCCGAAAAGTTTGTGCCGCTGACCGGCCGTGCCTTCACGATTTTTGAAGGCATCGACGCTCGTGCCTTCGCCCGAGGTCGCCACGCCGCCGGCCAGCTCGACAAAGGCGCCGAACGGATCGGAAATGCCGACCGGCATCAAGGCCTGCACCAATGGGTTAGTCAGGGTGCCGACCAAGCCGTAGTATTCCGTGAGGCCCGGCACGCCAATTCCCATCATGCGGTAGCGCTTGGTGTACAGCGTCCAGTCAAAGGCTTCATAGATGTCAATGTAGCCATCGCCATTGTCGTCGGCGTCGGCCATGAAGGCATATGCCGAGGCGCTCTTCTTGGTATTATAGTCTCTAGCCCAGCGCTGGGCCGTCGCGACCTCGCCTACGGTCCACTTGGCCGTATTGATGGTGATACTGGAAACCGTGCCGCCGTCAGGAGACGTGATCAGAGAAAGCTCGGGAATGCCCAGCAAGGTCAGGCCGAGGTTGGCTTCCTGCATCATGAACATGAGAGCGCGCAGGCCGCTGGTCTTGACACTGGCGCTGGTGCGGGGTTGATTGTACATGTTGTGCGTCACGGTGCCGACCAGGCCTTTGCCGACCCCGCCGGTATAGGTATTCATGGTTTCAGCCACGCCGTCCAGATCGGTGTCGGTTTTGGTGATCTTCTCAATGATAGCCTTGAGTGTATCACCGTCGGAGGTCGCAATCAGACCATGCATGGCGCTGTTTACGAACTGACGCAGATTATCACGATGCGCCGGAGCCAAGAGTTCCTGGGCCACGGTGATGACCCGGCCCATATCGGTTTCACCGCCATTCTCGACCGCCATGAGCTTGCCGGACTCTGCCAGCAGACTCACGAGATCGGCCTTGAACTGGGGATCGTTTTCCCAGAGATCATCCAGTGCGGCCATGAGATTATCGACGAATTCCTTGTTTTCTACAGGATACGGCGTCGTAGCATCCGCATCGTCATCCTCGGCGCTCAGTGCGTCCAGGAGCGAGGAAATGAGGTCTTTGGCGTCCTGGATCGTGAGGTTCTGAATCTCGTTACCCTTGAGGCCATCCATAACATTTCCCAAATCATCGTGGAGGGTGGGATATTTGCCGTCCGGGTCGACCAAGCCGTTGGCCACCTGCATCAGGGTATTGAAATCGGTCTGATTGATCGTCCCGATGGTCACGCCGCCCACTGCGTTCTGGATGATGTTGTCGTCCGCGGCCAGAGCATAGGCCAGCATGGGTTCGACATTCAGGTTGGGACCGGTCTGCCGGATCACATCATTCAGCACCTGGCCGACATGATTTTCGGCCATCATGGCCACGAGTTCACTCAGAGCCTGCGAGGCCTCACTCATAGCAGTGTCACGGGCTTCCTCGGCGCCGCCGGAGGATTCGTATGTCGCCTGGTCCTCAAGCATCATGGTGCGCATGTTATTAAAGATATAGTAGAGATTAAGATAATCATCGCGGGTGGTGGCACCCTGGGTCTGAAGAGTATTGAGTTTCTTCATACTGCCGTCGAGCATGGAAAGCAACTCACCATAGGTGATGTTGCCCATCAAAGCTCGCAACTCTTCATACTTGCCTTCTTCCGAACCAAGCACTTCTTCGCTGTTCAGGGCGCCTAAAGAGGATTCAGCGTCGGAACGCTCAACATCGTTGCGACCGCCGCACCCAGGCAAGGCAAGGCCGATGAACAGAATAGTTACCATCATGAGTCTGCACATTTTTTTCATAGCTTTCTCCCTCCTACCCTCCGTAAGCAATCTCAATGCCAATCATGAGTGCATTACTGCTGGGACTCTTATGCATGCAAGTTTCTAAGTGTACGCATAATCTGTGGCTATTTATATTATCTTCGGACACTTTTTTGTCAAGCAGGAATAGCCCGGCATGGGAAGAAATGCCTCAACGGACAGAAAACATTTTCCCTGTCATAGAGGTAATTATTTTCCTTTTCAAGACCTCTTCATATCTCCCCGTCATGGGCACGCTATGATCTATTAAACTCCAATTATTAACTAATTAAATATAACCTGTTCTACTTTGCTGTAATTATCAAAACTCCTTTTGCTCGCCCAAGCATTCAGGATTACGCCCAGGAATCCTCCATACCGGGATGGCCTACTTGACCGCAGGCAGTATATCCCTTAAAGGATGTGCTATGCGTATCAGTGCCGGTCAATACAGATCCCGTCGCATCGTGTGCCCCAAGGGTATCCGACCCACTACCGACCGGGTCAAGCAGGCCCTTTTCTCAGCCCTGACCATGAACCTTTCCGGACTAACCGTACTCGACCTCTTTTCCGGCAGCGGATCACTGGGGATTGAGGCATTGAGCCGCGGGGCCGCATTCGCTACCTTTATCGAGACGGCCGGGCCGTGTCTGAACGCCATACACGCCAACTTGGCAGCTCTCGATGCCGCAGCGAAAGCCGCGATCATCAAGGCCGACGTCCGGGATTTCGTCATGTCCTGCACCTGCGGCTACGACCTCATCCTCATGGATCCGCCCTATGATAAAGGTCTTGCCTCGCAGTTGGCACCTCATGTATATAGGCTCATAAAACCAGGCGGGGTCTTGGTTATCGAACATTCCCCGCGGGAGCGTATAGCAATGGAGCTATGGAAAGCCCATGGGTACGGCGATACGATGATCTCCTTTATTCAGAGGCCGGCATGAAGGAGCGCATCGCCGTCTGCCCCGGATCGTTCGACCCCATCACCAACGGTCATCTGGATATCGTCCGCCGTGGATTAGGGGTATTCGATAAGGTGATCATCGCCGTGGGGCATAATCCTTTAAAAAAGGACCTATTTACCACCGAAGAAAAAATGGAGATGATCAGGGCCTCCGTGGATGCCGTTCCCCGCATCGCGGTGGATATGTTCGAAGGGCTCCTGGTCGACTATATTAAAAAGATCGGTGCCTGCGCTATCTTGCGGGGACTGCGGGTCATATCCGACTTCGAGATGGAGCTCCAGTTGGCCCTCATGAACCGCAGACTTTACGATGAGGTGGAAACCTACTTCCTGATGACGGATTTCAAAAATCTCTTTGTCAGCTCGACCATCATCAAGGCGACCGCCGCCGCAGGAGGCACGGTCAAGGGGCTCGTCCCTGACCCGGTTCTGATGATGCTCAAGGCCAAGTTCCCAAACATGTCCATAGATTGAGCAGCAGGGCAATTAAAAATAAATATTATAATGAGCGAGAGAGGATAAATTATATGAGGATCTCGAAGATAGTATCAAACATCCAGGAGTCGCCGACACTGGCCATTACCGCCCGGGTAAACCAGCTCAAGGCGCAGGGGAAAGACATCATCGGCTTCGGCGCGGGAGAACCCGACTTTGATACCCCCGAAGACATCAAGGAGGCCGCCGTTAAGGCCATCAAAGACGGCAAGACCAAATATACCCCGGTGGGCGGTATCGTGGAGCTGAAACAGGCCGTCTGCGATGTGGTGAACGCCGAGTACGGTATGCAAACCGCGCCGGCCAACGTCATCGTGTCCTGCGGCGCCAAGCACAGCCTCTACAACCTCTTCCTCACGCTCTTTGAGGCCGGCGACGAGGTGATCCTCCCGGCGCCCTACTGGGTCTCCTATCCTCCCATGCTGGAGATCGCGGGGGCCACGCCGGTGATCATCGATACCCGCAAAACCGGTCTCAAGCTCACCGCCGATCAGGTCAAGGCGACCATCACGCCTCGTACGCGCGGCATCATCATCAACTCACCCTCCAACCCGACCGGCATGCTATTTGATAAGAAGGAGCTCATCAAGATCGCCGAGATCTGCATCGAGCACGACATGCTGATTGTCTCGGACGACATCTACAACAAGATCATCTTCTCGGGCCGCGAGTTCTTCAGCATGGCTTCCATCGGACCGGAAGTGGCCGAACGCACCTTCATTATCAAGGGCGCTTCCAAGACCTTTTCCATGACCGGCTGGCGCATCGGCTACTGCATCGGCAACAAGGATGTCATCGCCGCCATGAGCCGACTCCAGAGTCAGAGCACCTCCAACCCCACATCCTTTGCCCAGTACGGCGCCCTGCAGTCTTTGATCGGTGACCAGAGCATCGTAGGCATTCGTGCCAAGATCTTCGAGGAACGCCGCAATCTGATGGTATCCAAGATCCGTGAGGTTCCGGGATTCTCCATCATCCCGCCCGAGGGTGCCTTCTACTGCTTCCCATCCGTTGCCGGTCAGATCGAGCGTTTCGGCAGCGCCACCAAACTGGCCTCCTTCCTGCTCGACAAGGCCCAGGTGGCAGTGGTGCCGGGCATCGACTTCGGGGCCGATGATTATGTGCGCTTCTCCTTCGCCACGTCGGAGGCCAATATCATCAAGGGCCTGGACCGCATCAAAGAGGCGTTGACGCAGGCGTAGAGAACTCAACCTCTGGCCCCGCATATTCCCTAAATGTCAAGGTGGATGCGGGGCCTTATGTCTTTTCAATCAGCACGATACGGAGATCCATGACATTGGTCCCGGTTGGTCCGGTCACCAACAGGTCGCCGGTAGCATCAAGATAATGGTAGGCGTCATTGTCGGCCAGATAGGCATCAATATCCAGACCATTGCCACGGTCGGTGGTCTGGTTATCGACCATGCCGCCGGCGGCATCGGTCGGTCCGTCCGTTCCATCGGTGCCGCCGCTGAGAATAACAACCATGCCCGGACATTGACTGATCTCGCGGGCCGCGACGAGGGCAAATTCCTGGTTCCTTCCGCCCTGACCCCGCCCTTTAACCACCACCGTGGTTTCGCCGCCGCTGATGATGCATGCCGGTGCGAAGACAGGATTACCGGAGATCAGGACCTCCTTTGCGATCGCGGCGTGAGCAAGGGCCACGTCGGTAGTGTTCCCACCCATGCCACAGGCGAGCAAGACCGCAGCATACCCCAAGCCTTCAGCCTTTGATTTGGCTGCCAGACAGGCCATGCGGTTATCGGCCACGATGATGCTCGTCACTTTTTCGAAGACGTCACTGGACGGTGCGGATGACTTCTCAGCCTTCATCCCCTGCTGGATATACGCGCGGATTGAATGCGGCGACGTTTCCATCAGTCCGTACCGTTCAAGGATGGCGGCCGCCTCCTGGTAGGTTGACCGGTCAGGGACAAATGGTCCGGCGGCGATTGTATCAGGTTCGTCGCCCATTACATCGCTGAGCATGAGATTAATGACCGTGGCGGGATAGGCAGCCCGGGCCAAGCCCCCGCCTTTGGTGCGCGAGATGTGTTTACGAACCGTATTCATCTCATGGATCGTGGCCCCGCACCTCAAAAGCCTTCCGGTTAGGTCCTGCTTTTCAGCCAGGGTAATGCCCTCGGCCGGCAGGGGCAGGAGCGCCGAACCCCCGCCCGAGATAAGCGCCACGACCAAGTCGCGCTCGGTGCAGCCATCGAACAGGTCGACGACCGCCTGCGCACCGTCGAGGCCGGCTTGATCGGGGATGGGATGACCCGCCTCGCGCACTGCAATCAACTGGAGCGGCGCCGCATATCCATACTTGACGACCACCAGACCACGGGTTATCCGGTCCGCCAGCCGCTTCTCAACCGCACGGGCCATGGCGGCGGAGGCCTTGCCGGCGCCCACCACGATCAAACGGTCATAGGCGCTCAGATCGAACGGCCTCCCCCCTGCCCACAGGGTATCGCCCTTGCGTTCAAGACATGCCATTACAGCCTTTTCCGGGCTGGCGGCGGCTAGACCCGCATCGAAAATGACCCGCGCATGTCGGCGCATGCGTAAAAGTCTTTTATCCATCATCCATCCCGACCATAGCATACCATTTACCATGCTCAAGAACGACCTCAAAACCAAAATTGATACGGATGTCCTCAGTCAGCGGCCCGGCATCGGTATGCACACGTAATCATGGCCGTGAATCACACCGTTGGCCTCCATCAGGTGCTAAAGAAATTTAACATATCACCGATAACAAAGGTGAGGCAAAAGCACGGGGGGGATTAGGATGAACGTAAGCGGAATTCAAGCATACAAGAAGGTACAGTTCGAGACAGCCGACCAGGGGACGTTGATCCTTATGTGTTATGATGGTGCCATAACCTTCCTTAGAAAGGGAAAGCACGCTATGATCAACCATGAAAACGCCACGTGCAGCACCTATTTGGGCAAGGCTCAGAATGTACTGTGGGAACTGACCAACAGCCTCAATCTCAATGCCGGCGAGATCGCATATAACCTTGAAGCGCTGTACAACTATATGATCAGGCGCATTATCGATGCTGAATACCACAAAAAACCCGAAGCCATCGACGAGGTCGTCAAGTACCTGCTTGAGCTTAAGGAATCATGGGAAAAAATCATCCACAAATAAGCCAACGGCTCAGGACCTGGCATACAATCGCCGAAAAGCAAGTCACGGCCCTGGTCAAAGGGGACTTCGACGAACTATCGAGGCTGATCGATCAATCCGTCGCCATCCAGACCAGCCTGGATGCTGATCTGACGCATATCCATCCCCGCACGCTCGACCGGGAGTCCATCGCCCTGCTGCATTCAATCCAGAAGATCCAAACGGCCCTGGTGATGGAGATGCAGAAGGGCTGCGCCGTACTTTCAGACAAGATCGAAACCCTGCGCAGGAATACCGTTTCGCTCAAAGGTTACAAGCAGAACAGCCCCGGCATCTCGCCCCGTTTTTTCAATAAGCATACCTAGAATCAAAACACCGCAGTTCACCATCTCCACACAGGATAATTGACAGCACCGCGCATTTCCCATACATATCTTCCATTATGCGCATCATCCTGGCTTCAGCATCGCCACGTCGCAGGGAGCTCTTGTCCCAGCTGGGGATTGCCTTCGAGGTGATCGTCCCTTCTGTCGATGAGACCCACCTTCAAGACGAACACCCACCGGAATTCTGCGCGCGGCTCAGCCGTGAAAAGGCCTTGTCAATCGCACAGGACCATCCGGATTGCCTGGTGATCGCGGCCGATACGGTGGTCGTGATCGAGGAAAAAACTCTGGGCAAGCCCCAAGATGAGGACCAGGCTCGTGCTTACCTGCGTATGCTCCGGTCGCGGGTGCATGAGGTATATACCGGTTATTGCCTGGCTTACGTGAGCCAGGACCGCATCACGACCAAGGTG
>JBDKSM010000115.1:0-3793 GCA_039680665.1 Syntrophaceae bacterium | reverse complement strand
CGCCCTGGCATGCGGATGCACGGTCATCGTGAAACCAAGCCTCCAGTGCCCGGTATCGGCGGATGCGATGTTCAAGATGCTCGACGAAGCAGGCTTTCCCCCCGGCGTTGCAAACCTCCTCCACATGGGACCCGAGAGGGAATTGAACAAGGTTATTCTCTCCGATCCCAGGGTCCGGGGAGTAGGCCTTATCGGCTCGACACGAGTGGCAAAGGAACTTTTCGAGATCTGCGGCAAATACGGCAAAAGGTCCTCCCTGAACGGCAACGGCAAGAATACGATCGTTCTCATGCCTGACGCCGACCTCGATCAGGCGGTCGGGTATATCCTGAGGGGCTGTTTCGGCATGTCCGGCCAGCGCTGCCTCGGTTCCGACAACGTTGCAATCATCGGAGGCAACAAGATATACAAGGCCTTAAAGGAAAAACTGCTGGAGGCATCAGCCGCCTTGAAGATGGGTTACGGCCTTGACGAGACCGTTGAACTCGGTCCTCTGACAACCTTGAAGGGCAAGAACCAGGTGGTCAGTTTCATCGAGTCGGGCCTGAAATCGGGGGCAAAGCTCATACTTGACGGCCGCAAGGCGCAGGTGAAAGGCTACGAGAAAGGATACTTTCTCGGGGCCAGCATCTTCGAAAATGTTACATCCGACATGTACATAGCACGGGAAGAGGCGTTCGGGCCTCTGTGCAACCTCTTCCGGATGGACGATCTGGATCAGGTCATCGGCTGGATCAATTCAACGAATTACGGCCACAGCGCATGCATAGTCACGGAAAGCGGCAAGGCCGCGCGCAAGTTTACGAGGGAATGCGAAGTGGGTAATGTGGGTGTCAACGCCGGCATACCGCAGCCCTATGCGTTCTTCGGATTGGGCTCCAAGAAAGACTCCTTCTTCGGGAACTCGAAATCCAGAATGGATTCAGTCAAACTGTTCCTTGACGAGAAGACGGTAACCGTCAGATGGGTTTGATTTTCATGCAGTTGCAGCACCCGGCACGTATTGCGGTACTTTGTACAGTTGCAGGTGATGGCACCTGGAAAACAGGTAATTGGAGACTGTTGGAGAATGACAGCTTAACGCGAAATCGAACTGAGGAGGCACGGACATGACCACCCTTACGTGGAAGGAATACTGGTGCGACAAGCCAGCGCTCAAGAAGTTTGCATCAATTGTAGGGGTGTTGCTGTCCGTCTTCCAGCTTTATACGGCCCTGTTCGGGTCTCTCGACGCTCTCATGCAGAGATCGATCCACCTGGGTCTCGGCCTGTTGCTTGTCTTCCTGGTGTACGACGCCAAAGGAACCACCCGGGGCAAGAAATCCCGGTTCGATGTTATTCCCTTAATCGCCGTTTTCTTCACAATCGGTTACGTACTCTGGAATTACGAGTGGATTACCGTTGAACGATATTCATTGATCTCGCCGCTTGCCTGGTATGAAAAGGTCCTTGGCGTCGTCTGTATACTGCTCGTCCTCGAGGCGGCCCGACGCGTCGTCAGCTCGGGGCTTCTGTACGTGGCGGTGGCCTTCATCTTCTATCCCTTCATCGCGCCCTTTCTCCCGGGCCTCCTCCGGGCGGCGCCGACGGATTGGACGGCAATCATCGACTTCAACTTCCTTTCCATGGGCGGCATATTTGGCATCCCCCTGGGGGTATCAGCAACCGAAATAGCCCTTTTCATCATTTTTGGATCAATTCTCCTGAGATGCGGCGGCACCACCCTCATCAGTAACATTGCCTTCGCTTTTGCAGGCAGAACCACGGGGGGGCCGGCGAAGGTCGCCGTCGTGGGAAGCACGCTCTTCGGGATGATCAGCGGCACCGCCACGGGCAACGTCGCCACCATAGGAAGCGTCACCATCCCCATGATGAAGAAGGCCGGGTACCACGCGAACTTCGCCGCGGCGGTGGAAGCCGCGGCATCCACCGGCGGGCAGATAATGCCGCCGGTCATGGGGGCTGCGGCCTTCGTCATGTCGGCTTTCAGCGGCATCCCCTATTCGACAATCCTCAAGTATGCTATCTTCCCTGCCATTCTTTTCTACATGAGCCTCTTTTTCATCATAGACCTTGAAGCGAGGAAGCTCAAACTCCAGCCGGTGTTCGCGGACATTACCGTCAGGGAAACCATCAAGCAGTACGGTCATATGATCATCCCCATCATCGCACTCATATACATGCTTGTCGCCGGGTTCACGCCGCGGCTGGCCGGCGGCATAGGCTGTGTGAGCGCCCTCGTCGCGGCGCAGTTTCGAAAATCGACGAGGATGAGCCTGCCGGTGGTTCTGGCCGCTCTGGAAGACGGGGCGGTGCGCATGCTTATCGTCATGATAGCCTGCGCCACGGCCGGCATCATCGTGGGAACCGTGGACATGACGGGCCTCGGCCACCGGCTTGGAAGCGCTTTCATTTATCTTGCCCATGGCCACCTGCTTCTGGGCCTTATCCTCGGCTGCCTCGTAGCATTTATCCTGGGCATGGGATTACCCACCACGCCCGCTTATATTATCCAGGCCGCGACGGTCATCCCCGCCCTGATCGGCCTCGGACTATCGATGCCTGCGGCCCATCTTTTCGCTTTCTACTTCTCCTGTCTTGCAATGATCACCCCGCCCGACGCCTCCGCGGCCTTTACCGCCGCCGCAATAGCAGACGCCGATGCGTGGAAGACGGGGTGGACCGCCACCCGTTTGGCCCTCGTGGCATTCATCGTGCCCTTTATGTTCGCGTATGACCCCGGCCTTCTCCTCATGGGTTCCACGATGAGCATAATCCTCTCCGTGGTGACCGCAATCATCGGCGTGTTCTGCCTTGCCGTTTCGATCTCCGGCTACTTCAGGCGCACGCTCGGAGTTGTGGAGAGAGCGATCGCCTTCATGGCCGCCATTGCCCTCATCGCCCCGGGCTTGATCATGGCCTCTATCGGTGTGTGTTTGATAATAATCCTGGCCCTCTTCCAGTTGAAGGGAAGAAAGACCGCAATAGATATGGCATCAAAGTGAGATATACTACAGAAGAGGGATCATAGTGCGAAATCATAGCGTAATCTTAACGACCCAAAGGAGGTTAGCCAATGCTTGGTAAAAAACAGATCGGTTCGGTGATTGTACTTGCAGTTTTTGCCGTATGTGTCGTCTTTGCCATGGGCCCGAAAGCCATGGCGGCGGGCCAGATTGACATCAAGTGGGGAACCGCGCCCGCAGGAGGTCTCTGGCAGGTGATCGGAACGGCCATGCTGGAAGATGTCCTGAAAAGAAACCCCAATATCAAGGGCTCCAACGTGCCGGTGGGTGGTTATGCGAACGTCATAGGCGTGGCCGGCGGCAAGCTCAATATCGCCTTTTCCTTTTCCGACGTCGTGAACGATGCCTGGGAAGGCACCGGCCCCTTTCAGGGCAAGAAAATCCGCAATATCCGCGTTCTGGGGACCCTCTTTGCGGAGCCCATGCAATTCGCGGTCTTTGCAGACTCCGGCATAACAAGCATACAGCAGCTGAAAGGGAAAAAGATCACTCCCGGGCCCAAAGGCTCGGCAGTGGAGCTTGTCACAAGGCGAATACTTGAGATGTACGGCATCACGTACAAAGACGTCCAGGCCCAGATGGTCAGTTTTGAGGACGGGGCGCAGTTGATGATCGATAACCACGTCGACGCCATTCTCTACGGCGCCATGGTGTACCCCGCGCCCACGCTGACAAACGTCAATTCCTTCCGCCAGATACGGCTTCTCTCGCTCAGCGACGACATCATAAAGAAGCTGACAAAGGAACATAAAGGACTTGAGCCGTAC
>JBDKSM010000114.1:0-3157 GCA_039680665.1 Syntrophaceae bacterium | reverse complement strand
GGCGTTCCATCGCCGGGCAACGTAACGGATCTCGCGGCGCCGATAAAGAAGGATGTCGAGGTGGCCTTGACCTCGGGCGCGGGGGCCTCATCGGCCTGCAGGGGTGTGGCCATCATGGCGGCCTCGGCCATTATCTTGCGTCTCGCTGCCCTGGGCGCGGCGATGTACCAGGGCCGGATGTCAGGTGCCTGGATGCCGTAGCCGGGTTTGCCCGTGGAGACCAGGATTTCTTCGGCCTCCCAGTCCATGCCCGTGGACTGCCACAGCCGCGCGGACGTTTCAATAGTCAACGCGTTTTTGCCCGGCACGGCCGTGAGCGTATATTCCGGCCGCCAGAAGGCGTTTCTTACCGCATAGGAGATGCTCAGCACCCCATCCGCCTTGGCCGTGATGCGGTAACCCTGGCGCTGGGAGAGTGTTTGCAGCTGCTCCTCCAGGTCCTTGATCTGGGTGGCAAGCTCCGTGATCTCCTGACCAGTGTGGATGGCTTTGGCATTGAGCGCGTTCACGCGCTCATCGATAAAGGCCAGGGAATCGACCAGACGCTGCCTTGGAAAGGCATTGTCCCTGCGCGTGGCCTGGGCCGCGGTGTAGATGATCTCGATCTCTTTCTCGTAGGTGGCCTGCTGACGTTTCTTGCCTTCGAGCTGGCTTTTCTTCTGATTCAGCAGCTCCTGGAGCTGCTTGGCCTTGCCCGAACTCGCCCGCCAGGGCTCGATCTCCAGGCTGTTCAGCGTCCCGCCCGGCTTCGCAGAGGCCAGGATCGAATCCAGAACGATATCCGGCGGCGCAATCAGGACAACCTCATGGTCCTGCGCCGCTTTCTCCTGGGTGATGTAGGCCATGTCCTGATACAGCACCACCTTCTTGATGTTCCCGCCAAATCCGGGGATCGCAAAGAGCAACAGGATGAACATCAGGCCCAGAGGTCTCTTCATCACATACCTCCTCGATCGATATAGTCGGTCATTGTATATGACCGGGACGATAAATCAACGGCAAACCATGAAATATCCGCAGCAAGACCATGGCGCCGTACTACGGCATCTGTTCCAGCAGTGCCTGGATCGCTTGAGCCGTATTCAGGTCCCGGATCCAGTTTTCGGGAATGGCCGGCATGCCCAGATGAGCCCCGAGCACCATGCCCACGGCCATGCCGCGCGCGGCCGAGTCGCCCCCGGACATTACGTTCTGGACCAGGGCCTCCTTGAGGTCGTCTTCATAGCGGCTTATGAGGTGAATCACGCTCGGGAAGGCATCCGGGCTGTGGCAGTCCTGGCCGAATGTTTTGATGACCTCCGGGCTCTCATCGGATGAATCCATCAGCCCTTTGTGCGTCCAGGCTTCGATCGGGGTGCCTTTGAAAAAGGCTTCAATGACCGTATGCACGGCATGAACCGGCCTGGCCCCATGGAGAACCCGGAAGCTTACGCGCGCGAAGAACTCAGCCGCATCCACGGTAAGGGTGTCATTATGTGTCAGGGTCGTCAGGGTCCGGGCGGCTTCCGCCATTCGGTCCTCCTCATCCCTGAGCCGATACGCCAGAGGGGCGATCATCGCAGCGCCCGCCAGGTCATTGGAGGTCGACCCCGCCTCCAGGAATGGGGTGCCTGAGGCCAGGTTTTCCAGCGTAGACTTTGTGGCTTGGTCAAAGTAGCCGGTATAGCCCTTGAAAAGTGCTTGCCAGCGCCGGGAGAAATCTTGGGGGTCGAACCCCCCCCTGGCGGCCAGGGATTCCAGGAGCACGAAGGCCTGGTCGCCGTAATGCGTGAAGTCTCCTCTATGCTTGGCGGCATGGTAGGATTGCGTGACAGGGTCCCGGAACGTCTCGATGCGTCCGAAGTCCCGGGCTATCCTTTTGATGGAATAGATCCAGTGCGCTCCCAGCGCCAGCGTGTCGGCCGCGAAGGAGGCCCATACCATGGCCATGGCCTTGTCCTGCATACGCGTCCCCTTTTTTAGGCCGTAAACCCTGTTCGGATATATATAGATATACGCAATCGTCACCCCAAAGACAAGTGACATGGGCTGGACGCCGCATCCTTGGTCAAGCCTATGACGAGATGCGCGTCGGACACTTGATGTTTCCGGCGTCCGGGCATGCATTTGAACTTGACTAAAATCCAGGCCCCGCCTAGAGTCAGCTACTAGGATATGGCTCAAGCGAAGAAATCCTTTTATGCCGTGGCCGTGGGACGCAAGCCCGGTATCTATCGCACTTGGTTCGGACCCCAGGGCGCCGAGATGCAGGTGCGCGGTTTTAACGGCGCTAGGTTTAAGGGGTTTACAACCCTGGCCGAGGCCGAGGCCTGGCTGAAAGACCCAGGGCACAGGACGTTCACCCCCAAGCCCCGCACGGCGGCAGCGTTGACTCCGCTCGATCCGGACGATTATGATATCCTGATCTACACCGACGGCGGCAGCATCGGGAATCCGGGTCCCGGCGGGTGGGGGGCCGTCATTTTCGAAGATCATGCCCGCAAGGAGATAGCGGGGGGGTATCGCCGCACCACCAACAACCGCATGGAACTCATGGGATGCATCATGGCCCTGCGCCAGCTCACAGACTCCCGCCGCGTGCTGGTGCGCACCGATTCGCAGTATGTGGCCAACGGCATGAGCAAGGGCTGGGCTAAGAAGTGGCGCAGGAACGGCTGGATGCGCACCCCGGACGAGCCGGCCGAGAATTACGACCTCTGGGAGGAGCTGCTGGATCTGGCGGCCAAGCACCATGTCTCGTTCGAATGGGTGCGCGGACATGCGGGTCATGCCGAGAATGAGCGCTGCGATAAACTGGTTAAGGAGATGTCGGCCCGGCGGAATCTGCCGCCGGACAGCAATTACGAGCAGCGCCGCACCACCATAACATCGCGCAAGGCTGAAAGCCTTTAGCCCTTTGAAAGCGGCCGGAATAGAAACATGACGATGAAAGCGATCGAACTGCTGGCGCCGGCCAAGGATTATGCCTGCGGCAAGGCCGCCGTCGACCACGGCGCGGATGCCGTATACATCGGCGGACCGGCTTTCGGGGCCAGGGCCGCGGCCGGCAACACCTTGGCCGATATCGCCAGGCTGGCCGATTACGGCCATCGCTATCGCGCCAAGGTGTACATGACGCTTAACACCATCCTCTTCGACCATGAGTTGGAGGATGCGC
>JBDKSM010000113.1:0-8307 GCA_039680665.1 Syntrophaceae bacterium | reverse complement strand
AGGGCGCCATGCGGCGGCTCGCGCAGGAAGACCTGTTCTTCCTGCTTGTTTTTGTCCTGGGCCGTAAGGATGCCGATCGGCAATGGATCTATGACCGCTGCCGGGAAGTGCAGGCTGACCCCGATGGGCATTTGGACCTGTGGGCTCGAGAGCACTACAAAAGCACGATCATAACGTTTGCTAAGACCATTCAAGACATCCTCAATGATCCTGAGATCACCGTGGGGATCTTCAGCCATACCAGGCCGATCGCCAAGGGGTTTTTGCGGCAGATCAAGCGCGAGCTCGAGGGTAACAATGTGCTCAAGGCGCTATTTCATGATATCATCCATGCCGACCCTCAGCATGAAAGTCCGAAGTGGTCAGAGGATGACGGTATTATCGTCAAGCGCAAGACCAACCCCAAAGAGGCCACGGTTGAGGCATGGGGTCTTGTCGATGGCCAGCCGACATCGAAGCATTTCAAGCTACTGGTCTACGATGACGTGGTAACCAGGGAGTCAGTCACGACTCCGGAAATGATCGCCAAGGTGACGGATGCCTGGGCGTTGTCGCTCAACTTGGGCGCTGATGGCGGCGCTGTCCGCACTATTGGCACGCGGTATCATTTTAACGACACCTACAAGGTTATGCTGGACCGCGGTAGCGTCACCCCGCGCATCTTTCCGGCCACGTGCAATGGTAAGGACGATGGCGCGCCGGTGCTGCTGGATCAGGAGGCCCTGGCCAAGAAGCGACGCGACATGGGGCCGTATGTGTTTTCATGCCAGATGCTGCAGGATCCGGCAGCGGACAAGGCGCAGGGGTTCAAAGCCGAGTGGTTGCGGTTCTACTCACCCAAGACCTTGACCGGCCTTAACCTGTATTTGCTTTGTGATCCCGCCGGCGAGAAGAAGAAGGACAACGATTATACCGTCATGTTGGTCATAGCCCTTGGCCAGGACGAAAACTATTACCTGGTCGACGGCCTGCGCGACCGCCTGAACCTGACCGAGCGCACCGAGCGGTTGATGCACTTCCATCGAACGTATCGACCGATTAAGACGGGATATGAAAAATATGGCAAAGACTCGGACATTGAGCACATCAAAGAAGAGCAAGACCACAAGAATTATCGCTTCGAGATTGTGCCGCTCGGTGGGGCGATGCCGAAGTTTGACCGTATCCGCACCCTAGTGCCGATCTTTGAGGCAGGCCGGATGTTCATGCCGAATTTTCTGTATTTCATTGATTACGAAGGTAAGCAGCGGGACCTGGTGAACGTGTTCATCAACGACGAGTACAACGCGTTTCCGGTATCCCTCCATGATGACATCTTGGATTGCATGGCGCGTATCCGGGACCCGCTGCTTAAAGCGCAGTTTCCGGAAAAGATTACCGAACTGCAGCTTGTGCATGATCTCGGCATGCAGCAAAAGTACGATCCGCTGAACTTTATGGCGGCCGGGGGCGCACGGTAATGGCGAAGACGCAGGCCATAGAAGACGCCCTCAGGAAGTATAATTTCCTGAAGGGTAAGCGTGACTCCTACGATACAGAGTACAAGGACCTGGTACGGTATCTGTCTCCCAGTCGCGGCATGTTCGAGGGCGACAATCCTGGTGAGAACAAGAACGATCGATATGCAAAGATGATCGATCCTTCGGCTTCGGTGGCCTTGCGGTATCTGGCGGCAGGCATTCAGGGCGGGCTGAATTCGCCAGCGCGCCCGTGGTTTAAGCTCCAATCGTCTGACCCGGATAAGAATAAGCATAAAGCCTTCAAGGAATACTTCTACAAGGTAGAGACCGCAATTTACAACGCGTTCGACAAATCGAATTTCTATAACCAGTCGCACCTTGCCTATCATGAGCAGGGTGGGTTCGGCACGGCGGCATTGTCCATGGAGCTCGACTTCCGGCGCTTCGTTCGATTTTCCACAATGACTGTCGGGGAATATTGGATTGATGTCGGCACAGATGGCACCGTGGACACTCTTTGCCGCAAGCTCTTTATGACGGCCAAAAACATGGTTGCTCGGTGGGGGCGGGAGCGTGTCACTCCGGCGGTTAGGACGGCCATGGAAAACAAGAATTACTATACGCTGTTTCCGGTCTATCATCTTGTTGAGCCGCGCAAGAACCGGGATGTAACGCGCATAGACGTGCTCAATATGGCGTACAGGTCGGTTTATTTCGAGCTGTCCGGAGAAGACGTCATGGGGGAATCGGGGTTTGATGAGAAGCCTATCGCCGTGCCGCGATGGGATAGCGTGAACCATACGGCATATGGCGTAGGCCCCGGCCATGAGGTTTTGAGACAGATCAAGATGCTGCAAGAAATGCAGATGACCAAGTTGAGAGCCGAGCATTTGCGAGTAGATCCGCCCATGGTGGCCCCGCTATCGCTCAAGGATAAACGCATCAATACACTGCCCGGCGGACGCAATTACATGGACGTTGATAAGGCCGGTCAATACGGACCGCTGTTTAACATACAGCATGACATCCAGGCCGCCACCGAGGGGATTAACGACGTCAGGAGTATTATTGAGCGCTGCCTCTATACTGATCTTTTCATTATGTTGGAGCAGAAGCCGGACATGACGGCAACCGAGATCCTGGAGCGCAAGGAAGAAAAGCTCTTCGCGCTGGGACCCGCCATAGAGCGTCAGACCGATGAATTCCTGGAGCCCGTCATCGAGTTCACGTATTCGGCGTTGCTCAAGCGAGGACTCCTTCCGCCCGCGCCGCAAGAGCTCCAAGGAGAAGAATTAGAGATCGATTACGTGTCCTCGCTGGCCCAAGCTCAGAAGTTGGCCGGGTTGCGGGCTACGCAGGCCTATCTAGCCGTGGGCGTTGATTTGTCTCAGCTCTTACCTGAGACCCTGGATAAGATGGACGCCGACAAGATCATGGATGAGGTGGCGGACATCACCGGCATAGCGCCGGCGCTTAACCGGTCTGACGATGAGGTTCAAGAGATTCGGGCGCGAAGGCAGCAGGCCGCCGAAGAGGATAAGGCCGATGAGCAAACCAACATGGAGGTTGAGCGCATGAAGGCGCTGTCTCAGGCTGACCTCGGCAATGGTCAGAACGCGCTGACCGCATTACAGGGGGCCATGTGAAACAGGACTTTCAAAGCGAGTTCTTGGCCAACGAGATCCGGACGCGCAAGGAAGCCCTGGAACGCGTTGAGCGGGGGATCTCGAGCGCGATTGCAGCGATTGCCGATACCCGGCAGGGCCGGGAATTCCTGTGGTGGCTGTTCGAGATCTGCGGCGTGTTCGCGACGAGCTATACCGGCAACAGCGACACATATTTTAATGAAGGGCGCCGGGCAGTAGGAAATGAAGTTCTTTTCCGGCTGGTAGAGGTCAAGCCTGAAATATTCCAGGCGATGATAAAGAGCGGTAAAGCACGACAAAGCGAGGTGGCAAGCGGCGAATAGCCGATAGTACCACATAAAAAATACGGGTCTTCCCCGACGCCCGGCCAGGCGAAGGGGAGGCGAAAGAACAAATGAAGCGGCCGTCAGGGGCCTGACACTCTGACGGCCGCTTTTTTTGTTGCCCGAAATGGGAGGATTTTATGGACGAAAACGGTCAGCAAAACCAAGACCCTACGGGTGGCACCGGGGCGGGTGGCGGCGATGCGAAATGGTACGATTCGCTTCCGGATGACCTGAAAGGCAACGAGGCTATCAAGGGGTTTGACGGCGTCGAATCGCTGGCAAAGGCGCATTTGACCACGCAGGCGCAGCTTGCGGAGTTGCAGGCAAAGGCTCCTGTCGTTCCTGGGAAGCCCGAAGAATACGGATTACCTGAGAAGTTCGAGGGTCTGCCGGATGACTTCATCAAGGCCGAGTCGGCCAAATTCGCGGGATTCGTTCACAAGTTCGGCCTGAGCAAAGAGCAGGCCCTGGGTCTGTTCGAGGCCATGGCTACGGATGAGCGTGAATCGCTTGCGGCCGCTGAAGCCGAGATCACCAGAGCGGCCAAAGAGACCGAGGCCGCGCTTGTCAAGGAATACGGCGACAAGAAGGCGGAGAAAGTTTCAGCCGGCGCAAAAGCTCTGGGCAAGATCGCGGAAGCGGCCGGCATCAAGGCCGAAGATTTCAAGGCCATGCTCGATACCACCGGTATCGGTGACAACCCGTTGATTATCAAGATGTCCGTTAAGCTCGCGGATCTGATTTCCTCAGACGTATTCGAGCGCTCGTTTACAGGCGGCAGCGCAGAAAGAACCACAGCCGAACTGCTCTACCCAAATATGTCCAAGAAAGGAGAATAAACCATGTCTACTATCGGAACAAAATTGACCCTGGCTGATTGGGCTAAACGCGTCGACCCTGACGGCAAAATATCTGCCATCGTCGAGATGCTCAACGAAACCAATGAGATCCTTGACGATATGGTCTGGGCCGAAGGAAACTTGCCTACCGGGCACCGCACTACGATACGCACCGACCTGCCATCGGTTACCTGGCGCAAGCTCAACTATGGCGTTCAGCCGTCCAAGTCGACCACGGTTCAGGTCGATGATACCTGTGGTATGCTGGAGGCCTATGCCGAGGTTGATAAGGCCCTGGCTGACCTCAACGGCAATACGGCTGAATTCCGTCTTTCTGAGGACCGGGCTTTCCTGGAGGCCATGAATCAGGAGTTCGCGGACACCTTGATTTATGGTGATACCGATTCCGATCCCGAGAAGTTTTTGGGCTTGGCTCCGCGGTACTATGATCTTCTGGCCACCACTAGCCTCGGCAACAATAACGTGCTGAATGCCGGTGGATCGGGGGATGATACCAGCTCTATCTGGCTAGTCGTGTGGGGCCTGAATACCGTCCACGGTATTTTCCCCAAGGGCTCCAAGGCGGGTATCTATTCCCAGGACCTGGGCGAGCAGACGTTGTTCGACAGCGCGACTCCGGCCGGCAGGTACCAGGGCTACCGTACGCATTATCAATGGAAATGCGGCCTATGCGTGCGTGACTGGCGGTATATCGTGAGAATCGCCAACGTTGAAACCGCTTTGGCCACCACGGGCGCAACGACCAACGGTGTAGCGTCGGCCAATCTTTTGGCCCAGGCCATGAACTGGGTTCCGAACCTGCGCATGGGCAAGCCGGTGTTTTACTGCAACCGCAACCTCAAGACGCAGTTTGACCAGTTGGCCATCAACAAGAGCAATGCGTTCTACACCAGCGAAGCACCGTTCGGCCGTGGATTCCAGTCCAACTTCCTCGGCGTCCCCATCAAGAAGGTCGACGCCATTGTGACGACCGAAAGCGCCCTGTCGTAAGGCGAAAGGAGATACGATCATGATACAGGACAAAGATCTGTTGTGCAGCGATGATCAGACGTTGGCCTTCAACATCGGCAATGCTGCGTCTTCTAACCTCATCGATCTGACCAAGGCCGGCGTTGGCCGTGGTGAACCGATCAAGGTGTTTTGCCAGTTGACGACCGATTTTGACAGCGCTGGCGACACCGGCACGTTGCAAGTCAAGCTTCAGACCGACAGCGATGATGCCTTCGGGACGGCGGTGGATCTCGTCGATACCGGAGCCCTTGCGCAGGCTACTTGCGTAGCGGGTTATCGGCCGATCGATATCTACTTGCCGAACAACGTGAAGCGGTATGTCAGATTCTATTATACCGTGGGCACGGCCAATGGCTCCGGCGGAACTATCACGGCGGGTTTGCAGCTCGATCAGCAGACCAATATGGATCCCGTGGCGCTCGGCCTGACGTCGTAACATGAGAGAAGCCAAAGGAGAGGGGCTTATTGCCCCTCTCTATTCGAGGAGGCGTTATGAAACGAGCGGCGTCTGTCGTTGTAGCTGTGGTTCTGGGGTTCTTGTGCGTCGGGGCCATGTGGGATTTTCTGATTCAAGGCAGGCTCGGTAAGATCATCATCGACGCTCAGCCGGGATACAATGATTATGTCGGCACGGTCCGGCGCGTGGTCCCGGCCACGAACGTGACTCTTGGAGATATCGTCTATGTGTCTACCAGCATGGGGCCTGGGTTCCCGTATGTCCGCAAGGCCGATGCCGATGCATCGAATACCGTTGGCGATATCATGATCATGGTAGAGACCGCAAATAGCGGCGGCGTGGCAAAGGCCTTGACGGATGGCGTCATGCATTGCAGTTCCTGGGCATTTGATGGACCCGGCCTGCCGGTTTACGTGTCGACAACCTCCGGTTTGGCGGTGACAACTGCGCCTAGCGGCTCGGGCGACCAGGTCCAGAAGATCGGATATACCGATACCTCGGGGACGATACGCGTAAAGCCGAGCCTCAATATTACAGAAAACCCATAGGAGGTAAAAGCATGTCGGAATACATATGCACCCGGAAGTGTTTTCATAAAGGACGACTGTTCAAGCCTGGTGACAAGTTTGCCCCAAAGCCTGAAGAGAAGGTCCCTCATCATTTTGCGTCGGCGGAAAAATACGTTGAACGGGTGGATCAGGCCCCGCGCTTGGGCACTAAGATCAACCCGAATCTGATCCGGAATCCATCGGTGAAGGCTCCTGGCAAGGACAAGGAACCGACGAAGCCCAAAGGAAAGGAAGAGTAAAAGCCGGGTTCGCCCGGCTTCAAGAGGTGATAGGCAATGGCGTCCAAAATGATCATCGGCAATCAGGCCCTGGGTCTCCTTGGTGTTACTGAGCAGATTGCCGACCTGGACAACCCGACCAATGACGCTGAAAGGCAGCTCAATCTGTGGTGGGATGACTGCGTAAAAGAGATTCTGGAGTGCCACGACTGGAAGTTCGCGCGTGGCACTGCTGCGCTTGCCAGCACTACGGCGCCGACATCCGAATACGATTACGCATATCAGCTGCCGGCCGATTGCCTGGCCGCTCGCTACCTATGGGACGTCGACGCCGAGCAGCGCATTACCGACACGGAGTACGAGGTTTCGGGGCAAATGATCTGCACCGATCTCGAAGAGGCGTATCTTATCTACACCAAGGACCTCGCGGTGATCGGTAAATACCCTCCACATTTCGTCAAGGCCCTGCGGTTTCTCCTGGCCAGTTACATGGCGCCGAAGTTTGGTGATCGGTCGAGTAAAAGCAGCGAGATGCTGGAGCGGTATGAGGAGGCCATCGCCAGGGCAATCGAGATTGACTGTTCGCAGAACAATTATCCAGATGCCGGTGACGATCAATGGCTATCGGCCGGCGGGTATACATCATCCGATGATGACGAGGAATGGCTTGCGGAGTGGTAAATGAGCGGTAGCACGTCCATCAGGATACAGCCGTCATTCGTGGCCGGCGAGCTTTCGCCACGACTGTGGGGCCGCGTAGACCATGAGAAGTATGCGGCCGGATGTTCCGAGCTGACAAACTTTGTGGTCATGCCCCAGGGTGGCATCTGTAACCGCCCTGGCCTTCGATACATCGCCAGTACAAAGACGAGCTCCAAAGTCTCCCGGCTTGTACCGTTTCAGTATTCCACCTCTGTGGCCTATGTCCTGGAGTTCGGTCACAATTACATACGGTTCTATGCCAACGGCGCGCAGGTGACTTCGGGTGGCGTCCCGGTTGAAGTAACCACGACCTACACCGAAGCCGAGCTGCCGTATCTCCGGTTCGCACAATCCGCCGACGTGCTCTTCATCTGCCACGAAGACCATGCGCCGGCCATGTTGTCACGACTGAGCTCCACGTCTTTCAGCCTCGCTGACGTTATCTGGGCCTGGCCGGTGTTCAATTCCGAGAATGCGAGCGCTGTTACGCTGACGTGTTCCGGGACCTCCGGAACGGTGAACATTACCTTTTCAGCTGCTACGTTCAGCAAGGGTGGTGTGGGACTTACGGCTGCCCATGTGGGTATGTATCTTTACGTCTACACGTACACCGGATCACCCGCGACGGCCACGGCCAAAGGGCTTCTGCAGATAGCATCGGTCGCGAGCGCTACGACCGGCACTGCCACGGTGATTGTAGCCCCTCCCGGCACGAGTGCATATACCTACTGGGCGGAAGGGTCGTTCAATGCTGTGTACGGCTATCCGCGTCTCGTGACCTTCTTTGAGGACCGCCTTGTGTTCGCCGCGAACGACGGATTTCCGGAGCGTATTTGGTTGTCTCAGACCGGTGACTACTACAATTTTGAGTATGGCACGGCGGACAATGATGCTATTGCCCGGTCCATAAACGCCGAACAGGTCAACGCCCTGACGTGGCTCAAGAGCGCCAAGCGGCTGTATTATGGCACGCTCGGCGGGGAGGGTCATCTTTCATCCGGTGATAGCGGGTCGGCCTTGACGCCTTCCAATGTCACGACCAAGACCGAAAGCCGGTA
>JBDKSM010000112.1:0-7357 GCA_039680665.1 Syntrophaceae bacterium | reverse complement strand
AGGGTTTCGAATAGGCCCCATACGTCATAGACGAGCTGCCATTCTTCTTTCGAAAGCGAATCCTCTAGGAATTGGTGTATCCGGGCGTCGCAATCTTCATCGGATTCCTGATCAAGCCTGATGTTCTGGCCGTCGCGCAGCTTGGAAAGGTTGTACTCATCACCGCTGTTCAAGGCCATCAAGACAACCTGCTCCTTGGTGAGCTGCCGGCCGCCAAAGGCGAACATCTGAGATGCCCACCCGTCTTGCTTCAAGAACGGATCCAGAACGCCCTTGAGTTTCGCTGTGTAATCATCGATCATGTAGAGTTCGGTGTCATAGGCCTTGGCCACTCGACTAAAAACAGCCTGCCATACTGGACCCATGCGCTGTCCGCCGTCCAGGGCGATGCAGATGAATTCCACCTTGCGAAGTTCGGCCAGATGACGGGCACCGAATTCTTTAACTTTTTGCCAGTAAGGTTGACCTTGATCCCTGGCGATCATCTCGCCCATGACCGGAGAGGCGGGGTCGACGCCCCTGGCCGCATAAATACCGGCCGCAAGGTCTGCGATCTCTCGCTTGGCTTCTTCGGTGTCGTGCTCGCGCTCCCACTTGTCCATGTGTATCAGGGAGTCGGTCAAGTCCTTAATGTTCTCCCAATCCTCCAGGCTGAACCGCGCCGGGCGCATGGCCGTCTGATTATCTCCCATATCCCTAGTAGCGGAGGGCAGGGCCTTGCGGGCATCCTGCAGGAGCTGCACACTACCCCATACCGTGGCCTTGGATTCCAGGAACTGCTCAAGCGATACGGCCGGCACATCGGAAGCCTGCCACTTCGGCACCTTCATATACTGAGCCAGCAGCGCCCGGATCTGCTCGCGGTACTCGAAGCCCATGGCTTTGCGCCGCAAGGTCCGCTGGAGGCCGCGCTTGATCTTCTGTATCTCGACCTGCTCTTTATTCCGCGCCCTCATCCGGGCGATAATAGCCTTCTGTTCTTCCTTCACGGCCAAGACCTTTTCAAGATGCTTCGCTTTCAAGCTCGTAATCTTCGCGTCCTGCTTTTCCTTGGCCTGGGTCATGGCATCGACCATTTCACCCTTGGCCGTCTTCATGGCGGCCTTGTAGGCGTCGGAGGCGGCCTTTTCCATGGCGGAAAGCTTGATCTTCAGATTCTGATATTCCTCGTCGGTCTGAACGCCCAGAACTTTGGCCGCCGTCTTCCGGCCCGCCCTGGTCGGTTTACGGTTCAAGAGCTGGTTTAGAATATCTATCTCAGCGTCAATCAAGCTTTCCGCGTCGGACAGTTGTAGCATTTCGGCTTCAACGGTTTCTTTAAAGTCTGCCACAAGCGCATCATAGCGCCGCTCGATAGCGTCTTTCTTGGCCATGGGCATATCGAGGACCAGCCGGACGAATTCTTCGGCGCTTTCATATCCACGGGCATGGGCAAACTCGTCAAAATTGACGCCCTTGCCAGGGTCTGAATTTATAAGCTTGCGGCCCTGCAGCACGGCCACGTCGTCAGTATCAAGGCCGCCATTGGCCAAGAGCGAGGCGCGGTTGAACCCGCCGAACTTCTTCAGGTCTTTCAGATGGTCATAGAATTCAGTCTGCTCGATCATTTCCACGGCCATGGCCCGGAGGTTGCGCATTTCTTTTTCCTTGGCCTTTTCCCGCTCCTTGCCAAGCTTAACAATGGCCAGCTCGTGAGCCTTAGCTCTCAGGTCGTCATATTCTTGCAAGGTGTCAAGGTCGGCCTTGGAAAGCTCTGCCGTTGTCTCAGACACACCATCAAGATCCCCGAGCTCATAAAGGCTTTCCGCCTCGCGCTCCGCTTCCGTGGTCAGCCAGGAATCGAAGACCCGGCGCATCTCAGGTGAAACCGTAATGCCGAGATCTCCATGGATAAGCCGCCGGTACAGGTCCACCATCCAGCTTTTTATCTTGGCGAACACGTCCCGTAGGCGCACCGTCGGCGCTTGGCCGTCCATGCAATACTGTTCGAAACTCTTGGCAAAGTCTTCATGCTGTTGTTCGGTCCAGACCTGCCCTTCCTTGACCCCGACAAAGGCCGAAGCGATAGCGTAACCATGGGGGTCGTAAAGCTCCATGAGGCGTTGCATAACGTGGGCCGCTTCGTGGATCGGCGTGGAGATGTCCGCGCCTTCGAAGGCGTGAATGACGGCCTGCATATCATCAATCCATTCGGTGGCGCCGCGCGGGGATGATCCGGGTAGGGACTGGTACTGATTATCGTCGGAGGTATTGCCTTTTATAACTTGATCCTGCGCCTCCTGCCCATACTGCGCCGCCCTCTTCATCCCTTCGGCGTCTATGCGGTCCTGGAAATCCACAAACGTGCCCGGCCGGTAGTCGGTCAGGACTTCTTCGTAAAAGTCACCGGGCAGCTTACCCTCCACGCGATCCGCCCAGGAGCACGCGATGGAGTCAAAGATATTCATCACGGCCGTGGCCCGCTCGCGCGTGAGCTTGGAATCAATCAGGCCTTGATACACCTTGTCCCGGTTCGGCGTCTTGATAGGCGCCTGGTACATGATCCGGCGCTTTTGTGATTCGGTCGCCAGCGTATTCAGCCGGTCGAAAAGGGCCTGCTCTTCTTCGTCCAGGGCTTCGCCCTTGGCCGCCCTTGTCAGGATATCGGCCACGGTGTTGATCTTGTTATCATTGATCCTGGCTTGCTTTACGGTGGTAAGCGCCGAATGAACCCCGCCGCCCACGGTATGAACTAGGCCGCCCGTAACGCCGCCCACAAGCCCCGCATACACGGCGCTTCCCAGTGTCCGGCCGGAAAGAAGTTCATCAAACATTTCGCCGGGCGTGATATCGGGATTAAGCGCCCAGGCCATCGCCGCCGCATCAGGATACTGTTGCGCGAACTCGGTCAAGCCTTCCGAGCCCATCGACACGACCAGGCCCTCTACAAAGGTTTTCCAGCCCCGGGCCCCCAGGATGCCCTTGATCATAAACATATTCCCGGCGAACTCCAGCGGCACCTGGCCGGCCGCGTCCCACATGGCGGCCTGCGCTGCCTGCTCTTCCGGTACGCCCGCCTCGGTCATGGCCTGAAACGCCGCGCCCTGAATCTGCGCGTACATGACAGGAAGCCCAAGCATGGGAGAGACGGCCGTTGCCAGCATGTTCGGCAGGACGCTGTTGCCCAGACCGAAAAGCACATCCTCAATGATGTTCTTCGGCTTATCGTATCCCGGCAATGGCTTCCACAGATCGGAGTCTTTCGCCTCGCGCACCGATTCCTTGATGGCCTCGAAGCGCACCCGCTCGTTTTCCACGGCATGAGCATATGCCGTGGGATCATCAGGCGTACCGAACAACAGCCGCTTGGCCCGCGTCAAGGCATCGGCCGCCTTCATGCCGTCGGCCTGCCTGGCCTGGAACATCTCGTCATAGGCGGACTTCCAGGCCGTCTTCTTATCATACCCGGATTCGATCTTAGAAGCAGTCAAGGCCGCATGGTTGGCTTTCTGTACCGGTGTCAGGCGTCCGATCTGTTGGCCGTACCATTTATCATCGAATGCGGTCTGGGCCTGTGCGACAGTCGGCGCAGGTTCGCGCACCATAGCGGCATACCTGGAAGCCGCCATCTGGCCCGGAAAGGTCTTGGCCCCTGAGGCTATCCATTTGAAGGTGTCGCCTTCCGGGGTGTCGTACAGACTCGTTTCATCAGGAGCAAAGATCGGTTCCGGCGCATTGAGCTGGTTTAATAAATTCGGGTCCGTGACCCTGCGCGCCGGAGTGTCTTCATTCAGCGCTTGAAGCAACTCAGGATCAGTTACCGGCGTCATACCATGCCCCATCGGAGCCCTTGACATAGGCTTTTCCATTCACTTTTTTCGACTCCACGGCCTTGACGCCTTCCGGCAACCCCACCCCCTCGGTATCGTCCTTCCCGGCCGCCTGCTTGTCCGGCTTGGCGGTCTCGCCTTTCAGCAATCGAGCCCCGAGGTCTCCGGGCTTAGCCATAGGATTATTGCCGGACACCTTCATACGCTCCCACGGACTGACCTTGACACCTATGTCGTAAACGTGCTGCAGGAACTTCTGGCGTTCCTCGCCCATCTTCCGGGCCATGGTCAAGATGTCCTCGCCATGGATCTTGCCCTGCGCGACCTGTGTCTTGATCTCGTTCATGGCGATGTTGTACCGCTGCACATCCCCAACGTCCTTCTTTGTCCCGGTGACATTCCATCCAAAAGCCCGGACCAGCTCATTGGCCGCCATGTTGACGTATTCCTTGTCATGGCTGGAAACCTCATTCATGTACTTCAGGATTATGGTGCGCGAATCAGTCGGCAGCACCGGGCCATGCTTGGCGATCCATTCCTTTTCACTCATACCGCGAAACGCATCGTTCCAAGCCGTCTGCTCAGCCTTGGCGATGACCGCGGCTTGGTCCTCTTTTTCAAGCGCCTTCTGGACCTGCTTTTCGTACAGTTCGGCCTGCCTGGCGTACCGCTCTTCGGCCCGGGCTTCTACCACAAGCGAACGCACCTTGCTCACTTCCTGATCATAAGTGTTTTGCAGAGCATTGGCCTGGGAGTAATCCAGGCCCAGGGACTTGTAATTCGGCACCCCTTGAGCATCGAGCCCCACCAGCCAGCGACTCATCCCGGCATAGTTGAACCCACCGTCTTTCCTGACAAACATCTTGCGCATGGATGCATCGGCCAGGGTGAAAAGCTGAGACTTTCCTTCTTGCTCCAGATGCGACCGCAGGGCCGCCACTTTGTCAGGGTCAAGGGATTGCTCCTGCTCGTATTGCTCAAGCCTTACCATGGCCGCCTGAGGATCACGGCGCCCCATGGAAATTATCTGACCTTCCGCGAATACGGCCTTAGCCTTTACCTTGTACGCCGTGGAGGTTTCGGCCGGAAGTCCCAGCTTGTCAATATCGGCATACAGTCCGCCCAACGTGGCCTGGAAAGTATTGTCGTCAGGGCTTGCCCCAATGGCCCTTTCTCCCAAGGTAATAGCGTTATCGATCCCCTGGGTCATGGCCGCATGCGTCTGTTGCCGCTCATGCGATGCGATCTGATTCACGCTGGCCAGGATGACCCGACCCGAAGCCTCGTTAAAATGATCCCTTACTGCGTCCGATGTCGCCTGCTCGGCGTACTTCCTGGCCAGGGCCATCACGACCTCGCGGTGCTTCTGCGTGGCCCCTATGACCTGTGACCCCTGCAGGGATAGGGAATCATCGATCAGTGTTTGAGCTTCGGTTTCAAACCGGTTGCGCAGATCCAGGGATTCAAGAGAGTTCAATCTCTCGTTCCGGCGCTGCTGTTCGCGCATGAGCACTTGCCCGATCTGACCAAGGCCGGACGCAACGCCTTCAAGCGCCCTGACCGGAGCCGTCCGGGCCTCTATGTTCGGTCGCACACCCGCGTCCGGCAGGTTCGGGCTTACCTGAGGCTCATAGGTCGGCACTCTCACCGCTTCATCCCCATATAGGCCCCGCCGATATTGGCCACTCCGCCCAGAATGCTACCGATGGCGCCGAGCTTCCCGGCCGATCTCGAGGACGCGGCCGCCCGCTTCGCCTCGATGGCCTGCATGTTATAGTTGCTCTCTTCAAGCATTGCTCCATACTTGATCAGCCATTCATCAAGCGATGCATTCTGTATCGATTCATTCAGGAGCATCTGGGATGTGGGATCGTCCATGCTGCCGCCGCTCTTAGCTATGGCAACCGTCTGGGCACCCAGAACCTTATCGGCGTACTGTTTCTGACGGTAACCCTGGATCTTTCCTTGAAGCCTGGCTTGCGCGGCAAGCCCCCGTAGACGCGAAGCATCAATCTTATAGGCGTCGGCCTGAGTGTTGCCCTGCTCGTACTGGCTCCATGCGCCCAGGAACGATGAACCAGCCAGAGAGGCAAGCGATAATACGCCCAGCGGTCCCACATCAAACCCCGAGCAAGGTTCTCTGGCCAAAGTTCGGCAGCGTATCCCCTAGCGCCCCGGCCAGGATGGTAGATTGACGTCCTCGAATGCGCGCCCTCTTCTTGCGCGCGTCTTCCAGTGCCGCATACTCAGCGGCCGTGGCCGCTTTCTTTTCTGACTTAAGTTTAGCCGCTTCGGCCGCGATTTCGTTCTCGGCGCTGTCTTGAGCCTTCCTTGCCTCCGTTATCCCGGAAACATCCTCAAGGATTTTTTTTGCTCCGAGGATTTGTTCCGATGCTCCACCGGTAACAACGCCGGCCGCTACCCGGCCGTATCTCTTTGCCGCTTTCCGAATACTGCCCCACAGTCCCATGGATCACCTCACTTGTCGATTTGTATCTCTGGCATGATAGCCAGAAGGGTAAACGGCAAGGGGATATCCTGCCGTATGCGAATCAGCCCGTACCGATCAAACCCTCCCGGGAAATTAATCATGTGGTCCCCGGTGTAGAGCTCGATGGCGTTATCCACCAACGGAAAATGCACCGTGTTATAGACCGCGCCGTCCGAACTCACCTTGCATCCATAGGTATTGTAAAACCGCATGGCCAGATTTACGATTCTGAGCTTGTGCGCCGCTATCCCACCGCCTTGGGTCAATAGCGGAATCGGCATGGTTACGACGTCGCAGGTATAAGGCAATCCGGCATGCACCTTTGAGGCCGCATAGTCCAGGGTGATTTGGCCCGACGAGTTCACCACCTTATTCGCCTGTACGGCTCCGTCAGCCAATATTGCCACAGTCTCACCCGCGAGATGACTAAGACCGGAAAGAGTAGTAACGGCCGCGCCGTCATAGCTCAAACCTGAATCCACAAAGAACGCGTCTTCAGACTCGTCGGAATCGCCGGTAAAAAACGGGTCCATACATTCGACGTACCGCACCGTAGCGCCGCCAACAGTACGCTTGACAATGGCCCATAGCTCATCGTCACTATCTCCCGGAATCGTGCAGATGCTTTCAAACTCTCCGTCAGTGACATGCTTATGCCAAGCTACAACCTTATGTTCAGGCATGTAGGTCATGCCCAACAACGCGCCGTCATCGCGCACACACCACACGATAGAATGCGGCTCCTGTTGATACGCCATCTCTGTGATGGTGTTCCCCATGGTCAGATGTTCCGCCATGATGGATAGGTTTTCCCCCAGAAATGAATCAGAGCTGTAGTCGTAGGCATACCGCCGCAAAGTCTTGCCCGGACGCTGCACAAATATGGTTTCATTCCCGATCAACAGGGGGTCGATCTCCAGCGGAGAGCCGTACCGGCTTTCGGTCTTGGTCGTGACATTGGAAGGCGTCAAGGCCGACCCGCTATCACCGGATGAAAGATGACCCTCCCCGCCGAGCGTGCCATAATACAGCCGCTTGGCGCTCTTGAGCCACGTCA
>JBDKSM010000111.1:0-4429 GCA_039680665.1 Syntrophaceae bacterium | reverse complement strand
CATGGCCCTTGGTGTCGTTGTAGCCCTTGAAGTTGTCGATATCTACCATGGCCAGGCTCATGGTATGGTTATAGCGCAGGTGTCGCTCGGTCTCGCGTTTCAGCGTCGCCACCAGGTGCCGGTGGTTGTAGAGCCCGGTCAGTTCGTCGGTATGCGACAGAAACTTGTAATACTGCGCCAGCTCCGCCTCTTCCTTCAAACGCGCTTCCTCAAGGATGCGCGTGATGGTGATATGAATATGATCCAAAAGAAGCGGCTTGGTGATGAAATCGGAAGCGCCCAGCTTCATGCATTCCACGGCGTCATGGATCGTCCCGTAGCCCGTAATCATAATCACCAGGGTCTTGGGCTGGATTTCCTTGATCTTTTTCAGCAGCTCGATGCCGTTCATGTCCGGCATGTACAGATCCAGGATCAACAACCCGATCATCTCTTCGTGGAAGCACTTCAGGGCCTGATCACCCGTGGCGGCGGTGACCACGTACATACCCTTGTCGCTCAGGTATTCGCTTATCAGATCCAGGGTCTCCTGTTCGTCATCAACGACCAGCACCCGTGTATTCTTCAACGTATCCTTTTCCATCCTGCCTCTCAAACCTCAGCTTATTCGATACCATCCCCCACCCGCGGATGAATAACCTCCTTAACGGCTTTTGCCGCTCTTATCATGAGGATATTTTCCATGTTATTTACCCCCGCACTCTACTTGTCCCAGGACCCGGATCTTGCTATGAGAAAATCAGCTTCGGACAAGGAGTCGATCATGGAACTGCTCATAACCAGGAGACTGCCCGGAGGCGCGCTCGAGCGCCTAGCTAAGATGTGCACCCTCGATATTTGGGAGCGGGATGATCCCATGCCGCGCGATGATCTCATCCGTAGCATCACAGGCAAAGAGGGGCTCCTGTGCCTCTTAGGCGACCAGGTGGATGCCGCGGTCATGGACGCCGCGGGACGCCTGGGCATCATCGCCAACTACGCCGTGGGGTTCGACAATATCGATATCCCGGCCGCCATGGCGCGCGGCATCGTGGTCACCAACACCCCCGGGGTCCTGACCGACGCCACGGCCGATCTGGCCTGGGCGCTCATCTTTGCTTCTGTCCGCCGCATCGTTCAGGCGCATACCTTCCTTCGGGAATCCGCCTGGCAGGGATGGGACCCGAACCTGATGCTCGGACGCGACATCACCGGCGCTACGCTGGGCATCATCGGCGCCGGGCGCATCGGCACCGCCGTGGCCTTACGATCGCGCGGGTTTAACATGCCGGTGCTTTATACGGGACGCACGCCGAACACGCTCATCGAAGCCGAGCTGAACGCCACACGCGTCGAGCTCGATGAGCTCCTGGCAGAGGCCGACATCATCTCCCTGCATGTCCCCCTGTCCCCGGAGAACCACCATATGATCGGGAGACGTGAGCTGGGTCTCATGAAATCCACGGCCGTGCTCATCAATACCGCCCGCGGGGCTCTCATCGACGAGGGCGCGCTGGTCGAGGCCCTGCGGAGAGGCCGCATCGCCGGAGCCGGTCTGGACGTCTACGAAAACGAGCCCAGAGTGCACCCCGGGCTGATGGAGCTCGAAAACGTGGTAACCCTGCCGCATATCGGTTCGGCCACCCATACCACGCGCTCAAAGATGGCGGACATGGCGGCCGACAACATCCTGGCCTTCCTACGCGGCGAGGAACCGCCCAACCGCGTGGCGTAGCAAAGAGGATACGGCCGAGGACCCAGGGATTACGGCTCCAGGATGCGCGCCAGGCGCCAGAAGTCGCTGCCCTGCTCGATGAACTTGAGTTTGGTAAGCCCGGTATCTTCGTCGATGAGCTCGGCAAACGGCACGTATCTGATCCGCATCTGTTCGCCGATAGAGATCATCACGCCGCTTAAACGCTCTTCGGCCAACGCCCGCCAGGCCCCGACGCCCAGCTGGCTGCCAAGAATGACATCAAAGCCCGATGGCGCGGTGCAGCGGGTTTCATAGCCGATCTGCTTGGCGATGAACTTGACCTTGTGCCCGGTGCGTGAGGGATGGATGGTAGTTAGGCGCTCGGCCAGCATCTTGCCGATCTCCAGCCCGGTCAGGACCGCGTTGCCGTGGCTGTCGATCTCCCTGCAGCGGATCTCATCCGGCAGCTTGTCCGCGATGCCTTCCGCCACGCACACCACCCCGAAGTCCTTGCCGGCCTTGTGCCGCGCCTCCACCAGCGTCGAGATCTCGGTCGCCAGCCCATCGAGATCCAGACGGTCTCCGGGGATATCTTCGACCGAGATCATACGCGTGGCCTCGGCCATCATGCCGGCGGCATAGGTGAGCCAGCCGGCCTTGCGTCCCATGATCTCGACGATGAACCAGCTGCCTGACGTGAAGCTGTCGGCCATGAGGTTACGGATGCTGCGGGACGCATACTCGGCGGCCGAAAAAAAGCCGAAGGTCCAGTCGATACCGTGGTAGTCATTGTCGATGGTCTTGGGCACATGCACGACCTTGACCGGCCGAAGGCCGGGCACGCAGGACTGGATGCGGTGGAGATAATTGGCGGTCTTCAAGGTATCGTCCCCTCCGATGGATATCAAGGCGTCGATCTCGAGGTGCGCCAGTGCCTTGAAGACATTTAAGAGTTTGCGGTTCTTGTCCGGATCGGCCAGATCTTGCCACTGCTTGATGGCACCGCCCGGATTAGCGCGGGCGTTGTGCAGCACGACGCCCTGGGTGTTGCGCAGGCCGTCGATGCACGCCTGATCCAGGTCGATGTAGTGCGCGCCTTTGGCGAAGGTCTCGGGCGTAAAGTTTTCCAGGTATTTGTAGCCGTAGAGGAAACCCGTGACCTTGATGCCGTTTTTCAGACAAGCCCCCGCGGCGGCGGAAATGACCGCATTGGCGGCCGGGGCCGGTCCTCCGGAAAACACGATGCCGACATGGCGGGGCACCAGATCCATATCCACTGCCGGTATGTGCGCCATACTGCGCTCCTTAGCATATTTTTCCCTGCCTATACGCACACCCCAGGGGAAAAAACAAGGGCTCACGAAGCCGGTGCGGTCCAAGAACACGAAAAGATGCCGTTATGGTTAAAGTTTATTTGGCGAGATGCCGTTAGAAGAGTATCCGAGAATGAATGATGGGGAGCATCTATGCGTCTGGACAGGAATTTGGACGATTTACCAACCTTGAAGTCCAGCAAGCTCAGACTTTTAAGCATCCTGGAAGACGATAATGTCGATATCAAGGATGTAGAGCAAGTCATCGCGACCGATCCGGCCATGGCGGCCAAGATGGTGAGACTCGCCAACTCGGCCTTCTATCGGCATACGAAACAGGCCCAGAATATCCACGACGCCATCATGACCATCGGGTTCGATATGGTCCGGTGCATCTCGCTTTCCATGTCGGTCATGCAGACCTTCAGCAGCAATCAGAAGATCGCCCGCGATCTCTGGCGGCACAGCTTTGCCGTGGGCCTGACGGCCACGGCCGTCGGCACCAACAGGGATGAGCGGGGAACCTTCTTCTCGGGCGGCTTGCTGCATGACCTCGGCCGGGTGGTCCTGGTCTGGAAGGAACCCGTGGCCTATACGCGCCTGTTCCAGGACGGCTGGCCGGACCTCAAGCAGGAGCAGGAAGTCTTCGAGATGGATCACACCGCCATTGGGGAATATGTGGCCGAGCGCTGGCATTTTCCACCGGAAGTGATCGAGATCATCAAGTATCACCATGCGCCCATGAACCGCGCCACCAGCATCATATCGCTGGTGGATTTCATCGTGCACCGGCAGGAGAACGGCCAGCGCACCGGGGCGCCGATCGAGACCCTGGCGATTGAAAAATATCTTGGAAAGCCCTATGCGGTACTGCTTGAAGAGGTCGAAACCGTATACAAGCAGAATTCCGCTCAGATTGAGGGCCTGCTCTAATGACGCCGGACAGTGGACTTTTGGCCGATGAGGTTGTGAAGATGTCGTCACAGTCATCCACCAAGCGTGAATCGGTGCTGCTGGACCTGCTGGGCAAGGCCAGCACCTTCTACGAGGACACGGTCGGTATCCTTTCGGGTATCTTCCGGCTCTCGGAGTTCGTCGGGCGCAATGCGATCGAGAAGGAATTCTTCTCCTTCCTGGCCAAGGTGCTGGTGGAGGAGTCGCGCTGCGAGAACGCCTCGGTCTTCCTGGTGACGGGGGACCGCATCTATTTACGGGGCGCCCACGGCATCTATAACATCGACTGCAACAAGGACGTATCCATGCCGCTAGGACAGGGCGTGGCCGGGATGTGCGCCATGGAGGGCACGACCCTGCTGGTGACCGATATCAGCGACTGCGAGTTCTTCGAACAGCGCCCGGACAGCAAGGTGGCCATCGGCTCGCTCTTGTGCGTACCGATCAGGGAGGGCAAACGGACCATCGGCGTTTTCAACCTCTCCCA
>JBDKSM010000110.1:0-97293 GCA_039680665.1 Syntrophaceae bacterium | reverse complement strand
TATCCGTATGTTTTTCCTATCAGAAATAAGTCCCGCCCCCCCGAAGCGATGGCCGTTTGCGCCGGATATTACTGCATCGACACATTCACCCCTCTGAACAGGAATGCCTATCTGGCGGCGCGCAGGGGCGTTGATTGCACACTGACCGCGGCAGAGGCGCTCCTGGAAGGGTATCGCCTGTCATACGCCCTGGTGCGTCCTCCCGGACATCATGCGGAAAAGCGTTCCTTCGGGGGATTTTGCTATTTCAATAATGCCGCCGTGGCGGCGCAGTTTCTGAGTCGCTATGGAAAGGTCGCCATGCTCGATATCGATTATCACCACGGCAATGGCCAACAGCAGATATTCTATGAACGGAGCGACGTGCTGACCATATCGATCCACGGCCATCCGAGGTTTGCTTATCCGTATTTCAGCGGATTCGAGGATGAAGAGGGCCGCGGCGCCGGAAAGGGCTTCAACCACAATTATCCACTCCCGGAGACGATCACCCCCCGCCGCTATATCAAGACATGCGCGCGCGTCCTGAAACGCATTGTCAGTTTTGATCCGGCCTATCTCATTGTTTGTTTCGGTCTGGATACCGCGCTCGGAGACCCGACCGGCACATGGAGTCTGAAGCACAAGGACTTCGAGGAGCTGGGCGCTCTGATCGGAAAGACCAATCTTCCAACCCTGGTGGTTCAAGAAGGTGGTTATAACACGCGGTCCATCGGGATCAACGCCAGACATTTTTTTGTCGGTCTCTATAACGGCATGTTCGGTGCCGCAAACAGCACGATAAAAAATCCAATACGGCGGAAAACAGCAAGGAATGGGAACCGATCTTCCGGACAGGAATCAGTTCGAAAGGAGTGAGCATGGCTTCGGTTATACTCTTGCTCGTCGTCATTATAGCATCATTAATTTGCGTAAGGGCCGGCGCCACAGCCCTCGAGCTGACCGGGATGGAGTCTGAAAAGGCAAAATTTCAGGCGCTTTCCGCTTTTACCAATACAGGATTCACAACCTTTGAGACTGAAGAAATCACCAATATCCCCATACGCAGGAAGATTATAAAAGTTCTCATTGTCTTCGGACATGCCGGAACAGTTTCAGTCATAGCTACATTCGCAACATCTCTCGTACAGCGCAATCCCTTGCATACCGCCCTGAATGTAGGGGTCATCGTCATCTCTCTGTATGTTATCTACCGCCTCGCATCCTGGCATAAACTGACAAAACGCATGCGCGATGCCTTTCGCGGTTGGCTGGAACGCCGCTATGATCTTCGGACCCCTTCACTTGAACAGATGCTTAAGGTAGCTGAGAACTTCGGCGTGATACGGATGGTCATTCAAGAGGGATCGCCGTTGGTCCAGCGTCCTCTTGCTGATCTGGGTTTGAAGGCCCACAAGGTGCAAATCCTCTCCATTGACCATGGAGATGATTTCATTGCTATTCCCCAGGGACATGACATGCTGCGCACGGGAGATACCATTATATGCTACGGCAATATCAAGGCGGCTTCAGAGTTATTCGCGGCTCAGCGCTGAGATCGATTCAATTGTTTCTTCATTCTTCATCCAGTTCTACCCGGTTGCGACCCCTTTGCTTGGCGCGATACAAAGCCACATCTGCGCGGTTGATGGCGGCATCAAGCTCCTCGCCGCCGGTTAACTCGACTGCTCCGATAGAAACGGTCTGGTAGACGGTGAATTCGCCATCACTGATTTCGTGCTTGCTAGCCCGAAGGCGCAGGCGCTCCAGCACGGGCTCAGCCTTGTTGAGCGATGTGTCCGGCAAGAGCACCAGGAATTCCTCCCCACCGTAACGATACACCCGGTCACGTGGTCGCAGACTTTCGAGAAAGAGATCGGCAAGGGTTTCGAGCACGATGTCGCCAAATCCATGGCCGAAGTTATCGTTTACTTCTTTGAAGTGGTCGGCATCGATCATGGCAATGGTAAAAGGCCGACCGCTCGACCGTGAATGCGCCTGCTCGCGATCGAGGTCTTGTTCCATGACCTTGCGGTTGAGCAGTCCCGTTAATTCATCTATGTCCGTCAGCGAGGCGGTGATGCCTGAAACCAGTCTATCCGCCAGCCGATCGAACTCATATGCCACTTGCAGAAGATCCCAGAATTGTTCCGGCATGAGAGCGCCATGCGCGGCATCGTCGAGAGATTTGCTCGATAGCTTGATGAAATGTTGAAGTTTGCCCGTCAGGTTGCGATACACGCTGTGTTTGATAATCGTTTCCGAGTGTTCCTCTGAAAGCCATAGTCTGAAATCCAATGCTTCAAGAATATCCTCATCCGTGACAAGTGGCAGTTCAGCGGTGGGAAATTGTAAGCGGAAGAAGTAGTTGAGCCGCTTCCTGCGATGCATGAGCAAAGCTCGCCGGAAATCACTGTGAAAACGGTATAATTCGTCGCTTTTAAGTTCTTCGGCAATCGTCCTGCTCATCAAATCCTCACATGAAATAATATCGACTATAACATAGTTTGTATTATAGATTCACCATGGATATATTGCAATGTCCTGCCATCCTGGTTGTACATGCTCACTGTTTCTGGGCTTGCAGAACCTTGACAGCAAGATCCGAGACAGCGCTCAGTTCCCTACTTGCCCACCCAATGCGGATATGGCCATGCGTTTCATCGATCCACTCGAGGAGCAACTCGCAGGTCATATCCTTGATGGCACTATGTTTTTTGTAGTCTACGATGTAGCGCAGCGTGTACTCGGCCCAATTATCGTTCGTCACCAGGGAAACCATTGATTCCAGCCCGGCTTCTTCTATCAGATACTGCTTCGTCATGGTCTTCCAGATGAGTTTCGATTCGGCCGCGTAAGGTCAGGTTATCTCGATGAGCACCTCTTCGAATACCTTTTGTGCCAAACGGTAATTACTCTCATACCTGACGGGCATGACAATTTTGTCCCAGACAAAGGGAAAATCGGCGGAGTAATTGAACACGGGTAACTTGAAGATAAAAAATGTTGGCTATCCGTATGATGCGTCCGCTATACAGGTCGCATTTGACCCAAGCGCCGCATTCCATGAGGGTTGTCCTCAGTACACTGATATCAATGACATCGCTCATAATGCCGCCGAGCTGTACCCGGTCCCTGGTCCGGTATAATCAACCGAACGAAACGGCCACCCAGCCGGCAACGCTGGCGATGAACTCTTAAAGAGCGAAGGCGATGCCTGCGTCTGCGACACCGAATGCCACGGTGAGGCTGGAGAACTTGTCGCTGAAGATAATGGAAAATATAAAGATAGCCAGCAGATACCCGAAGAAGTTAACGAAAGCTCATGATGGTTTCGCCACGATGATGATCCCATAGCCTTTGGCGCGAACAGCGCGTAGGTGCATGGGGAAGAGACCTTGAAATGCGCAGTGCGCCCGCGTATTTTATAAATCTTAAAAGATAGACCCGATGCCGCGATCAGAACCCAGGAGGTCGGCTGATGGTAAAGATTGGGCGGTCGTTGTTGGTTTGCCTCTTATGCTGGCGGGGTATATGCCTGGCCGAACCGGCGCAGGAGAATGTCGCACCGATCAAACTAGGCGTGCTGGCTCCTCAGGGAGCCGCTGTTTGTCAGGCGCTCTGGAACCCGACGGCCGCCTACCTGAGCGACTGCCTTAAGGATCATACCGTTAAGATCATACCGCTCTCATATGCCGATGTATATTCGGGGGTGGCCAATCGACAAGTGGATTTTATCCTGCTCAATCCCTCCCTGTATGTCGAAATGGAGGCCAAATATGGCATCAGCGCCATCCTTACCCTCAGAAATTCACGCTCCAGGGGCGGCCAAACGCTTTACGGCGGGACCATTTTTTGCCGGGATGATAATCATGCCATCTCCACGATGCGCGATCTGAAGGGAAAACGATTTTTGGCCGTGAATGAAAACTCTTTCGGAGGATGGTTCGCTGTGTGGCGGGAATTCCATGACCAAGGCATCAACCCATATCGCGATTTCAAGACCCTGGAATTCGACAGCGAAACACGGACGGTGGTGGATGCCGTCAGGGATGGCCACGTTGAGGCTGGTTCGGTGCGCGCCGGTGAAATAGAACGCTTGATCGCGGCTGGGGAGCTCAAGGATACGGTCTTGCGTATCATTGAGCGGCGGCATGACGCAGGCTACCCCCTTATGCACAGCACCAGACTCTATCCGGAATGGCCCCTGGCCAAGATGCGGCATACTCCCACCGATCTCAGCAAAAGACTGAGCATGTGCCTCATGGCCTTGAGTAGCGATTCTCAGGCCGCGCGGCATGGAGACTACAGCGGCTGGATCACGCCGCTGAATTACCGTTCCGTGCATGAATGTCTTATGGACCTGCGCCTGGCTCCCTATGAAGAGCATGGGCGGGTATCACTTCCTGAGGCCCTCCGGCAGCACTGGCCCTGGGTGCTCTCAACGATGTTCCTTCTGGTGCTCTTGATCGTCATTGCCTTTACGGTCCTCAGGCTCAACGCCAAGCTTACGCAGACATCGAAAAGGCTTCACGCAGAGCTGAGCGAGCGCCGGCGCATGGAGCAGGAGCGTGAGCGGCTCATCCAAGAGCTGCAGGAGTCTCTGGCCAAGGTGAAAACCTTAAGCGGGCTGATCCCTATCTGCTCGAACTGCAAGAAGATCCGCGATGATAGAGGATATTGGCACCAGGTGGAGGAATACATCCATGAACATACCGACGCTGAATTCTCACATGGGCTGTGCCGGGAATGCGCTCGCAAGCTCTACCCCGAACTGACTTCTGATGAAAAGTAACGGCGGCAAAAAAACGTATGCCAGTTATCGATCGTGAAGACTTGTTTCTCTGAATGGATTCATTTATCATGCGCCACGTAGGATGACGCAATGAAGAAATTTGAAACCGAGGTTCGTCTCAGCCGCGAAATGGGTTTGATGGACGCCACGTTGATCGGCGTGGGGGCCATGATCGGTGCCGGCATCTTTGTCCTGATCGGGATAGCCGCCGGGGTGGCCGGGCCGGCGCTGATCGTGGCTTTTGTGCTCAACGCCTTGGTGGCGCTTCTCACCGCCATGGCCTATGCCGAACTCGGCTCCTGTTTCCATGACGCGGGCGGGGGCTACCTGTGGGTCAAGGAGGGGCTCCCACGCTGGAACGGTTTTCTCTCCGGCTGGATGAGCTGGTTTGCCCACGCGGTGGCCTGCAGTCTGTACGCCTTGGGCTTTGGGGCCTATTTCGGCTTTGTCTTTCAGGAAATCGGCTTGTCAATGCCCCACTGGGGATTTCTTTCGCCGCCGAAGATCATGGCGGCGTTGATAGCGCTGATCTTCGGCTATATCAATTTTCGTGGGGCCTCGGAAACCGGCAAGGTGGGCAACTTCGTCACCACGGCCAAGATCATTATCCTGGGCATCTTCGTGGCCTTTGGCCTGCCGATCATTTTCGGCAAGCCGGACTGGCAGGCCGCCTTCCGGCCCTTCATGGCCTCCGGGTGGGGCGGCGTTTTTCAGGCCATGGGGCTGACCTTCATCGCCTTCCAGGGCTTTGAGGTCATCGCGCAAAGTTCCGAGGAGATCAGGGAGCCGCACAAAAACATCCCGCGTGCGACCTTCCTGTCACTCTTGATCGTGGTGCCGATCTACCTCCTGGTGGCTTTTACGGCCTTGGGGGCGGTCAATCCGGGCGCCTCGACCCCCTGGGCATATCTCGCGCAGCACAAGGAACTGGCCTTGGTGGAAGTGGCGCGCCATTTTTTCAACGGCGGTGGGGTCATGCTCCTGGTGGGCGGCTTGATCTCGACCATGTCGGCGCTGAACGCCACGGTATATTCATCCTCACGCGTGGCCTTTGCCATGGGCCGCGACCGCAACTTCCCATCCTTGTTCAGCAAGGTGCATCCGCAGAACTTCACCCCGCACTGGGCCATTCTGATTACCCTGGTCATCATCGTCGGCATGGCGGTGGCGCTGCCTATCGAAGACGTGGCCAGCGCGGCGGATATCATGTTCCTGCTGCTGTTCCTGCAGGTCAACATCGCCATGATCCGCCTGCGCCGCAAGCGTCCCGATCTAAAGCGCGGCTTTCTGGTCCCGTTGTTCCCGTGGCTGTCGATTGTGGCCATCGTCCTGCTGCTCTTCCTGGCGCTGAATATGTTGCGTTACAGTCTCACGGCCTGGATCGCCACTTTGGCCTGGATCGCCATGGGCCTGCTGATATATCGGGTATATGCCTCGCATCGCGAGATCGACCACCTGCACAAGATCAAGTCCTTGGAGCGCATTGAACGCAAGGACTATCGCATCCTGGTCAGCCTATCGAGCCCTAACACCTTGAAAAGTTTGACCGACATCGCCTTGGCCATCGCCCGCCGGCACAATGCCGAAATTATCCTCCTGCATGTAATCGAGGTCGCCGAGGGGCATGTGCTCTTATCCGGCCTCGATGCGACCGAGCGCATCGAACCTTTGCTGAAAGAGGCGGAAGAGTTGGTGACGGAGGCCGGAGTGCCGGTGCGATCGATCATCAAGGTATCGCACCGCATATCACAGGGCATAATCGATACGGCCAGGGAGGAGAGCTGTAATTTTATCGTCATCGGCCGGTTGAAGCATCCGAACTTCCTCGAGCGTGTCTTTTCCTCCCTGATCTATTCCGTACTGGCGCAATCTCCTTCCGAGGCCGTGATCCTGCATGGGGAGATCGCACCTCATAATGTGCGGTCCATCCTCATCCCCTATGGATCAAATATCCATACCCAACTGGCCCTCGAAATCGCCCCGTCCCTGGCGCACTATTTCCAGGCCGATCTCAGGATCGCGGTCGTCTTCGAACCCGGAACACCCAAGAAGGAACGGGACGAGACCATTCACGGCATCCATGAGCTCATCCGCGCCAACGGCATCGAGGCCGAAATCGTGGTCGTGAAAGAGAATGATATCGTCAAGGGTATCGTGAGGTTATCGCGGTCGGCCGACCTGGTCCTGATGGGTGGAAGGTCGGGAGACGTGGTCGAACTCCTCTTGGCCCGGTCACTCACGCGTGAGATCACCGAACAGGTAGCATGCCCGGTGCTCTGGGCCAAAGAATACGAGGAGAAGATTTCCTTCTGGCAGGCGTTATTGACCGCGCCGCTGCAAAAAGGAGTACAAAATGAATGATCAGCTGCAATTTTTCTTTACGGATCTGATCCATAAATTCTTCGGGTTCCTGCCCTCGCTGGTGTTCGGTATCGTGATTTTAATTGTGGGGTGGGTTCTGGCCTGGTTCTTGAAGCGCCTGGTGATCCAGATGTCCGTGATCCTCAAGATCGAAGGCGCCATGACAAGGTTTCAATGGGGCAAGGCCTTTTCCAAGGCCGACGTGCGTTACGGTTTATATAACTTTATCGGGAACATCGTCTTCCTGATCATTTTTCTGATTTTTGTCTATTATGCCCTGCTCAACTGGGGCCTGACCTTTCTCTCCCAGCTCCTGGGCGATGGCATCCTGCTGTTCCCGCGCCTGGTAGGATCGCTGTTCATTTTCGGAGCCGGTTGGTTGATAACCGCGGGAGCCACCAAGGCCTTGTTGCGCGTTCTTTTGCAGGATGAGGTCCCCTCCGCCGCCTTGATCACCCACTATGCCAAGATCATGCTGATCATCTTATTCGCGGCCATGTCCCTGGTGGAACTGGGTATCGCCAAACAGATCGTCATCATCGGATTCACGGCCCTGTACGTCACCCTGGGAGCGGTCGCCCTCATCTTCATGGCACGTTATGGCCGGGGATTCGTACAGAAGTTCCCGGGATCATCATCCGAGAGCGTCGAACCATCAACCCCCGATAAATCACGGGGAAAAACATCCGAGCACGTCCCTGAATAACCGCGGCTATTCTTTGACCACGCGCAAGGGTGGGGCGGAGCCGTCCTTCATTTGTCCGGGATAAATGGTGACATGCGGGAACGGGATCTCTATGCCAAGCTCGTCGAAGCGCTTCTTCAGACGCCGGTTGAATTCGCGCGCCACGCGCCATTGCTGAATCGGCTTGGTGGTGGTGCGGGCCTTGATGACAACGGCCGAATCCGCGAACTGATCGAGACCCATAATTTCAAGTGGGGCGATGATGTCCTCCTTGAAGTCGGGATCTTCGCGGAGTCCTTGGTCGATCTCTTTCAGCACCAGCATGACCGCATCCACGTCCTCCCGGTAGGCCACGCCGATATCGAAGACGTAGCGTGAATATTCCTTAGTCATGTTGGTGACAATGTCGATCTTGCCGTTACGGACAAAATGAACGTTGCCCGACAGATCGCGCAGGACGGTCATACGCAGGTTAACTTTCTCGACCAGTCCGTTTTTATTGGCTATCTCGACCACATCGCCGACGCGGATTTGGTCTTCCAGGAGGATGAAGAAGCCGCTGATGACATCCTGAACCAGCTGCTGGGAGCCGAAGCCGACGGCCAAGCCCACGATTCCGGCCGCGGCCAGGATCGGCCCGATCTTGACGCCGAATTCACCCAGGATCATGATCACCATGATGATGATGATGCTTACATCAAGGATATACCGAATGACCGATACCAGCGTATCGGCGCGTTTTTGCATCTCGTCGTCAAAACGTCCGTTGCCGAAGGCCTTGAAGATCCTTGACGATAGCCAGTTTGCAAGCTTCAAGGCCACGTACGTCAGGATGAGCAGAAAGACCACCCGTAGGCCGCTGCTTGTCAACCATTCGAGTATTTTCGTAAACCAGATATGAAGATTAAAATCCATGTTTTCCTCCATCATCGCAAGAGATTGTCTTCTTCCACGGCCGCGTTGAGACGGTCCTGAAAATCGGGAATTGCCGCACTGACGCGTACCCAGGCGTTCATCATGGGGATGCCCACCGGATTAGCCACGAATCTTTTGGTGGCATATTTCAGGCTTTCGACAAAGGACTCGGTGGCCTCGATCTCGCTGTGCCGGTCATAGGGCAGGCCGTTTATCAGGGCCAATGCATTGTACTTCTCAATGGCGATGCGCGATTCCTTCACATAGGCGGTGTACAGGGTGCGGAAGAATGACTGGCTCATGATAACGCCATCCTGGCTGAGCACGCGGAACAGGGCCTCGGCAATGTCGGTGGCCATGCGGATTAGCCCGGTATCCGGCTTGTCCCTGGAGATCTCCTGGTGCTTGTGCTCATAGCTCTCGGCGATCTCAACCTGGCAGACGCGATGCACCGAGGTGCGCTGATAGATCTCGCTCAAGAGAGATATTTCCAGGCCCCAGGTGGGTGATATCCTGATGCTGCGGGCCAGGCTGGCAATCATGGCGAACTCACCCGAGAGGGCATAGCGGAAGTCGCTGAGATAATCGAGAAAAGGGTGGTAGGCGAGGGTACGCTCCAATGTCCGCAGCAACGGTAGATAGAACAGCCGCGTGACCCTGCCGTAAAGCTTTCCCGTTACGCGGGCGTAGTAACCCTTGCTGAACTCAAACTCGATGGCCGGATGCGCCACGGGATAGACCAGGCGCGCAAGCAATTCCCGTGAGTAATTCAAGATGTCGCAATCATGCGAGGCGATCACGTCCACATCCGTATCGGAGAGTACATAGCCCAAACTTATCCAGACCGATCGTCCCTTGCCGGGGGTGTCAAGTCTGAAATCGTTGTTTCGCAGCTCATCATAGAGGGCCTGGAGCCGTGGCCCGTCATGCCAGACGATTCGCACTTTCATGGGCAGCTCGTTCATGATTTTCTGCACCTGACGGAACTGCCCCTCGTCGGCCCGGTCAAGGGATAGCACGATCTTGTCCAGGTAGCTGACGCGCTTGAGCTCGGCGATGATCGCCGGCATAGCCGGGGTATCAAATTCGGATACCAACGCGGGCAGGAGTAGGACGATCCTGCGCCTTTTGGCAATCTCATGAAGCTCCTGCTCGATTGCCTCCACCGGACGGGGGGTCAGTTTCTGCAAGGTCGTGAACATGTTGTGTTGGTAAAAATCCGACATAGATCACCTCCTTATTTCCAGATCTCGAGCAGGTATGATTTTTGGTCCTCAAAAACCCGGGCCTGTTCCTGAAACAGAGCTTCAGCCTGTTCGGATTCTTTGTCTTTAAGCTCGTTTACGAGCGAGGCCACACGCGCGTTGTAAAGGGGGATCATGGTGTCCAGCAGCTTCATGCGCTGTCGGGGCGTGGAGTGAACGGCATTGGCGTAATGATAGACGATCCGCACCCAGACGTCGATGGGCAGGAAGAAGTCTTCTTTGGCCTCATGGTGTGCGATGTCCTTGATTACCGCCATATCCTGTTCCGCGATGATCTGCTGCCACACCCCGCCGAAATTCCAGAAACCCATCCGGAAATATTCAAGCAGGGCATCCTGGTCGATCTCGAAGGCCACCGGTTCTTCGGCGGGATAGTCCCCCAGCGTCGGGATCTCATGTGATTCCTGGACTTTTTGCCAGTACTCGGCGTAGCGCTCCATGAGCTGGAAGGTCGTGCCCACCACCTGCCGGAACATGGGGCCGAGATCGGCGGCCGGGTCTTTGTGCCCATGGATCTTGGCGCCGAGCTTGGCCTGGCAGATTCTGAATCCGTTCACAATGGCGGAGAGTGTCATCCAGATATCGATGCCGAAACGGGCCACGTCGGTCTCCCAAATATCTTCCTGGCCCAGGTAGTGCTTGACGAGCGGCAGCGAAACGCCGAAATCTCCGCCGATGGGTTGCCGGATACGCACCCCATAAAGCGCGCGCGTTAGATTGTAGGCGATGGTGTTGGTGATGGTGGCGTCGTGCTTGTAACGCCGGTAGTCAGGTGCCACGAAGTCATAACCTTCCTGGATCGGCTCAATAAGGTTCTTGACCCACAGCGGAGTTATCGAGACCAAATCCGCGTCAAACACGGCCACGGCCTTAGGCTTTAAGAAGGCGGCCGTCTCGAAGATGGCGCGCAGAGCCGAGCCTTTGCCGGGCAGGCCGCGGTAAACGGTGACGATCTTCTCGATATTGTATGATTTAAGGTCATAGGCGCTGGCTACGTCGCGCGTGTCGTCCGTGGAACCGCCGTCCGAGATCATAATCAGGGCCTTGGCGTCCGGGTAGTGTATATCGAGCCCCGATCTGATCGTCTTTACAACATTGCGGATCGAGCCGTCGCACAGGTATGACGGAATGCCGATCACGATATCGGCTCGCCCGAGGCGTTCAATCTTTTCGCGCACATAGTCGCGCAAGCCTGAGGAGAATCTCCTGGTTGTGCTCATAAATATCCTCCTTTTCGAGTTCAGCTAATACATTGTTTTCAGATGCTTGTCCCCTTTGGTATAAAGGGTATCAAGGATATTTGTCAGGGCCGTGTTCCAGCCACGGCTGCCGGGCAACGGCGCCTGTATGAGTCCTGGGAGGGCGATATCTTCATAACCGCCGTCGGCATGTGGGATCATGACCGGGATATCGACCTGTCGCAGCATGGATACATCATTGAGGCTGTCACCCAAACCGATCGAGATAACATGCGACTTCCAGTTGGCGGCGAAGATCGACTTGACGATGTTCACGGCCGCGCCCTTGTCGCTGCCCTCGCCGATAAAATGGAGAAAACGTCCGCCGCGGGTAATAGAGATACCTTCATTGCGTGCGGCATGACTTAATTCCTCGAACTGACCTTGATTATGCATAAGGAAAGGCTCGGTGAATTCCCTATCCTTGGCCAGGATAGCAGCATCAAGGCTAAGACCGGTGCGCTCCATGAGCTCTGATACCCCCCAGTCCCCGAAGCCTTCCAAGGCTATGGTCGGCCTGATATTTTCGATAAAACGCCTGATCCTGGCATAGGGTACGCCCAGCATGATCGATTTGTAGACGGATATGCCCAGGGCCTCAGGTATCGTGAACCTTTGATAATCGTGGGGAAAAAATATTCCACCGCCGTTCTCGACGATAAAGGGATCATCGTTGGTCAGCTTGTCGCGAAGGAATTCCACCTCGCGTCGTGTTTTGCTGGTGCAGGCAATCAGAGGTATCTGCTCTTTTTTCAGCCGTGCGAGTGCCGGCCGGGCTTCTTCAAAGGTGTAATCACGATGATTTAAAAGCGTGCCGTCCAGATCCGTAAAGACAATAATGCGTCTTGTCTTCTTGTGCATTTGATCATCCTTCAATGAGATGTTGAAAAGATAAATTTTGAAATTATAGTAAAGAAATACTAAGGCAATGCATCCAGATTGTCAACCTATGCATGCCCTACGCACCGAGACCTGATTTTGCTTCCCTGGACGAGGTCAGACGCAACCAGAGGTAACCCACCGTCCAGGCGGTCAAAGAAGACAGGAATATACCCGTTTTAGCCATCCTGAGTGTAGCGGCATTCGCCCCAAAGGAGAGCTCGGAAACGAAGATCGACATGGTAAAGCCGATGCCGCCCAACATGCTCACGCCGATGATATGCTTCGGTCTAACCGCGCTGGGGAGGGATACCAGACCGGTTTTCAGGGACAAGAGTGTGAACAGGCTGATGCCGATTGGTTTGCCGAACACAAGACCCGCAATTACCGCAAGGGTTACCGGATGGGCCATGGAGAACTTGAGGTCTTCGAAGCCCAGAGGGATGCCGGTATTGACCAGGGCAAAGGCGGGGACGATGACCATCACCACCGGAAAGTGTAGTATTTCCAGAATCCGTTGCAGCGGTGATTCCACCAGAAAGATCTTTTCTTTCATGTTGTGCAGGATGGTTTGTTGTTCACTGTTGCTCAAGATGATCTGCTCGGGTTTAACCAACCCAGCGAAATTCCTGAGCATATCACCCATGCGGGTAATGAACAGCGATTGATCATAATGGGCGCGAGCGGGTATGGAGAAGGCGACCAGTATCCCGGAAATCGTGGCATGAACACCGGATTTCAGCAAAGCCAGCCATATTAGCGTACCTATCAGCAAGTACGGCAGCCCCCGTCGCACACCCGTATGGTTCATAAAGAGCAAAAGCACGCAGAGGAGTGCGGCCATGCCCAGGGCGCCGAAGTGCAGGGTCTTGGTATAGAAGACGGCGATAACGATGACCGCGCCGATATCATCGGCAATGGCCAAAGTGACGAGGAAGATCATTAACCCTTGGGGTATGCGCTTGCCGAGCATGACCATGGCCGCGATGCAGAAGGCGATGTCCGTGGCCATAGGTATGCCCCATCCGCGGGCATAATAACCGGCCGGGATACAGAGAGTATAGAGTATGGCCGGTACGATCATTCCTCCTAATGCCGCGACCACCGGCAGGGCCGCTTTGCGCATATCCGAGAGTTCACCCACCAGAATCTCGCGCTTGATCTCCAGGCCAACGACTAAGAAGAAAAAGGTCATTAATCCTTCATTGACCCAATGCAGCAGACTGAACTTTAGTTCGTATGCCCCAGCGTCCAGGACGATAGGAAAGTTGATAATATGCTCATAGACGGCGCGCCATGGTGAGTTCGCAACGATCAAAGCCACCACGGCGGTGATCATGAGGATTATGCCGCTGGCATTCTGTTGTTCTACGAATTCATGAAAAGGGCTGATGAAGTTCTTGAAACGCGCTTCCCATGGGTAGAAATACAGGCTCTCAACGTTGTTGGCCTGGGGCAGCGAGCGATCATCGTGCGCGTCGTTCTTCATCAACAAATACCTCCGACTACCCTGCCTACGTGCTCAACAGCGGCGGCTGCTTGCCGCTTTAAGGCTTCACCAAAATAAATTTATCGCGTCGGTTTCTGGTCCAGGCTTCTTCATTATGGCCCGGGTCCAGTGGCCTTTCCTCGCCATAACTGATGGTCTGGATGCGTTCCGGTTCAATGCCAAGTTCGATCAGATAATCCCTGGCTGCACGGGCCCGCCGGTCTCCCAGTGCCAGGTTGTATTCGATGGTGCCCCATTCATCGCAATACCCTTCGATCAGGGCCGTGTTTTGGGGACGGCGCTTAAGGATATCGGCTTTGATCCTGAGTATACGGGCCGCTTCATCCGAAATCTCGGAAGAGTCATAGGCAAAGAAGATACTCTGGTTGTTGAAGGTATTGGTTTCATATTCAAGACTGGCCAAAGAAGCGCGGTTCTCAGCCTGCTGTTGCTGGAGGGATTTCTCCGCGGACAGAATAAGGGCTGAGCGATGATTTTCATCAGCGGTGCTCGAGGTCGAATCAATGCGCCCCTCCGTCCCGATGCCAGCGCACCCCGCCAAGAAGCAGATACATATGATCACTATCGCATGCAGGCTACGCGACCATGGTTTTGACATGCGGCACCTCCTCGTGTCACATCGATCATATCAAAAACCGATTGATTTTGTCATCCCCCGATTGTTCGTCTTGTTCCGGATCGCCGGCCGGGGCCGGCTGACCATGAAAAATACCTTTACAACACTTCGTATTATCCCATAAAGTAGCGGAAATCAGCATTGGGCAAAGGAGGTTTTCCTTGAAGAACAAGGTGCTTCAGACAATTATGGAAAATAATGACCGTTTTGTGGCTGGTCACGACCAAGACTATTTTCAAGGCCATATGACGGCCCAGCATCCCAAAGTGACATTGGTCGCCTGTTGCGATTCACGCTGCCAGGCCCATGTTATCGAGCCTGACCCCATCGATAAGGTTTTCACGGTGGAAACCATCGGCAACCAGATGGCCAGCGCCCAGGGCTCGGTGGATTACGGCATCCTGCATCTGCATACCCCGATCCTGCTGATCCTTGGCCATACGGACTGCGGCGCGATCAAGGCCTTTATGAAAGGCTATGACAAGGAGAATGAGGCCATCAAACGCGAGCTTGACTTCCTTCAGACCCCTTTGAAAACCCAGGTGGACCCTCAAGCAAACTTTGAGCAGGAGCTTCTGAAGAATGTCCAGAAAAACGTCGACCATCAGGTGCAAGCCGCCCTTGAACGCTACCAGGCCCAGATCTCCGAGGGCAAACTCATGGTGATCGGCGCCATTTATGATTTTACCAATGCCCTCGGCAGGGGCTTCGGCCGCATAGCCATAACCAATATCAACGGCATCAAGGATTTGGAGAAAATCAAAAATCTGGCGCAAGGCATCGACCTGGAGCAAAGCCTTGTACGGGTAAATCTGGACTGATAAGGACATGCATTTTGCCCATAGAGGGAGGGACCTGTGACCCTTTACCAGCTCAAAGAAATTTTGAAGGCCGAGGTTATCTGCGGAGATGAAAAGTTGTCAAGCGTTGAGGTGCACACCGCCTTCGGCGCCGATTTGATGAGCGACGTGCTGGCCTTCGCCCGCTCAGGATGCCTGCTCATTACGGGACTCACCACGCCGCAGACGGTCCGGACGGCCTTTGCCCTTGATATCGCCGGCATCCTCATCTGCCGGGGCAAGCTGCCTCAACCCCAGGCGGTTGAGATCGCCCGCGAGCTGGGTATCCCGCTCTTGAGGACCGAATACATCATGTTCGAAACCTGCGGCATGCTCTACCGCGAAGGATTGCGGGGCTGCATATGCGAGATCCACGCCGGAGAGAAATCCCGTGTCGAGTGAAGATGAATTCGGCGGGAGCTATACGGTCAGAGGACGGGACTTCATCGATGCCGGATTGATTTCCAGCCAGATCAAGAAGCTCCTGAAAGATCGGGGCATTCCGGAAGACGTGGTCCGCAAGGTCGCGGTCGTGACGTTCGAGGCCGAGGTCAATATCATCTCCTATGCCGAGATCGGCACGATTAACTTCCATGTGGACGATAAGGCCGTCACCATCGAAGCCATGGACAAGGGCCAGGGTATCCCGAACATCGATCTGGCCCTCCAGGAGGGGTACTCCACCGCGGATGACACCATACGAGATATGGGCTTCGGCGCGGGCATGGGCCTGCCCAATATCAAGAAGTTTTCCGATGAGTTCGAGATCATATCCATCGTGGGCAAAGGCACCACGCTCAAGAGCGTGATCAAGATAGTCGGTACGTAAGTTACGCAGAACCCTTAGATGAAAGGGGTGGTCATGGATTTGAAGGTGATACAAGCGGAACTGGGGCTTACGCCGCAATGCGGCGCTGAGAGGCTCGATGCCGAGGTTACGGGCGGATACGCGGGGGATCTCTTAAGCGATGTCATGGCCAACAGTGCCAAAGGCCAGGTATGGGTGACGCGGCAGGTGCATCAGAATATCGTGGCCGTGGCCACGCTGAAGGAGCTCTCCGGCATCATTATCGTACAGGGCGCCATGCCTGATAAAGATACCGTGGCCAAGGCCGAAAAGGAGGTTCTCCCGGTCCTGACCACCAGTCTGTCGGCCTTCGAGGTGGTGGGCCGTATTCATAGCCTTCTTCGTAAGGCTTAACCCGCGTTGGGCTGGGAGATGGCGCGCGCCTATACCTGCGATTTCCATATCCATACCTGCCTGTCGCCCTGCGGCGATCTCGATATGCATCCGCAGGCGCTCGTCAAGGCCGCGCGAGCAAACAACCTGGATATCATCGCCATCTGCGATCATAACAGCATGGAAAACGCGGGGTATGTAATGCGGGCCGCGGCCGGCACTGAGGTTACGGTGCTGCCGGGCATGGAAGTCACCTCGGCCGAAGAGGTGCATGTCGTGGCACTGCTGCAAGACCTTGTCCAGGCTCAAACACTGCAAGACCTCGTGTATGCCCACCTGGACGGACTCAACAATGAAGATGTCTTCGGCGTACAGGCCATCGTCAACGAGTGCGGCGAGGTGGAGGGGCTCAATCAGCGGCTGCTCATCGGCGCCACCACCCTCACGCTTACGAGCCTGGTGGAAGCCATTCATGACCTGGGCGGCCTGGCCATTGCCTCACATATCGACCGCGAGGCCTTCGGCATCATCGGACAGCTCGGATTCATCCCTCCGGATGTCCGTTTCGACGCGCTGGAGGTCTCGGCCGCGCTGGGCATATCCAGAGCACGCCAGCGCTATCCCGAGTTGGCGGATTACCCCTTCATCACCTCCTCGGATGCGCATTACATCGCGGATATCGGACGCAGCGTGATTAGATTGCGCATGGAGGCCCCTACGCTCGCTGAGATTCGCAGCGCTCTGAAGCATGAGTCCGGTCGATCTATGGTGGAGCCTGCATGATAGAGTTGGCGCTGCATATCCTCGATATTGCCGAAAACTCTCTGAGGGCCGATGCCACTTTGGTCGAAATCAGCGTGGTTGAGGATCTTGTCCGCGACCGTCTCAGCATCACCATCAGCGACAACGGGCATGGAATGACGCCCGAAGAAGTCGAGCGCGCCATGGACCCTTTCTATACTACCAAGAAGGTGCGGCGCATAGGCCTGGGCCTGCCCATGCTGTCGCAAGCTTCTCAGAGCACGGGCGGGTCATTCTCCATCAACTCCGAGCCGGGCGTGGGCACGCGCATCACGGCCGAGTTCGTACATTCCCATATCGACCGGCAGCCCCTGGGTGATATCCCGGGTGCCGTCATCGCTTTGATCCTGGAAAAACCGGAAGTGGACATCCTCTACACCCATCAACGTGATGGATCGGTATACACCATGGACACGCGTGAGATCCGCATGGAGCTGGGAGATGTTCCCCTGAATCACCATGAGGTCATCAATCTGATCCGGGAAAACATAGCCGAAGGCATAAGCGAAGTAGGCGGCCTGTGAGCGATAGTTTTCGCTTGCATTTTTATTCATTGTGTCATTGATAAAAAGCCGCGGTGCATTTCAGGCCTGCGAACAGATAATAAGGATGCACGTAAGATGGAGAAACGCTTGAAGGAACCGATCCGATTTGTCACGGCCACGGCGTTATTTGACGGGCATGATGCGTCGATTAATATCATCCGGCGCTTGCTGCAGGAGGCCGGGGCCGAGGTGATCCACCTGGGACATAACCGCGGGGTGCGGGAGATCGCGCGGGCCGCGGTCCAGGAAGGGGCGCAGGCCATTGCCGTGAGCTCGTACCAGGGCGGGCATATAGAATTCTTCAAATACCTCATCGACCTGCTGGAGGAGCAAGGGTGCGGCTATGTGAAGGTCTTCGGCGGCGGGGGAGGGGTGATCGTCCCGGACGAGATCAAAGAGCTCGAGGCCTACGGGGTGGCCAAGATCTATTCGCCCTTGGACGGCAAACGCCTGGGCTTGAAGGGCATGATCGACCATATGCTGGACTTGAGCCACGAGGTGCGCATGCCCGAGGTCAAGGGCGATCTGAGCGTGCTGAAGCGTAAGGATCAGGCCATGGTGGGTCGCCTTATCAACCTGGCCGAACAATTGAGTTTCGGGACGAGTCAGCGTTTCGAGGACCTCAGGACGGCACTTATGCCAGACAAGCCGATTCCGGTGGTGGGCATCACGGGTACCGGCGGTTCGGGCAAGAGCTCCTTCATCGATGAGCTGGTACGAAGGTTCCTGGCCTTCTATCCGGAGAAGGGGGTGGCCATCATTGCCGTGGACCCCTCACGTTCCAAGAGCGGCGGCGCGCTTTTAGGCGACCGCATCAGGATGAACGCCATCGAGAACGAGCGCGTCTATGTGCGCTCCTTGGCTACGCGCCTTTCACCGGACGAGCTTTCGGCCGCGACACGAGATGCCCTCAGCGTGGTGAAGGCCGCGGGCTATGATCTAATCCTGGTGGAAACGAGCGGCATCGGACAGGGGGATACGGCCATTACCAAGCTGAGCGATTGCGCCGTCTATGTCATGACCGCCGAATACGGTGCGCCGTCCCAGCTCGAGAAGATCGACATGCTCGACTACGCCGATATGGTAGTCATCAACAAGTTCGAGCAGGAGCGTTCCTTGGATGCGCTCAGAGAAGTGCGCAAACAATACATGCGCAACCACGGCCTGTTCGACCGCTCCGAGGAAGAGATGCCCATCTTTGGCACCGTGGCCAGCCGCTACGACGATAGGGGGACGGACCGGGTCTTCGCCCACCTCATGCGTCTGCTCAAGAGCAAGGGCTTGACCGACTGGGAACTGCCGGAGGCGAGGGCCGAGGCGGCGCAGCAGCCCCGGCGGGCCGTGGTGCCGCCGGGAAGGGAACAGTACCTGCGCTCCATTGCCCAGGCCGTGCGGTCCTATCATGAGCATACCAGCAAGACCGCGCAGGCTATCCGCGCGGCCGCGGTGCTTAAAGGGGAGGTCAAAGACAGCGAGGGCCCGGAAAAGGACGCCCTGCAGCGCCGACTCTACAAGCTGGAACAAGGCCTGTCCCCTGAAGACCGGAAACTGATCGAGTCCTGGGCCAAGGAAAAGAAACGCTATCAGGCTAAGACCTTCAGTTACGAGGTACGGGGCAAGGAGATCCGCGTCCCGCTGGCATCCACATCACTATCCGGTCTGGAGATCCCCCGGGTGGCCCTGCCCGATTATCTGGACGAAGGCGAGATCTACCGCTTCAAGCGCAAGGAAAACCTACCCGGCCAGTTTCCCTATACCGCGGGAGTGTTTCCCTTCAAGCGCGACTGGGAAGACCCCAAGCGCCAGTTCGCGGGCGAGGGCACGCCCGAGCGCACCAATAAGCGCTTCCATTACCTATGCCGCAACGACGAGGCCAAGCGCCTCTCGACCGCCTTTGACAGCGTAACCCTCTACGGCGAGGACCCGCACGAGCGTCCGGACATCTTCGGCAAGATCGGCGAGAGCGGGGTGAGCGTGTGCACCGTGGAGGACATGGCCAAGCTGTATGCCGGGTTTGACCTGTGTTCGCCCTTGACAAGCGTGTCCATGACCATCAACGGTCCGGCGCCCATCATGGCCGCCATGTTCTTCAATACCGCCATAACCCAGCAGGTGGACAAGTTCCGGCATGAAAAAGGACGCGATCCTAACAAGGCCGAACTCTCCGAGATCGAGGCCTGGGTGCTTGCCAATGTGCGCGGCACGGTCCAGGCCGATATTCTCAAAGAGGACCAGGGCCAGAACACGTGCATCTTCGGCACCGAATTCGCGCTGAAAATGATGGGGGATATCCAGGAATACTTCATCAAACACGATGTGAACAATTTTTATTCCGTGAGCATCAGCGGTTACCATATTGCCGAGGCCGGGGCCAATCCGGTGAGCCAACTAGCCTTCACGTTGGCCAACGGTTTCACCTATGTGGAGTACTACCGCTCGCGCGGCATGGAAGTAAGCGAGTTCGTGAAGAACTTCTCGTTCTTCTTTTCTAGCGGCATGGACGCGGAATACAGCGTGCTGGGCCGCGTGGCGCGCCGCATCTGGGCCATCGCCATGCGCGATCTCTACCAGGCCGATGAACGCGCGCAGATGCTCAAGTACCATATCCAGACCTCGGGCCGGTCGTTGCACAGCATGGAGATCCAGTTCAACGACATCCGCACCACGCTGCAGGCCTTGACGGCCTTGAACGACAACTGCAACTCATTGCATACCAACGCCTATGACGAGGCCATCACCACGCCCACCGAAGAATCGGTGCGCCGCGCCATGGCCATCCAGCTGATCATCAACCGCGAGTTCGGTTTGTCCAAGAACGAGAACCAGCTTCAAGGGTCGTACTTCATGGAATGGCTGACCGACGCCGTGGAGGAGGCCGTGCTGCAGGAGTTCGAACGCTTGAGCGAGCGCAAGGGGGTGCTGGGGGCCATGGAGGTGCATTACCAGCGCGCCAAGATCCAGCAGGAGTCACTTTACTACGAGCATCTCAAGCACAATGGCAAGCTGCCCATCATCGGGGTCAATACCTTCGAAAACCCGGAGGTCGAGGAGCAGCCGGCCGGTGGCTGTATCCTGCTGACGCGCGCCACGCCGGAAGAGAAGACGGCGCAGCTCAACAATCTACGCGCCTTCCAGGAGCGCCACCGTGACCCGGCCGATGAAGCGCTCAAGCGCCTTAAAGCTGTGGCCGTCAGCGGCGCCAACATCTTCGAGGAGCTCATGCAGACCGTCAAGGTCGCCAGCCTGGGGCAAATCACGGCCGCCCTGTATGAAATCGGCGGCCGCTACCGGAGGAATATGTGAGCGATCTGGGGCAGGGCTACGTGCACATCTATACCGGCAACGGTAAAGGCAAAACCACGGCCGCCCTCGGATTGTCTCTCAGGGCCGCCGGACGGGGTCTTAAGACCATCATGGTTCAGTTCATGAAAGGCCAGTTCTACGGCGAACTGGAAGGGGTCAAGCTTCTGTCCGGACTTGTCAGCATCGAGCAGTACGGGCATCCGCAATTCTGCCGTTTTACCGACCCGCCGGATAAGGCTGACCTCGACCGGGCGCATGCGGCCCTTGCCCGTCTGAATGCGATTATAGCCGCTCCATGCTGTGATGTCCTAATTGCGGATGAGGCCGTTACCGCCTTGATGTTCAATCTGATTTCAGAGGACGATCTTTTAAGACTTATCTTTGAAAAGCCGCCGTCCCTCGAACTGATCCTGACCGGTCGCGGCGCAACCCCTAAGCTGGTTGAGGCGGCCGATCTCGTCACCGAGATGCAGGATATCAAGCATTACTATACGCAGGGCATCCCGGCCCGCAAGGGGATCGAAAATTGATCTGGCACACCGAGATAGAATTTAATTTCCCTTTCGAGGGAAATTAAATTCTCTTTTCAATTCCTAAGAACAGCATACCTATTGCGCAATATGCAGCACGAACTCCATGTCCGACTGGGCCAAGGTGATGATATGGTATGGTACGGTCAGGTCATCGGTAACAATGACATCCTTTTCTGGACTGATTTTTCGAACCTCTACGCTCACCGTACCCTCGGATGATTCCAAGGCCTCAATACTGAGCTTATAGCCGCCGCTGGGCTCCACCGTATCCACTACCGCAATAAGCATGTCCTGCGTGAAATCGATATCAGGCATGGCCGGCTGGGGGAAGAAAATAGCGGCATGTTTGGACCAGAAGCGCTCGAGTTCTTCCTGGGTACGGATGACGAAAAGAGTCGGTTCATCCAAGGCGTATTGATCGATCAGAAAACCGCTTTCCACGCCCTGGGCATAGGTCTCATAGCTTACGGCACAGGCAGTGCTATAAGGGCTTGCATCCTTGCGCTCCGTCTCAGAGCCGTTGCCCGAAGTCTGACAGGCGCCGATAAAAAACGTGGTCGCCATCAGTACCATGATCATGAGGTGTCGGATATATCCGCTTATCAGCATATTGTTTCCTTTCGTTAGTCTGGAATGAGGCATATGTTGCTATCAAGCAATAAGCATGCCTGGCTTGATTCCAAACGCTGGTTTTCGATTCGGCTGGAACTAAGCGGCCTTAAGACGACGCAAGCGGTCCTGCAAGATCTTGATAAAGAAAAGAGCGCGAAAGATCGATAAAGATGGATAAAGTAGAGGAGCGTGCATGGAGCCAAGCACCACGACGGCAGCGGAAGAGAAACGACAGAGCGACCTCGGCCAGTTCCTGCTCGACGAGGGTATGATCTCGAAAGAGCAGTTGGAGCGGGCCAAACGCATCCAGAGCAAACTGGAGATCAAACAGCGCTTCTCCGATGTCCTGCTGCAACTCGGTTATGTCTATGAAAGCCAGATTAAGGAGGTCATGAAGAAACACAAGCGTGACCTCAGGCTGGGTGATTTCCTGCTGGAGATGAAATTTATTTCCGAGGCCGATCTTGACAAGGCCCTGAAGCTGCAGCAATTGGAAAAGAAGCGCCTGGGCGACATCCTGATCGAGGGCGGCATGATATCAGAGGTAAAGCTCTGTAAGGCCCTCTCCGAGCAACTTGATTGTCCGTATATCGAACCCGACCTCAAGGTGATCGACAAGAATCTGCTCAACAAGACCTCGATCAAATTCATGAAGCAGTATCTGTGCATACCGTTTTCGCGGGCCCAGGAAGGCGTGATCGTCATCTTCCGCGATCCGTTGAACAAGGAAAGCATCACGGCCGCCCAACAGCTCTTCGGCGGTGTTATTATCCCGGCTATAGCCACCAAGACCAGTATCCTTGAGGCTATCGACGCGCACGAGACCGGGGCCAAGAAGGTCGAATCCATGCGTTTGGAAGGCGAGCGCGGGGAGGATGACGTGGTGCGCATCGTGGACTATATCATCCAGTCGGCCATCGACGAGGATGTCAGCGATATCCATGTGGAGCCGTTGGCCTCCAAGGTGCGCGTGCGCTATCGCAAGGACGGCGTATTGATTCAGAAAACGGAGCTGCCCAAGCACCTGCAGGAAAAGATCATCAGCCGCATGAAAATCATGGCCGGCGCGGATATCTCCGACCGGCGCCACCACCAAGACGGCAAGATCGAGTATACCTATTTCAGCCAGAAGATGGATATCAGGTTTTCATCCTTTGTGACCGTGGCCGGCGAGAACCTGGTGCTGCGGCTCTTGAGCAAGAAAAAGGGCATCAAGGATCTGGCCGAGCTGGGCTTCGGAGCCGGAACGCAAAAAAAATACATCGATGAGGTGCTGGCGCCCACTACCGGCGTGGTCATCATCACCGGTCCGACCGGCAGCGGCAAGACCACCACGCTTTATAGCTCCATAGAGTACTGCAATGACCCATCCATCAAGATCATCACGGCCGAAGATCCGGTGGAGTTCGTCATCGACGGCATTATCCAGTGCTCCATCAACGAGTATATCGGACTGACCTTTACCGAGACCTTGCGCGCTATCGTGCGGCAGGACCCCGACATTATCGTTTTGGGCGAGATCCGCGATAAGGATACCGCCAGCGTGGCCATCCAGGCGGCCTTGACCGGCCATAAGGTCTTTTCCACCTTCCATACCGAAGACTCCATCGGCGGCATTATCCGCCTGATCGACATGGATATCGAGACCTTCCTGATCTCCTCGACGGTCCTGTCCATCCTGGCGCAAAGACTGCTCCGCAGGGTCTGCCAGTATTGCAAGGAACCCTATATCCCCGGACCCTACGAGCTTTCCAAGGTGGGGTTAACACCCGACGATATCCGGGGGTATGAATTTTCGCGCGGATCGGGATGTAAGCATTGCCACTATACCGGGTACAGCGGCCGCGTGGGGATATACGAGCTCCTGATCCTCAATGAAGCCGTTAAGGACGCCATCCTGCAGAAGAAAACCTCCTATGAGATCAGGCGCATCAGCTTTGAGCATACCGGACTGGTGACCCTGCTGGAAGACGGCATCACTAAGGCCATCAAGGGCTTGACCACCTTTGACGAGATCGCCAAGCATACCCCCTACACCTGCCGTCCCCGCAAGATCGAAGAGATACTGAAACTGGTGGAGCATTGATATGGAAAACAATTTTTCGCTGAAGGACATCATCGAACAGGAACTGGGCCGGGAAGAGATCGACCTGCCCATGGTGGATACCATGGCGGTAAATCTGGGCAACCTTCTCAACAAGGAGGATGTGGCCTTTGATGAGCTCGCCAAGGTCATTGAAAAGGATCCGGCCTTGACGGCCAAGGTCATGAACCTGGCCAACTCGGTCTTTTATGCCGGGTTAGTCAAGGTCAAGAACGTGGACCGCGCCATTGCCCGGGTCGGTCTCATGGCCATCCGCAGCTTTCTGATGACGGTTTCCATGAAGAGCGTTTTCAAAAGCGCCGGGGCGCACTTCGAGGAGCGCTTCAAGCTGAACTGGCAGCATTCCCTGGGCTGCGCCGTATGCTGCAAGCGCATCGCCGAGCACGTCAAGCTCAGGTCCATCGCGGAAGATGCCTATATGCTGGGACTGCTGCATGACATCGGCACCATCTCGATCTTCAATGCCTTGACCAAGGTCTCAAAAAAGCAGGACGGGCCGGTCGATCTGAGCGACAACCTGGTCAACGAGATCATCGGCTCCTTTCACGCCTCGGTGGGCGGCAAGGTCCTGGGACGTCTCAACTTCGAGGAACGCTTCTGCCGCATCGTCGAACTGCACCACAATCCGGACGACTATCCGGACAAGGATGACCCGCTCTTCAACATCCTCTATGTGGCCAATAACCTGTTGAAGAAGATCGGCCTTGCTTTTGAGCCGGATCCCCATGTTTCCATCATCAGCCTGTCCGCGTCCGGCAAACTCGGCCTGGATCCCATGTTCGTGGCCATGCTGGAGGTGGATCTGGAGGACTCGCTCCAGAACATGGAAAACCTGCTCTAAGGCGCGGGGTTTTGGTTCTTCAGCAGACGATCAATCGCCTTTAGCGCGCTGTCTTGGTCATAAAAGCATGACGGATTATAGTTCCCGCGGTTCCAGGTGAGCTGCCTTTTGGCGTAACGTCGGGTATCGCGCTGTATGCGCAAGACGGCCGTATCCAGGGAGATCTCTTCCGCCAGATAGGCTAGGACATGCTTATAGGCCAGGGCCTTCATGGGCGCCAGATCGCGGGAATATCCCATCCTCAGAAGCCGTTCGGTTTCCGGGACAAGACCGTTTTCAAGCATGGCGATCACGCGGGTATCGATAGCGGCATACAGGGTTTCGCGCTGGGGAGCGAGGCAGAAAATTCCGGCTTCCAGGCTTGGCTGGCTGAAACCATGACGTGAATGTAAAGTGCTCGGTGTTCTGCCGCTCAAGAATATGATCTCGAGGTAGCGGATAAGGCGGGCCTCGTCCTTGGGCGACACTTTATCGGCCGTAGGCGGATCAAGGCGCGCCAGGTAGTCCCAGAGACGCCGCGTGCCTTTGTTCGCGGAGATGTTCCTTAAGATCCGTCTAAGGGTCTCCGAACGAGACGGCGCCTGGCAGAGGCCATAGAGCAGGACCTTGATATACAGCCCCGTGCCTCCGACGATCAGCGGGATGTTGCCCCTGGAACGGATGCGTTCGATCGCTTCCATGGCCAGGGTCGCGAAGCTGCCGGCATCGAAGGTTTCGTCAGGGTTGCGGATGTCCACCAGATGATGAGGCAACCGTTTGCGTTCCAGATGCGTGGGTTTGGCCGTGGCGATGTCCATGCCTCGATAGACCTGCATGGAATCGGCCGAGACAACCTCCAGGGGGTGATCATGGGCCAAGGTGAAGGCCAGGCCAGTCTTGCCGCAGCCGGTCGGACCGGTGATGATGATCAGGGGCGCCGGCCGATCCACCGCGCGATCTCCTCCAGGGTGATCTCTTTAAAGATCGGCCGACCATGCGGGCACGTGCGGGGCGCGCCCGTCTGATCAAGCCGTTCAAGCAGGGCCGTGATCTCGGTCGTAGTGAGCCGCCGGCCTGAACGCAGGCTCTTGTGACAGGCCATGGAGGCCAGGATCTCTTCACGAGGATCGGCCGGATGTTTAACGCTGATATCTTGGAGCATGGTCAGGATAAGGTCTTTGATATCCGCTGAGCTCAAGGCCTGAGGGACCGAGCGTACGGCAATGCTGCCTGCCCCGAAGGGTTCGCAATCGATTCCCAAAGCCGAAAGGGTTGGCGCGGCCTTTTCGAACACCGCGTATTCGCCGGGGCTTACGTCGATGAGTAGCGGATGCAGCAGCATCTGGACTGTGTCTTGATGGGATCTGTTCTTCAACTGCTCGTAGATGACGCGTTCATGGGCCGCATGCTGGTCAAGGATGAAGAGCGAGTTCGCATCTTCCAGCAGGATATACGTATCATGTAAGGTGCCGATGATGGCCAGGTGGCTGTAAAAGTCCGTCGCCGAGATCGCATAGTCCGTCTGTACGCACTGCACCGCCTTATTGGCCGGCTGGTCCTGTCTCGGAAACGGATACGGGGATGAGCCTGACGGGAGGGAGGCTCTTCGGTATGGCAGCGGCGACCGGGGTTTATTGAGGGTCTCGCGCACGGCGGCGACAATGAGGCCGAAAACTCGGCCGGGGTTCTGAAAACGCACCTCGGCCTTGGCCGGATGCACGTTGACATCCACCTCGGCCGGGTTAATGTCGGCGAAGAGCACCGCTACCGGATAACGATTGCGCATCAGCAGCCCGCGATACCCCTCACCCACCGCGGCGCTTAAGGTGGTGTCCCGCACGGCGCGGTTGTTGACAAAGCACAGGATGCCGGAACGCACCGCGCGGTTGATCTCGGGCGGCGCCAGCATCCCATGCACGCTGATGCCGGTCTCTTCCCGGGCAAAGGAAAGCATCTTGGACTTGAAGTCGGCGCCCATGAGGATGCCGAGGCGCTGCGCCAGGTCCATGCCGGAGGCGAGCTGCATCATCGTGCGGCCGTCCATGGAAACCTTGAAGCTGATATCGGCACGGACAAGGGCGTAGCGGGTGATGATATCGAGGATGTTCTTCTGCTCCGTGGCCGTGGTCTTGAGAAACTTCTTGCGCGCCGGGGTATTGAAGAACAAATCGCGTATCTCCAGGATAGTGCCTTCGGGCATGGCGCGCTTGCCCTGCTCGCAAACCTCGCCGCCCTCCAGGACGAGACAGCCTCCATGGGGAGTACCTGCGGTGCGCGAGGCGATCGTCATACGGCTTACCGCCGCGATGCTTGGCAACGCCTCGCCCCTAAAGCCCAGGGTCTGGATGGCGAAGAGATCCTCGGAGGTTTTAAGCTTGCTGGTGGCATGGCGCTTAACCGCCAGGCACAGGTCGGACTCGTCCATGCCGCAGCCGTTGTCCACGATGCTGATCAGACCGATCCCGGCCTCCTCGATGGCGATGGTGATGCTGGTGGCCCGGGCATCGATGGCGTTTTCCATCAACTCCTTGACCACCGAGGCCGGACGTTCAATGACCTCGCCGGCCGCGATCCGGTCGATCAAGTCCTTAGAGAGTTGACGGACGGAGCCCAAGGCCTTAGATCTCGATCACCATGCGTTCGACCGGGCTGTAGGTCTTGGACTTGCCGTCATAGCCCGTCCGTCCCATGAGATCAAAGGTGATTTGTTTGCCCAGCTCAACCCCGGGCTGATCAAAGGGGTTGATGTCCAGGAGGTAACCCATGCAGGCCGTGGCGGCTTCAAAGAACATGAACAGCGCACCCAAGGTCCGGGCATCGATGGCGTCGAGCGAGATGCTGGTGGTCATGCGCCGGCTTTCAATCAGGGCGCCTTTGGTGCCGCGCGCCTCGGCCTTGATCAGCGCCGCGATGCTCTTGCCGGCCAGATACCCCATCTCGGCCGTGTCTTCGAATACCTTGGGTATGACCACATCCGTGCGGAAATTATTCACATCGATGATATTCACGACTTTATCGAACGGACCTTCCACATAGAGCTGCACCTGGGAATGCTGATCAGTGGCGCCCAGGGCCTTGACCGGCGTCTGCCCGGCATACACGTCCTTGCCTTTGAGCGAGCGCTTTTTGCCGATGCTTTCGGCCCAGATCTGGCGGTACCAGTCGGCCAGGTCGTAGAGGGCATTGGAATAGGGCATGAGCACCGAGATGTTCACCCCGCGCGCCTGGGCCAGGAAATGCACGGCCGCATAGAGATAGGCCGGGTTTTTGAAAACATCGCCCTGCAGCACGCAATCGGCCATGGTCCCGGCCCCTTCCATCAAGGCCTTAATATCGATGCCCACCATGCCGGCCGGGAATAGACCCACCGGGGTCAGGACGCTGAAGCGGCCGCCCACTTCAGGTGGAATGGCCAGATTTGCGATGCCGTCTGCGTGGGCAAGCTTGCGTAGGACCCCTTTCTCAGGGTCAGTGATCAGGACCAGATGCTCCTTGTAGCGCTCGCCCAGCGCACGTTTGAGCAGGTCATACACCACCATGAACTGGGACGCGGTCTCGGCCGTGCCGCCGGATTTGCTCACCACCGTGAAGAGCGTCTCTTGGGGCGTGATGTTCGCCAGGATGCTGTGCATCAATTCGGGGTCCACATTGTCCATGAAGAACAGGCGCGGCTCAGAGCTTATGTTGTGGAGCGGATCATTCAGGGCCGAGAAGATGGCCTTGGGACCCAGAGAAGAACCGCCGATGCCGAGATGGACGATATTTTTGAAACGACCTTTGAGGGTCTCTGCCAGGGTCCTGACTTTTTCGATCATCGAACTGTCTTTGGGCAGGTCATAGAACAGGATCTCGCGTTTGGCGCGCGCGGCCATGATGGTCTCATGCGCTAATGCAAGGGCCGGAAGAATCGCCTCGATATCGCTTACGGCAATGCCCCGCTCGCCAAGAAGCTTGTCCGTAACCCCGGAGAAGTCGAACCGTATCATGCCCACCCCCTTGCACGTTTTATTCAACAGTTAGCCGAGATCTATACCGCAAGCAGGGCGAATTGAAAACCGTAAAACATGAGAGTAGCGGACAATCATGCCCACCCCTCTTGACATGGGGGAGCAGGTCTTTATATTTTTTTGTAGGAATACCTTGTTATGGTAAACGGATTGTCATGAAAAAAAATGAGGTTGCAGTCCATATGCCCATATCAATTTTACGGCTGAGGAGGTTCAAGATCATGATGAAATGGTATTGGCGAGAGGCACTCTGGGGTTTGAGTCTGGCGGCATGTATGCTCGTGGCAGGCTGCGACAAATCGGATAATACGCAGAATATGGGGGTAAGTCGGGGGGCATCGAGTGTGTATGATTCTTACGACACCGAAAGTTATAACCCCGCCGCCTGGCCGCCGGCCGGTTTTACGGAAAATCCGGCCGACCAGAACACCACCTTTCCGGACACTCTTGCCACGGATGTGCAGGTAAGCGCTGCTTTGCCGGCATCGTTCGCCACGCATCCGACGGAATGTGACTGCCTCCATTTCCTGCGCATCAGACACGTGCATGGACCGTCCAACCCGTCCGACGCGGACCGGGTCCTGATCGCGCAGCCCGGGGTCCTGGAAGGCGCTTCGGCCTTCTACAATGTCGCCGCCAACCTGGTGACGCGGGCCTATCGTGAGAAGGGCAAATTCGTCGAGTTCTGGGCGGTCGACCGCCGACCCAACTGTCTGGAGGACATGAACGGACTGAGGCTGGCGCGCTCAACCGGCAATCTGCACGACATGATCGATTACTACTATCGCGGCAAACCCTACCAGGGTCAGTATTTCGCTGGATATTTAAGCCCCTACCAGGACGCTGAGTGGCTCGTGGACATGGGTATGGAACAGACCGTGAAGGACTGGAACGCCATCATCACCCGCGGCATCCCGGACCAGTCGGTGCGGCAGCAGAAGGTTTACCTGGGAGGACATTCCCTGGGCGGCTTCATCACCGGGGCGTACGCCTGCTGGGACTTCGACGGCGACCCATCAACGACCAATGACGCGGGTTACAACCAGTGCGCCGGGTTCTTCGGCCTGGATACTTTGGTGACGCCCGAACCCATGGTCAAGATCATGAGCGGTTCCACTGTAGATTTGAGCGAGCTGCTGGGAAAGATCCCTGACGGTGTCGTGAACCTGATGCGCAAGGGATGGTTCGAACGCTTTGTCGCGGTCACCGGTGTGATCGATCCCGAGATCATGAGCCTGCTGACCGGTCTTGGCTATGCCGCGACTCTCAAACCGACGGAGGAATCCGACCTGATCGCCTACATGCCGGATTCTTTCAGCGCCACGCTCTCCTACCGCTTCTACCACTCGCGCAACCTGGCTGCCTTCCTGGCCTGTACGCCCTCGCTCACCAGGACCCGTTACACGAATCAGGCCCTGCTGGCCGTGTTCACGGACGATAATGCCATGCCGCTCTCCATCGTACGTTCCAGTACGGGATTCTTCACGGGCGGTGCGGTGGCGGACAAGAATTTCCCGATCCCGTCCAGCCTGGCGGATGTCCTGGAGCAGATCCCTTCGCTCAATTCCATTACCGGCATGCTGGGCGGCGGCAATGTGGCCATCGCCACGGAGCAGGGATCAGAGAACACCGCGGGGCCGCTCTATGGCTGGCTCAATTATAACCAACTGGATGGGGTCACGCTACCGAATGCTTCTGACGGCGAGCCTTATACCAGCCCCGACAAAGAAGTCACGGACATCAACGACTTCGCGCGCTCGGTGGGCGCCTTGCCCATGGATTTTGTGGAGAAGTATTTCCCGATCCGACTGGCCCTCGATTCCATGTTCGGGGTGGATGGCACGGTTCACACGGATGGTGTTTCCATGCGCCCCGTGATCGATATCATCGCCGGTGACGGGCCGAACTTGGGCGGCGACAATAATCCACCGGGATCGCCCATCATCCCCGGCTACGACCACCTGGACGTCCTGACCGCCGCGCCGGTGCAGAACGACGGCCGGCCCGAACAGGTCACCACGAATTTGCTTGATTTCATCTTTCCCTAGCTGATGTCACTGCGGCCAGATGCATGACAAACATGGTGGGGACAGCGCTGGCGCTGTCCCCACCATGTATAGCCCAGCTGGTAAGCGGCACGGCCTTGATTCCCGGACGCGGCAACAGCTGCATTTGTTTTTCCTCCTTGCCCTTGGACTGGGTTGCCTTCTCAAACTTCTGAGCTTCGGCAGCGGCGGCGGTTACCTTCACCTTGCCGTTACGGCCATAGGTCGGGTTTGTGTCTTCAGAAGACCTGAATTTATCACTGCTGATTGCTTCGGCGTCCCCGAGGATAGGGGGAGGGCCTCCTCGCAAGGCCGTCGTCATGGGGTCGGGAGCGGCATAATCTGATCGTATCCCGATGGGGTACACTTCCATACAGGTCCCTTGTATGATTTCTTTTCGGCACGATATAGACAGTTTTAATATTTTGGTTAAGCTTCTGCCATTTGTGTCGATAGATTCTATTAGGTTCAAGAAACATTCCCCAACAGAACCTCCTCATTAAGCAGGTCGCCAAAGACCTGCTTTTTTTTACTTCATGAAAACCATCTGAATCCAATTCTCTTGCGCAATGCTCTAAAGGAGAATACGGCAGTGGCATCGACGTGGGGGTACATGCCATGAATATGCAACCGATCTCAAATTTTTCAGTCACCGGCACGAAATCAACAACCGCAAGATTGTCCAGCGCGAATCAAAGCACTGCCGGCAACACCCAGAAGATGGCCGCCACCGGAATCAAAGCCGGCCGAAGCAAGGTATCCTACGATGTAAGAGATTTAAACCAGGATGGTTATGTGTCATTCCTGGAAGAATACCTGTATGCCCTCATGCATCCCGGTGAAACAACTTCGCTGAAACTGCTCACGCAATACAATTCCAGGGGTGATGTCAGTACCCATGTGAGCGGGTTGCCCAGATTGGTTGATATCTCTATTTGACCGAACGAATATATTTTTCCACCATTGACGCCTTAAGCGATATTGCGTAGCTTAAACGCTATGGCGTATAGGCTTGCATTGGTCTTGGCCGGGGGCGGTGTCAGGTGCATGGCCCATGCCGGCGTATTCATCGAACTCGAACGCGCCGGGATCATCCCGGATCTGATCGTGGGCACCAGTCTGGGTTCGGTCATGGGCGGGGTCTATGCCTACAAGCCCGAGGCCGAATTTTTAAGGCAGTTCGCGCTCAGGTTTTCTGACAACCATATCGTCAGGACACTGGAACGTTCGTTTGCGCACCATCCCGGAGTTCTGGCGCGCATCGGCCGTTGCGGAGTGTATTCGTTGGGCCTGGCCTATATTTACTGGCGCTACGGCATCCTGTCATCGGCCTTTTTAAAACGCGCCTTCAATAATATCGTGGGCAAACGCATGCTTGAGGATCGCAATTTTCTGATCGAAGATTGCCGGATACCCTTTGCGCCCTTGACCGTGGATATCGCCACGGCGCGGGCCGTGATCCTTAGGCACGGCGATATCCCGGACGCCATGTACGCCTCCAGCGCCGTGCCCGGGGTGTGCAAGCCGCATCACTTAGGTAACATGCGGCTCTTAGACGGCGGTCTAGCCAGCCTGGTGCCGGTTCTGGCCGCGCATCTCCTCGGGGCCGAGCGCATCATCGCCGTGGATACGGACTCCAAGGTGCGCGGAACCTACGATACCGTGGTCCAGATGATCGAGCAGGCTTCGGCCGTACGTGGATATCGCTGGAACTTGATGGAAACCGCCCAGGCCGATTTGATCATCGAACCCCAGGTGAAACAATACTACTGGTGGCAGTTCAGCCGGGCCGCTGAATGTATTGCGGCCGGGCAGGAGGGCGCGCGAGCATCCCTGGACGCGGTCAGGGGCCTGATAACGCACGGTCCGGATGGGGCCAAGCAGACCAAGCGCGACGAACTGGCGGAATATTATCCGCACATTATCATATAGACCAGGCATAAAGGACCAAACATGGACAAACAGGACTTATTGAGAACCATCCCCAAGGTTGATGTGGTCTTGAAAGAGACCGCGCTTGAAGACCTGCCGTTCCGCGCGGACATGATCAAGCGTGTGGTGGTTGAAGAATTGGCACGTATACGCGCCGGGATGCGCGACGGCAACATTGAGAAAAGTCCGACAGCCACGGCCGTGGCCCAGTGCGCGGCCCGCACGATCAGCGCCACCATGGAGGCCGGATTAAAACCGGTGATCAATGCCACGGGGGTGATCGTGCATACCAACCTGGGCCGGGCGCCTCTGGCAAAACAGGCCCTTAAGGCCATCGAAACCACGGCCGGGTATTCGAACCTCGAATTCGACCTTGCGCGTGGGGAGCGCGGCTCGCGTCAGGACCATATCCGTATGCTTACGCGGACCTGCTTCGGCGCTTCGGACGCGCTAGTGGTCAACAACAATGCCGCCGCCGTGCTCCTGGCTCTGGCTGCCCTGGCGCGCGGTCGTGAGGTGATCGTCTCACGCGGGGAACTGGTGGAGATCGGCGGGTCATTCCGTATCCCGGACGTCATGGCCTTAAGCGGTGCCAAGCTCAAGGAGATCGGCACCACCAACAAGACGCGCCTGAGCGATTATACCGAAGCCATCAGCGATGATACCGCACTGATCATGAAGGTACACCGCAGCAACTTCGCCGTGGTGGGCTTCAGCGAAGAGGCGCAGCTCAAGGAGCTCTCGGAACTGGCTCAGGCCCGGCGCATCCCCTTTTTCATCGACATGGGCTCGGGCGTACCGTTCGATCTGGCCGATTACGGCATCCCGAACGAGTGGACTATCCCTCAGTGCCTGGAGAGCGCCGATATCGTATCATTCAGCGCCGACAAGGTGCTGGGAGGTCCGCAGGCGGGCATCATCCTGGGCCGGCACGACCTCATCCAAGCCATGGCCAGGCATCCCTTGCACCGCGCGGTGCGCATCGACAAACTTGGCATCGCGAGCTTGAACGCCACGTTGCGACTCTTGAGCAAAGGGGCCTACCAGGAAATACCGGTGTTGCGCATGATCAGTCAGGATGTCGCGGTAGTCAGGGCTCGCGCCCGGAAGTTCAAGAAAATGCTGGACGTCAAGGGCGAGATCATCGCTACCCAGGCCGTGATCGGTGGCGGGTCCGCTCCCACCAAGACCTTTGCCTCTTGCGGGGTAGAGGTGAATTGCCAAAAGGAAAACGCGCCACAGGTGCATGCGCGTCTGAGGCTAAAGGGCGTGGTCTGCCGCATCGAGGATGATCGTCTGATCTTCGACATGCGCACGGTATCGGACCACGAGCTCAAGCCTCTAGCGGCTTTTGTCAATGAGGTTTCGGGGTATGGGGCGTAAGATCGCCATCGCGCTGGGCGGCGGCGGGGTGCGGGGCTTGGCCAATATCGGCGTGCTCAAAGCCCTCGAGGCAGCCGGTATTGAGCCGGATATCGTGACCGGGACAAGCATGGGCGCCATCGTGGGCGCGGTGTATGCCGATACACGCTCGGCCGAAAAGACCGAGATGATTATCAAGTCCTATCTGGGCTCAGAGGAATTCATCAAGCAGACCCAAAACTTAAGCGTCTCGGATGATCCCTACAAAGGCTGGCTGGAGAAGATCTTCGATACCGCCAAGAAGGGCTATTTTTTCTACCGCTTCTTCATGCGCGAATCCGTTGTCTCGGAAAGCGTTTTCCTGGAACTCGACCGGCTGGTGCCGGACAAGCGCTTCGGCGAGCTCACGCTGCCTTTTGCCTGCATCGCCCTGGACCTGATTTCGGGGCTGCCCGAGATCTTCCATGACGGGGAGCTGCGCCCGGCGGTGAGGGCCTCCAGCGCGGTGCCCGGCATGATGCCGCCGGTGTCGATCCGCGCCGGCATGTATGTGGACGGCGGCTGGGCCGAAAGCGTTCCCGTTTCACCGGCCGTTTTTCTGGGCGCGGACTTCATCATCGCCTCGGATGTCACGCGCGATATCACGTCCATCGATTACAGCGCTCAGATGAAGAGCAGTATGGACATCCTGCAGCGTGCCAATGATATCACCAGATCGCTCATGAATACCTGCCGCACGCGCGGAGCCGATTTCGTGCTGCATCCGGATATCGGCGACGCGCCATGGTCGGCCTTCGACAACATCGAGGGCTATATTGCGGCCGGATACGAATGCGCGCAAAAAAGCATGCCCACGCTGAAACGCTCGCTCAAACGGGGAAGGTTTTTCCGATTGTGGAAGACGCGCACCCGCTGAGCATATCGCAAGAAGAACAGGGCGAGCGCCTGGATATCGTATTGGCCCGCCATGCCGGCCTGACGCGATCGGCGGCTGCGCGCCTGATCGATGAAGGTAGGGTTCTCGTCGACGGCCGCGGTCGCAAGCCTGCTTTCAAGGTCGGAGCGGGCATGCTCTTGACATGGAGTATCCCGGAGGAGGTCCCTTCGGACCTTGAGCCGTCCAATTTGGCGTTGAACGTCATCTATGAAGACGATTGGATCGTTGTGATCGACAAGCCGGCCGGTCTGGTCGTACACCCCGGAGCCGGCAATACGCGCGATACCTTGGTCAATGCTCTGATTGCACGCTATCCGGATATGGCCGCGGTGGGCAGCCGCGAACGGCCCGGCATCGTGCATCGTCTGGATAAACTCACCACCGGGGTCATGGTGGTGGCGCGCAACCGCGATGCTTACTATAGCCTGTCCGAGTCCTTTAAGGTCCACGCGCACCAGCGGATCTATCTGGCCGTGTGTTACGGCCGCATGCCGCGGGACACGGGCCGCATCGCCACGCTGATCAACCGCCACCCGGCGGACCGCAAGCGCATGAGCACGAAGGTCAAGACCGGACGCGAGGCCGTGACCAATTGGCAGGTCGAACGCGCCTGGGCGGAGTGTTCATTCCTCAAACTCAGGCTCGAAACCGGGCGTACCCACCAGATCAGGGTGCATTTATCGGATATGGGACACCCCATCGTGGGAGACGGTGAATACGGCGGGACCAAGCGGGCGCATGCGCTGCACGATCCAGTTGTGCGGGGCTATGTTCGAAAGATCGATCGGCAGATGCTGCATGCGCATATTTTAGGGATCAATCACCCGGCTACCAATGAGTACATGGAGTTTGTGAGCATGCTGCCGGAGGATATGCGCGCGCTTATCGCTCTGCTCGATGAGCGCACGGGCTAGTGAGGATGATTCCGTTTTGCATTCAAGATAGTGACATGAAAATGGAAAGGATGTTTTGTAGGCGCGGTCCAATTGCGGTCGCCGCTGCTATTTCTTGCTGAGCCGGTTCGCCAGCAGGCAACACAGCCGATCGACCTGGTCCTCGCTGATGCAGCATGTGTTTTCGGCCCTGCGCGACAAGGTGATTGTCAAGCTGTAGGTCCTATAAAAGACACGACAGCGCGGACAGGTTTCCATGTGCGCGCGGATGTCATCCTGGACTTCCTGAGGCAACGTGCATTCCACGAACTCATTGAGCAACGCCAGGTAACGCTTGCAGTTCATGCATCCCTCCTGTTCGCATAACGGCTGAAGTAGACGGAAAGGGTGTCTCTGAGCATCAGTCGCCCTCGGTGCAGGCGGGATTTCACGGCCGGCAGGCTCAAACCCAGGGTTTCGGCGATGTCCTCGTTCTTCAATCCCTCCACATCCTTCATAATCACGATCGTACGCATGGATTCGGGTAAGGCATCGATGGCCCGCCGGATGATATTCTTGCTCTCATCGGACAATAGGACGTCGTCCGGCAGCTCCGACCAGTCGAACCCCACGATCTGTTCGTGGTCGATCTCGTCCATGGGCGTCTGTTCGGTATACTTTTTTTCTTTACGCAGGAATCCGTAGGCGGCGTTGGTGGTGACGCGATAGAGCCAGGTGGCGAAATAGGCATCGTTCTCCAGGGTGCCGATCTTGGCGATCACGGTCAGGAAGACATCCTGCATGATCTCTTCGGCGGCCGAGGTGTTGTGGGTGATATGGAAGGCAAGGCTGTACACCTTGTTGGAGTAGCGCTTCACGATCTCCTCCATGGCATGGTCATCGCCCTGCTTGACCCTCCCGACCAGTTCGGTGTCCTTGGGAACCCGGGTACCTTTGCTCATTTAGATACCGCTCCGTCGTCCTTGGATTCAAGCATATCCCATGTCAGACACAGGCTACGGGCAGCATATACCTCGTCCACGCGTGTTACGGGTGTGAGTTCCGGTTTGTCATGCAAGGCTTGTGGATACTGTGCGGCCTCTTCGGCGATTGTCAGCATGGCATCGGCGAAACGGTCGAGCTCGGATAGCGGTTCGGTTTCGGTCGGCTCGATCATCATGGCGCCGCTCACCACGAGCGGGAAATAGACCGTGGGCGGGTGGAAGCCGAAGTCCATGAGGGCCTTGGCCATGTCCATGGTGCTGATACCCTGTTCCTTCTGGCGTTTGTCCGTCAACACGAATTCATGCAGGGTAGGGGTGGCATAGGGCAGGTCGAAATGGTCTTTAAGCCTAGCTTTGAGATAGTTGGCGTTCAAGACCGCGGTCCGGGATGCTTCCAACAACCCCTTCGGCCCCAGCCTGATGATGTACACGATGGCCTTTAAGAGCACGCTTACGTTGCCGAGCGTGGACTGGACCATGCCGATGGAATCCGGAAAGCTGTAGCTCAAGGTGAAGAGCTCGCGCGGCACATGCACGATGCGGGGTATGGGCAGGAATCGCTCCAGTTCTGACTGCACCAGCACCGGTCCGCCCCCCGGTCCTCCTCCGCCGTGCGGCGTTCCGAAGGTCTTGTGCAAGTTCACATGCAGGCAATCCACGCCCATGTCGCCCGGACGGGATATCCCTAAGATGGCGTTCAGGTTGGCGCCGTCCATGTAGAGATAAGAACCATTGGCATGCAGGAGTTCAGCTATTTCATGGATCTCCTGTTCGAAAATTCCCAGCGTATTGGGGTTGGTGATCATGAGCGCGGCCACGTCCTTGTCGAGATGGGCCTTCACGGTCGCGGCTTCGAGAAAACCCCGCGGTCCGGAGGGTATATTCCGGGTGGTGAAACCGGCAATGGCGCATGAGGCCGGGTTGGTGCCGTGCGCCGTATCGGGTATGAGCACCACCGACCGATCTTCGCCGCGGGTCTGAAAAGCCTTTTTGACGACCAGCATGCCGGTCAATTCGCCATGTGCGCCGGCGGCCGGCCACAGGCAGCAGGCATCCATGCCGCAGATCTCCTCCAGGTAGCGCTGCAGGGCGGCTAAGGCCCGCAGGACCATGTGCATGGGGTGCTTGTCGCTGGAATGGATGTTGCGGATGCGCTCGGCGATATTCTCGCAGATCTTGGGGTTGTACTTCATGGTGCAGGAACCCAGCGGATACATGCCCTGATCCACCCCGAAGTTCATGCGCGCCAGCCTTGTGAAATGACGGACGGTTTCAACTTCAGCCACGTCCGGCAGGCGTACCTCTTCGGGATTCATAAACGGCAAGAGCTCATCCGGGACGCATGGCTTGAACGGGTCCGGAAGGATGTGCTTATTACGGCCGGGTCTGCTGTGCGTAATCAGCAGGGGCTCCAAGATCTCTAGAGAATGATCTATAGATTCTCGAGCAGGCATTTCCAATCCTCCCGTGTGTTCATCTCGGTGACGGCCACCAAGAGTCCGTTTTTGATCTCGGGATAGTAGTACTCGATCGGCACGCCGGGGATGATGCCGTCGTCCTCCAGGGCTTTGCGTTTATCGGCGTCCAATTGCACTACGAACTCGTGGAAAAAAGGTCCCTTAAAGACCGGCTGACGGCCGACCTGCTGGATGAGTTGCAGGATCTGGTGCGCGCCGGCCACGCACTGGGTGGCCACGGCCCTTAAGCCCCTGGGGCCCATGGCCGCGAGGTACAGGGCCGCGCGTATGGCGCATAAACCCTCATTGGTACAGATGTTGGACGTGGCTTTCTCGCGGCGGATATGCTGTTCGCGGGTGGCGAGCGTCAAGCAGAAGGCTTGCCGACCCCGGCTGTCCTTGGTCAATCCGACCACCCGTCCGGGCATGCGCCGCAGGTGTTCCTTGGTCGTACACATGAAGCCCAGCAACGGGCCTCCGGCATTGGGCGGGTTGCCGAAGGACTGGGCCTCGCCCACCACGCAATCCGGACCGTAATCACCCGGTCGCTTCAAGAGACCGAGGCTAACCGCCTCGCTTACGACAATGCCCCAGAAGGCCGACTGGCGGGCAAATTTTGCGATACAGTCCATGGGTTCCAGGATGCCGAAGAAATTCGGATTCTGGACAAAGAGCGCGGCGTCTTCGCCGTTCAAACGCTCCAGAGAGAAACGCTCGACCTGGCCGGAGGCCATGTCAAAAGGGATCTCCTGCAGTTTAACCCCGGTATTGTCCAGATAGGTCTTGAGCACCGAACGGAAGCGCGGGTTGGTGGCGCGGGTTACCAAAACACGCTTTATCTGTTTGGCGCGTATGGCCATGAGTGCAGCCTCGGCCAGGGCCGTGGCCCCGTCGTAGAGCGAGGCATTCGAGACATACATCCCGGTCAGGGCCGCCATCATGGACTGAAACTCGAAGATGCTCTGCAGAACCCCCTGGCTGATCTCCGGCTGGTACGGGGTATAGGAGGTATAGAATTCCTGACGATTTGCCAAAGCATCGACCATGGCCGGTATATGGTGTCGGTAGATACCACCGCCCGCGAAGCAGACATGCGAGAACTGGCCCTGCGGTATACGGCGGATGTTTTCTTCATCCAGCGGGCCGGGTATCTTGAGCCGCTGCGTGAGGCGCAAATTTTGAGGGATCGTGGCGAAAAGCTCCTCTTCATCCTGTATGCCGATCGTCTCGAGCATATGCTGACGATCGGCCTGGTCATGCGGGACGAAAGACATCAGCGGGCCTCGGAAGCTACGAACTGTTCATATGCTACAGCATCCATGAGCTTATCGGTTTCTGACACATCATCCATCTCGAGCACGATCATCCAGGCCGCTCCGTAACAGTCCTGGTTCACCAATTCAGGGGCCTGTTCAAGTTCCTGGTTCACCTCCACGATGGTGCCGCCCGCCGGGGCATAGAGATCCGATACCGCTTTGACGCTCTCCACGGTGCCGAATGACTCTCCGGCCTTCAGCTTGGTTCCGATACTTTTCAGCTCCACGAAGACGACATCCCCGAGCTCGCTCTGGGCATAGTCCGTGATGCCGACCCGCAGGTGAGAACCTTCGATCCTGCCCCATTCATGGTCTTTGGTAAATTTTAAATCATCCGGTATGCTCATCCCTCACCTCATTTTTTAAATCTACGTTCCACGCTTATGAACGGCCGGGGCAACGAAAGGCGGCTTTACAACCTTAGCCTTAACCGGTTTGGAGCGGATCAGGACTTCAACCTCGTCGCCCGGAGCTGTCTCCTTGTCGAGATAGGCCAACGCGATTCCGGTACGCATCATCGGCGATATGCTGCCCGAGGTTATGCGGCCCACGGTTTTTTCTCCTCTGCGGCATACAAAACCCTCGCGCGGAATGCCCTTTTCAATCATGATCAGTCCGGTGAGCCGCCTGTCTACGCCGGTACGCAGCTGATCTTCAAGCCTGGGCTTTCCCACGAAGGACGGTTTATGCATGTCGACGGCGAAAGAAAGCCCGGCCTCGATAGGCGTAGTGGTCTCGTCGATGTCGTTTCCGTGCAGGGGGTAGCCCATCTCGAGCCGCAGGGTATCGCGCGCCCCCAGACCGCAGGGTAGGGCGCCCTGGTCCAGAAAGGCCCGCCAAAGTCTGGCCGCTTTTTCAGGGGGCATGAATATCTCCACCCCGTCGGAACCGGTATAGCCCGTGCGTGAGATCATAAGAGCGCCGTAGGCGCGATCCTGTTCCATGAAGTTGAAATACCTGATCTTCTCAAGATCCACGTCAAGGACATGTTTGATGATATCCGCGCTCCGTGGTCCCTGCAAAGCCAGCATGACGGTTTGAGGGCTGCGGTCCTCGACCGTTGTCTGTCCGCTGCTTTGGGACTGAAGCCAGGCAAGATCATTCTTCGCATTGGAGGCATTCACGCACAGCATGTACTTGGATCCCGGATCGATGCAATAGGTCAACAGATCGTCGATGATGCCGCCTTGCTCGTTGAGCAGCAGGGCATACTTGGCCTGCGACCTTTTCAGGTCGGCGACCGTGATGGTAAGCACACGTTCGAGAAAGTCTACCGAGCCAGGCCCGCGCACATAGAGTTCGCCCATGTGGCTGATATCGAAAAGGCCGGCGCCTTGACGGGTCGCCATGTGCTCTTCCACGATACCCGTATACCAGACCGGTAGGTCCCAACCGTGAAAATCAACGATCCGGGCGTGCAAAAGCACATGCTCATCATATAAAGGGGTCCTCATCTGCCCAACTCCAGAACAACAGGTACGATTCGTTTCGTAAGGTATCAGGAACCGGGTCGTCTGGCAAGGTAATGTTCACACCCCAAAAATTATCAAACGGCTGTCTGGATCATTGCATGTGTCTATGGGCCGCGATCATGGTGTTTTCGAGCAGCATGGCGCGCGTCATGGGTCCGACACCGCCGGGCACCGGCGTGATCAAACTGGCGCGTTTGGAGGCCTCGGCATATTCGACATCGCCCTTCAAGCCCTTTTCGGTGCGGTTCATGCCGACGTCGATCACCACGGCGCCCGGTTTGATCCAGCTTCCCTTGACCATCTCGGGCTTGCCGATGGCCGCTACCACGATGTCCGCCTGGCCGATCTTGCGGTCCAGCTCGCGCGTACGTGAATGACAGATCGTCACCGTGGCGTGCTCCATCATTAAGAGGAGCGCCATAGGCTTGCCGACGATATTGCTGCGCCCGACCACGACGGCATCCTTGCCCCTCAAGTCTACGCCGTATTCATGCAGCATGGCCATGACGCCCGCGGGCGTGCACGGCACCAGCGTGGGTTCGCCGGTCAAAAGCCTGCCCATGTTGTAGGGATGGAAGCCGTCCACGTCCTTATCCGGAGAAATGGCTAAGAGCACATCTTGCGCATTCAGATGCGTCGGCAAAGGCAATTGCACGAGGATGCCGTCCACGTTCCGGTCGGCATTGAGCGTCTGGATGAGCGCGAGGAGTTCGGACTGCGTAATGCGTTCGTCCAGCGTATGGTCAAAGGATGTGATGCCGGCCAGGGCGCAGTCGTTTTTCTTGTTGCGCACGTAAATGGATGAGGCGGGGTCGCCCCCGACCAGTACCACGGCCAATCCGGGCGCTCGGCCATAGCGCTGGGTGAAGGCTAAAGCTTCTTGGGCCACGGCCGCGCGTTTTTTTTCGGCCAAGGCTTTCCCGTCAATAATTGTAGACACGATTTCCTCCTTGTTTAAAAGGGTGTTTTATTTCTCGGAACGATAGATCCACTTCAGGGGGAGAGGATGCGAGCTTAAGTCCGATGAAAGCGGCAGGATCATTTCCTTGTCCACGATCAGCCAGCTGTAATCGGGCCTGATCATCCTCAGTTTGTTGTCCGTAGGTGGCATGCCCCACTCGGTATGTTTATAGGTGACGAACATGATCACATCGTAAAAGTTCTCCGATTCGCCGAGCACGTAGCCTTGTCTGAAGGCCTCGGCGCTGACCTTGTTCGACTCGATGATCTGCTGGGCGTATTCCTTATCGAGCTGGATCACGGCATAGCGGGCCACACCCTTTTCCGAATAGCGCGTCAGCGTGCGCGTTTCGGCGCTCGAGACATAGACCGTGGAGAGTCCTATGATTTGTTTGAGATACTGGGCGGCGATAAGCCCCGCGGTACGACGGCCGCCGATGGCCTGATGGTGCCAGCCGTAGTGCTCGAAGAGCTTTTCCTGCAGGGTATCGGCGTAGCGCTCACCCCGTTCGTAGAGACTCTTGGAGATGAACCTGAGCTCTTTGGCCAGACTTTCCGCCGCCTCGGCGATGGGCCAGTCGATCTTGACATGAAAGTGCGTCAAGGCATAACGGTTCTGCTTCTTATACCGATCATCACGCTGGATCAGGAGACCGTAGTCCACATCCAGGAGCTCCTCCAGGAGCTCGAAAAAGGTGTTGCGTTCGAAGAACTTGATGCCGGAATAGAAGGGCTTGTTGAGTCTGACATTCGGGATGAGCGCCAGGGTGTCCTTGCGGATGCGGTTATCGTCGCTGAAGCGGATGTATTTCTGATGCACCTCTTCAATGGATTCCTCGCAGAATATGATTATGTACGGCCGTGCTACCGGGGATTCTTTCGAGAACTCGCGTTTCTTGGGCCGCATGTCGCTCGGATCAACATAGGGATAGGGAATGCCTCCATCTTTACAGAGTCTGAAGGGCTTCTCAAAGGTTATGATCTTAAGCCTGCGCTCCAGCTCATCCCTTAAGAATACATAGAACGAACGCCTGACCATCTCGATATAGCTGAGTTCGAATCTGGACTTTTTCATGTCCGTTTTAAGCCGACCTCCTAATCGAATGTGGGCCGAAGCAGGCCGTAAGCCGGGTTCTGTTCCCGGCGCGGGTTGCCCCGCTCCGGGTGATGATCATTCATCTAGGACATCAGTTGCCTGATGTCTCGAGCAACCTACCCAGGGGCGGAACGGGCCGTTCTTAAAGCCCCTCTATTGGTTTTGCTCCGGGTGGGGTTTGCCGAGCTTCCCCGGTCACCCGGGGAACTGGTGAGCTCTTACCTCGCCGTTTCACCCTTACCCGCCCTATAGGCGGGCGGTTTATTTTCTGTGGCACTTTCCCTGGGGTCACCCCCGGTCGTCGTTAGCGACCACCCATGCCCTGCGGAGCCCGGACTTTCCTCTCGCGCGTTTAAGCGCCAGCGATCATCTGTCCTGCTTCAACCCAATCACCTTCCTTAGCGCATGAATATGTGATTATCAAGCATATCTTTTCACCCATACGGCCAGCCCAACCGCGGCGTAGGCCAGGGCGGAAAAGATCATGACCCAGGTAAAACCCAACTCCACCGCGACGATATTTGCCAGGGGCGCGCTCACTACGGACAGGCAACCGTTTATGCCCCAGGCCCATGGGACATCCTTTTGCGGCAGCCGGGCAATGCCTGCGGGAAAAGGCATGCCCAGGCAGAAAGCGAGCGGAGCGACAACCAGCAGCATGATGCCGATCCGGGCGACGATCGGCAGCGCACAGGTAAGCGAGATCAGGGGCGCGAAGCCCAGGGCATAGATCAGGATGAGGCCTGCAACGCAGGCCGGCATAATACGATAAGCCTTGGGTATCATGGCCGAAGCCAGACTGCCGCACCCGGAAAAGAACAGCATGCCGCCGATGGCGATGGCGGCCGCATACATGGGCGTGCCCAGATACAGGACCGCGTGCTGGATCAAGGCGATTTCCAAGAAGAGATAGCCCACCCCGAGTCCTCCGAAATATATGAGCGTGGTTAAGGGGTGGGTGGGCCGCTCTTTCACCAGGGGCAGAAGAATAAGGACAACGGCCAGGAAGCTTACCAGCGTGGTTGCGAGGATCAGGATCAGGTAACCGAGCTCGAAAAAAGGGACCATGCGCCGGCCGTAGATCGCCTTCAGGCGCTCCAGGCCCCGCACGGTCAGGAATTGAGAGAAATACGGCCTGTCGTCCGTGGCGGGACGGATATTGAAATCATAGGGCACGGCCGCGCCTCGGCCGGAGATGAGGCCGGCTGCGATCGATGACCATCCTTCCTGTCGTGGCCCATAATCACGGTTTTCAGGAGGCGCATGTCCGGTCGGAAGAAGAGTATCAAAGGCAAGTCGCTGGCAGAAGTCATCGATGTTGCGGATGTCCGCCGGCGTGATGGCCGAACGTTTCACCACCATGGTGAAGGTGCCCCAGCCCTTGACCCCTACGATATGTTTGACGGGGTCCATTCCGAGACGTCCCAAGACCGCGCTGGCGGTGGCCACCAGCTTGAGGCTGGCTCGCGGCGGTGTGTCCAGCCAGCACGAGACGCTCAGCATGCCGTGGGGTTCAAGCCGATGCCACATCTGCGTGAAGCCTTCGAGCGTCAAGAGATGATTTTCAGCCAGGGCATGGATGCCCGACGACCCGCCGAAGGTATTGGCCATGGGCAGGATAATCAGGTCATAGAAGGACCTGTCGCGTCTCAGGAAGGCGCGTGAGCCGTCTGGGAACACCTGCAGGCGTTTTTCATCGGCGCTTAAGCGTGAGAGCATCTTTGCCGCCAACGGGTGAGGCTCCACGGCCGTGACCGTTTGGCCGTGTATCAAGCCCTGGACGACATCCGCCCCGGTAGCGGCATCCAGGACAAGCAGCCGGGCGGGTTTTGCCAGTGCATAGGCCACGGCTCCGGTAGTGTAATCCAGGATTAAATGCCGCATGGCGGGATTCCACGGCAGGATCGGACCGAACCAGTCGCCGTTTTTGAATACCATCGGACACACCGGCAAGTCCCCCTGGTAGGTAAGGCTTACTCCGGGGGCATAGCGCAGCGCGGGCGCCTTGACGATATCAAGGAGCCCCAGGGGAGAGTTGCGGGAGCTGATGATCGCTGCTCCCGGCAGGTCCATGGCCCGCTTCAAGTCCTTGAACTCGGAAAGCGCCAGATCGGGCGGGTGGTAGACGTATAACAGCACCAGACAAATGGGCAGGCAGGCCGCCGATCGGATAAGTGGTCGTTTCAGCATGAGCATGCCGGCCAGCAGGGGCGTGAGCGCGATGAAGGCCGGGAGCGCCTCGGGCGGGAGACGCCGCATCAGGATGAGGGCCAGGGCGGCTCCCAGTCCGGAGCCGATCAGATTGGCGCAATACAGATGGTTGATGAAAGGAGCATGCCTGGCGAACGCCAGGCCGATCGCCAGGGCGCCCAGGAAAAAGGGCATGAAATAAATCAGGCAGGTGGCCGCCAGCCGGTGGATATGCCGCGGTTCGGCAAAGAGCAGATATGAATCGAAGCGGATGAGACCGCTTTGAGCGGCATTGACCGCCAGAACCATGGCAAGACCGCAGGCGATCATAAGTACGGGCATCAACGGCTCATAGTGCGCAAGCAATTTCAGGCGCAGCAAGGCGATGCAGGTGCCGGAGGCGCCGAAGCCTAAGAGGGCGATGGCGATGATCGTGGAAGCAAAGTGATGCCACTGGACAATCGACAAGATCTGCATCAGACAGATCTGGTAAGCGATCACCGCCGTGGAGATCAATCCGATCGCGAACAAAAGGCGTACCGGACGCGTTGGACCCATGGCATGGTTCATGATCCCCGGCGTAGCGGCACGAAGCGCACCGGCAGGATGTTTCTCGTATAAACCTTGGAACCTTGTTTCTCCACGCGCATGAGCGTCTGCACCATAAAAGGTGAACCCACCGGTATTATCATGCGTCCGCCTGCTTTAAGCTGTTTGATGAGCGGCGGGGGGATATATTCCGCCGCCGCGGTCACGATGATGGCGTCATAGGGGGCATACGCTTCCCATCCGTAATAGCCATCGGCGATCTTCACCTGCACGGAAGTGAAGCCGAGCGTTTGCAGGCGCTTCCGGGCTGAATGTCCCAGGGCTTCAATGATCTCGACCGAATATACCTCGGGCGTGATCGAAGCCAGAATGGCGGCCTGATATCCGCTTCCCGTGCCGATCTCCAACACCTTTGAACCCGGCTTGATCTTGAGGATTTCGGTCATGAAGGCCACGATGAAGGGCTGTGAAATGGTCTGGCCGTAACCGATCGGCAGAGGTCCATCCTCATAGGCCCTGGACCTCAGATGCCGTGGAACGAAGAGATGGCGTTTGACCGTACGCATGGCTTTGATCACGGCCTGATCCTTGATCCCCTGGCCGACGATCTGGGCCTTCACCATTTCCTCGCGGGCGCTTAAGTATGGATCGTCCGCTGCGGCGAACAGCAACAGGCAGGTAAGCAGACTGAAGAGTCCCGGCATACCATGTATAATAAAGTTCAGACCCTCGGATGGGAATACCCCGGTTCCTGTCAAAGGACCGTGAACCTGGAGGCTTTACTCCCATGCGCCCCAGGTCCGTGTCGAAGTTCATCGACGCATTCGTCAGGGCCGTTTTTCGATGGAGCTCAGGATATCGTCCATCTTTCTCAATTCCTCGCCATAGCCTGCCCAATCACCCCGCCGCAGAGATTCCTGCGACTTGCGGTAATGGGTCAGGGCCTCCAGGGCCAGCTGGCGATCGGTCCTATCCAGCACCGTGGCGGCGCTGGCAATAGGCGCGGGAACCTTGTCCAGGCCGACTTCACCGCCGAAGATCTTCTGCAGGGACAGTTCCAGATTGTCCTCCATGGCGATAGAGTTGCCATAGGCCGTGATCACGCGTTTGAGCTCCGGTAGTTGACCCTTTTCAGCGGCCAGATAGAGCGGCTCCACATACAGGATGGATTTTTCGATCGGGATGGCTAAGAGGCCCCCGCGAATGACCAGTGAGCCGCTCTGGTTCCAGAGCGAGATCTGCTTGGAGATCTCGGTATCCTGGTCGATCCTGGCTTCGATCTGACGCGGACCGTAGATCAGCTTCTGCTTGGGGAAGTTATAGACGATGACCTTGCCGTAGTGCGGGGAATCGCAGCGCACCGCCATCCAGGCCGACATATTGTCCTTGTTGCGCGGCGTAAAGGGCAGCAGCATGATGAACTCTTCCCTGGCTTCGCCGGGCAGCTTCATGATCGTGTAATAAGGGTCCATGCTCTGCTCGCCGCCTTGCGTGCTGGTAGCGGGGATGGCCCACAGGTCTTCTTTATTATAGAACACCTGGGGGTCCTGCATGTGATAGGCAAGGTACATGCGGGCCTGAACCCCCATCAGGGCCGACGGGTAGCGCAGATGCCGCCTCAGATCTTCCGGCATGTCGGCAAGCGGTTTGAAGACCCCCGGAAAGATCTTGGCATAGGTTTTCAGGATGGGGTCGTCCGGGTCGCTGATATACAAGGCCACGCTGCCGTCATAGGCGTCCACCACGGCCGTGATGGAATTGCGGATATAGTTCCCGAGGCGAGAGGTCGGTTCGGAGTATGGGTAACGATCGGTCACGGTATAACCGTCCACGATCCACAACAAGCGCCCCTGGGGAGATACCACCAGGTAAGGATCGGGATCCAGACGGGCGAAGGGGGCGATGCGCGCCACCCGTTCCCTGATGTTGCGATAGTACATGACGCGGGTATCCGCCGTGATGTCGTCTGAAAGCAGGATGGTAAAGGCGCCGAAACGGGCGGCGTAGAGCAGCTTGCGCAAGAAGGTCAGGGGCACGCCGCCCCGTCCTGCATAACGGGCATAGACATTCTTTTCGCCCACCGGATAATCGAACTCCGGGCGCTTGCCTTTGACGAATACATATTCGTTGGACTGCTCGCCGAAGTAGATCTCGGGACGGGTAACCTTTATATTCGTGGAGGCCACAGGCGGGATGTCCTTGATGAAGAATTCCGGCAGCCCTTCGGGCGTGATGCGGTTCACCGGACCCATGACCACGCCATACCCATGCGTATAGGTCAAGTGCTCGTTCACCCAGGTGCGCGACGGCAGCGCGGCATAGGAGATCTCCCGGGGTGAAAGCATGACCTGCCGGTACTCGCCGTTCACGGTATAGCGGTCGTTGTCGACATCGATGAATTTGTAGTAGGTACGGATCTCCTGTATCTGGGCGAAGGTTTTTAAGAGCGGCGCATGATCCCAGAGCCGGATGTTCTTGATGGTCAGGTCGTTGCGCTTAAGATCATCCGGCGTCAGATTATCCTCGGCCGGGAAGACGCGGTCTTCGATATTGTTCAGTCCGTAGGCCAGGCGGGTATAGCGTATGTTGCGTTCCAGATATGGTTTTTCCAGAACGATCTCATTCGGTATGACCTTGAAGCGCTGCACGAAGGACGGATAGAAACCGCGTCCGATGATCAGCACGGCCAAGAAAAATAGGATCACCGCCACCGGGATACGCCAGGAAGGCTTGAATATACTGTACATAAGAGTCAAGGCGCAGACCCCGCTCAAGACCATGAGGGTTTTGAGGACCCCTACCTGGGTGGTGGCCTCCGTGTACCCGGGACCGAAGACCACGCCGCGCTTCACGTTCAAGAGCGTCGCCAGATCGAGCCAGAATCCCAGAATCGCGGTGAGGAAGATGGCGGTCAGGATAATCAGGAGGTGCGTGCGTGCCCCCGGCATGAAACGTACCGTCTTGGGCGGAATGAAGTACAAGGCGCGGCGGAAGACATAGAGGGTACCAACGCCCAAGGCCGATATCACCAGCACCGTCAGCAGCATGGCGTGGATCTCTTGCAGGAACGGCAGCTGGAAGACATAAAAGCCGATATCGCGGCCGAAGAGGGGGTCGTTGACCCCGAACGGAGTTGATTTGAGAAAACGTTGGAGCAGATCCCATTGCGCGGCGCTCTGCAGGGCGGCGAAGAGCGCGAATAGCAGGGCCAGGGCCAGAGTAAACCCCCTCAAGGCGCGGGGTTGGATGTTCTGGGTCGGAAAAGGAATGATACCGTCGGGGTATACGACCGGTATGCCATCGGTCAGGCGCAGAGCAACGTAAAGGTTCGCATACAGGATGAGGAAGAAAATCCCGCCGAACAGGAGCCCGACCAGGATCTGCGATTTGAGAGTGACACTGAAGACCTGCTCATAGCCCACCTCCTGAAACCAGAACCAGTCCGTGATCAGGCCCACCATCTGCCAAGCCAAGAGAAACAGGATGAAGAGCACGATCAGGACGACGCCCATGCCACCCTGCGACGGATGCTCCCGTGGTTGAAACAGCGAAGCAAAATTCATGTCAGCTCCTTTTTATGTTCAATGAAGTCATGGAGATGATTGATGGAATACAAGTTGTCTGTAACTGAGTATATGGTGATCATGCGGTGGTGTCAACCCTTCAAGGGTCAAGTACCAGAACGATACGACCGAAAGATAAAGGAAAGACACACAGGAGCAGCACGCACACAAAACAAATTGACAAGCACCGGATTGATTCGGTAGTTTTAAGCCTTAAAGGACGACCATGACAAGCTCACCGGATAAAAAACCATCTATAACAGCAGGTATCGGACTGAATCGCCGGAGTCTCTTAAAAGCCACGGCCCTGGCGCTGGGCGGTTGTTTTTTCCCCGGTGCGTTGATAGGCACCGTCCACGCCTCCACGCAGCCAGAACGATCGCTCGCGTTCTACAACCTTCATACGGGCGAGGACTTGAATACCGTATACTGGTCCGAGGGACAGTATCTCCCGGAGGCCCTTAACCGGATCAACCACATCCTGCGCGACCACCGCAGCGGCGAAGCGGTCTCGATCGACGCCCGCCTGCTCGATCTCCTGCACGAGCTTTCCGGCCGCATGGGATCACAGGCGCGCTTTCATGTCATATCCGGCTACCGTTCACCGCACACCAACGCGATCATGCGGCTACACAGCGCCGGCATAGCCCGCCACAGCCTGCATACACAGGGAAAAGCCATCGATATCCGCTTGCCGGGCCACAGCCTGGCATCCCTGCATCAGGCCGCCGTTCGGTTGCGGGGTGGCGGCGTGGGCTACTACCCCGGATCCGACTTTGTGCACATGGATACCGGGCGCGTGCGGTATTGGTAACCTCAGCCTGCCACGGATGAAGCCCTGCCTCCGTTTTATCCTGGTGCTGGGCCTGGGCCTTCTGTTCCTGCCCTTTAGCCTCGTTGCGGCCCAAGATGAATCTTTGGAGGGGCTCTTAAGGCAGCGCTTCGAGATCGCGAACCTGAAAGAGGGCCTGCGCATAGGGGGATGCGATCTTTCTTCCCTGTATATTCTGCCGCGGCTTTACCAACAGCGTGATTACCGGCCGATCTGGATCAGTAAAGAACGCATCGATCAGCTCGTCACGATCATCCGAGAGACGTACCTGGACGGTCTCAATCCGCAGGATTATCACCTCGGCGAGATCCAGGAGCTGCTTGCCACAAGAGCCTACCATGAATTGTTGGGCTATGATCAGGCCCTGACACTCGAACTGCTCCTGACCGACGCCTACATCAGACTTGCCCATCATTCCAGCTGCGGCAAGGAGGACCCCCTCACGTATCATCCCCAATGGAACTTCAATCGCACCATCTTCGGTTTGGACCCCATAACCATCCTTTCCGAAGGTCTTGATGACCCTTCGCTGGAACGGGCGATCAAGGCCTGGAAGATTGAGCACCCCTATTATGAACGCCTCAAAAATGCGCTTGCCCAGTATCGGGCGCTCAGGGCCGGTGGAGGATGGGAACGCGTACCCGATGGGCCGACCTTGAAAAAAGGCATGTCCGGTCCACGGATCGAAGCCCTACGTCTGAGGCTCTCGGTGAGTGGAGACTTGCCAAGCACCGTGACGCCCTCTCCACTATTCGATCAGGAACTGGAACAGGCGGTCATGCGTTTCCAACACCGGCATAGCCTCAAGCCCGACGGCGAGGTGGGGCAGGGGACCCTCAAGGCCTTGAACATCCCGCTTGAAGACCGGATCGACCAGATCCGCGTGAATCTGGAACGCGCCCGCTGGGTGCTCTCCAACTTAGGCGATCGTTACGTGCTGGTGGATATCGCCGGCTATCGCGTCTTTTACCGGCAGGATGATACAACCGTCTGGTCCGGCCGGGCCCTAGTCGGAAAACCCTATCGCAATACCCCGGTTTTGCGGTCGCGTATCGATGCGCTCGAGATCAACCCCACCTGGACCGTGCCGCCCACCATCCTCAAGGAAGATATCCTGCCGGCGGTAAAGGCCGACCATCGGTATCTCAATAAAAAGAATCTTCTCATCATCGATGCGCAGGGCAGACAGATCAATCCCGACGGCATCGACTGGTCCCTTTACCCCGGCCGACCGTTCCCCTATAAACTGAGGCAGAACCCCGGACCCGATAACCCCCTGGGACGGATCAAAATCCTGTTTCCCAACAAGTACATGGTGTACCTGCACGGCACACCCAGCATGGAACTCTTCGAACAGGAAGAACGCGCGTTAAGCTCTGGGTGCATCCGCGTGGAAAGGCCGTTTAAACTGGCCGAGCTGCTGCTGGACGACCCCGTGCACTGGAACCAGGAAAGCCTCATGCGCGCCGTCCAAAGCGGAAGGACACAGCGCATCCTCATGCCGCGACCGGTTACCATTCTTCTGTTGTATTGGACCGTGGAGGTTGATGACCAGGGGCAGGTTTATTTCAAGCAAGACCCCTATGGACGCGATCCGTTCGTATTGGAAGGACTGGGGCGCGACGCCGATATCCGTTTTTAAAACCCGGCACTAAAAAAAGCGCGGACGCGGTATAGCCTGTCCAGCGGCTGCCGGCGGCCCGTTCCATTCGAATGATCATGACGCCTTAAGCCTGTTCGATATGCTTGACCACCAGGTCGCCGAAGGCCGCGGTCGAGAGGATCTGCTGGCGCGTTCGGTTTGAAACTAAGAGATCGCCGGTCGTGTATCCTGAAGCGAAGACCTGGAACAGGGCCTGCCAGAGAACATCAGCCTCCTGAGGCAGACCCAGGCAGCGCTCGAACATCAGCGCCACGCTGCCGATCATCGAATAGGGGTTGGCGATGCCCTGGCCGGCGATGTCAGGGGCAGACCCGTGGGCGGGTTCGACATAGCTTTTTTCAGGTCCGATACAGGCCGAAGGCATCAGGCCCAGCGAACCGATGATCCCGCCGGCCTGATCCGTGAGGATATCGCCCTGCATGTTTTCCAACAGCATCACGCCGTTTAAGGACGTAGGGTTTTTGACCAGCTGATAGGCGGCGTTGTCGACCAGCATGGATTGATAGGGCACATCCGGGTAGGACGAAGCCACATCCTCCACGACCTTTTTCCAAAAGCGCGAGGTGGCCAGGACATTGGCCTTGTCGATGCTGGTGAGTCGGGCGCGGCGTTTGCGCGCCTCTTCAAAAGCCACTTCGGCGATGCGTCTAACCTGCTCGTCGGAATAGGTGCATTCATCCGTGGCATAGCGCATGTTCGTGGCCGGGCCTTCAACCTTTTCTCCGAAATAGATGCCGCCCACCAATTCCCGGATCATCAGGATGTCGATCCCCTCGCCGATATATTCAGGTTTGAGGGGAGAGAACTCAGCGAGCTGCTTAGGCAGCCGTACGGGCCGGAAATTGGCGAAGGTGTCATAGCGCCGGCGTAGCGGCAGGATGGCGCCGATCTCAGGACGAAACTGGGGTGGGATCTCTTCCATGCGCGCGACGCTTAAGCCCACGGGCCCCTTGATGATGACGTCCGCGGCGTCGCAGATTGCTTGCGTCTTTTCCGGAAATGGCGAACCTTCCGCGAAATACGCCTGCGCGCCGAACGGGGCATAGGTAAGATCAAACTCATGACCGAACTTCTTCGCTACCGCATGGAGCGCCTTGAGGGCTTCGCGGACGATCTCGGGCCCGATCCCGTCTCCTTCCAGAACCGCTATGGTCTTATGCATGCCTTTCCCCTCGACATAAGTTGACCGCCTACATACACTATGTGTCGGGAAAATCAAAGATCATACCCGTGGGCAAATACGCCGCGGTAATGCGTCCACTTGACGCCTGCCCCATAATTGTTTTATACAAAACTATCATGGTGATCGATGAAGGCATTTTCCTGTACACCATCACGAATATCAGGCAGCGCCTCTTCAAATACTTAAAGCGCGAACTGAACCAGGCCGGCATCGAAGGCCTGGCGCCTTCATACGGCGATATCCTCTTTATCCTGGATCAGAAAGGCATCATCAGACAAAAGGAGATTGCCAGGCATACCATCAAGGATAAATCCACCATCTCATCCGTGATCGCTAAACTGGAAAGCGGCGGCTACCTCACCAAAACCAAGGCTGGCGAGGATTCGCGCTGCACCAGTCTGGAACTGACGGACAAGGCCAAAGCGCTCAAGCCCATCCTGATCGAGATATCGCAAAACATGAACGCCCGCTTGTTCGAGGGATTCAGCACCAAAGAAAAACACACGTTGTTCAGGCTGCTGGGAAAGGTCTACAAGAATCTATAAAGGTTTTTTTTAAACCCAATCGGTTTGCCGCAAAACTTATTGGAGGGCTATTCAATGCTCGAGACACAAGAATTTGCCGGTGTAACCCAGATCCGCATGAGCCGCGAACTTAATGGCAAGCCCGTCTACTGGGTGGCGGCCTACCTGGTCGATGGGCTCTTGATCGATACCGGCTGCAGCCATACCTCACAAGAGCTCTCCGACTTTCTGGAAGGCAAGGGTATCCGGCAGGTCGTGAATACGCACTATCACGAAGATCACATGGGCGGGAACCATGACCTTATCAATCGTTTCGGCGTGGATATATACGCCCATCCCGATTCCATCCCCTTGATCGCGCAGGGCTTCGAGCTTTATCCTTACCAGGAAATTGCCTGGGGCTATCCGTCGCCCACAAAAGCTATCCCCATCCCGAGCATTATTAAAACACCGCGCCATGTCTTGCAGGTTATAGATACCCCCGGCCACTGCCAAGGACACATCTGCCTCATGGATGCCACGCGCGGGTGGTGTTTCACCGGCGATCTCTTTGCCCGCGAGCAGCCGAAGTTCATCCGGCCCGAGGAGAACATCGGCCGGATCATGGTCTCCATGCGCGCGGTCATGGCAGCCGCCGGGCAATCTTTGGTGCTGTTTACGGCCGTGGGCAAGATTGTGGAGGATGGACAACGCGCCCTTAAAAACTGTCTCGACTACCTGTCCGGGCTGGCCGCAAGATCAAAGGACCTTCAGAAATCGGGATATGACCTCGATGCCATTGTCAGGGAACTTTTCGGCGCTGAACACCCCTTTGCCCAACTCACCGACGGCCAGTTCTCCACCTACAACCTGGTGCGGTCATTACTGGAGAGCGTAGGATAGAAGTTCAATCCAGCGGTTCTGTTGTCCGTTTTAGTCAAGTCTCCATCTTTCTGTAAATTAGCATCTCCGACCTAAGCTTTAAGCAGCCGAAAGATCTGACAAAAATGGACAAAAAAAGGTGACTGATTTATTTTTTATTTCTCGGCGACCAGGTCCACCAAAAAATAAATCTGTCCCCTTTTCTTTGAAACCAGTACAAAAGTACGCTTGAATCGGATGACGCTAATACAGGATCTCCAGACGCCGGGCCATATCCATGAGAAGGTGATGCTCCTTCTGCTCTTCGGCCAAATCATCAGGGCTGACGCGATGCGTCTTGGATTCAAGCTCTTCCAGAAATGTTTTTTCCTGGAGGCCGGCCAGCCCGGGGTCCGGGATGGAAAGCATGAGCTCGGACTCCAGGTAGGCGCTGCGGATGGACAGGTTGAACGATCCGATCGCCAGGTATTTGCCGTCGATAATAAACTCTTTGGCGTGGTAGTAAGGTTTAAGCTTCACCCCGGGCGGACTCTGGTACTCATAAATAAACACCCCGGAGCGCAGCAGCTCATTGTAATAGTTCAGTGAAATAAAATGTCCCAGCGCAAGGTTCACTTCCCGACCGGTTTCGAGCGAATTGGTGAGGATCCTGACATCGACGCCGCGTTCGGCGGCGTCTGCGAGGCTCTGAAAAAGCTTGGGCGGCAAGGCCAGGTATTGCGAGGAGATGTATACGCTCTTCTTGGCCATATCGATGGCGCCGCAGATTGTATCCAGGTTATGATACACGCCGAGCCACGGTCTGGATTGTGTCAGACGTGCGCAAACGCCGTCGGCATAGGGTGTCGGCTGCGTGGTGAGCTGCGGCAGGGTTTGACCGCCGAAGTCATTCCAATTGCGTTCGAAGGCCCGGGCGACCTCGGTCACGATCGGACCTTCCAGCGCTACATCCATGTCCTGCCACCAGAAGAAGTAACTGTCGCTCATATTCCGGCCGCCGATAATCGCGGATTGCCCGTCCGCGATCACCATCTTTTCGTGCAGGGCGAAATCCACCATGAGGTCGCGTCCCTTCTCTTTATCGAACCATTGGCGGAAGGGGGCTTCTCGCGGCAAAGACCTGAATATGCGAGCAGCCTCACGCCCTCTGTCGACCCAGGAATTCCGGTCCTTTTGAATCTCTTTGGGAAAGCCGATGTTTCCGACCATGATTACGTCGATACCGGCTTTTTTCAGTTCCAGATACGTCAGCGGCGCTTTGCCGAGCTGCGAATAGCGGGTGATGATGACCGCCACCTTCACGCCCTGGCCGGCCTTTTCTTTGAGGATATCGATCAGGTTTGAACACATGCCGTCATCCTCCAGGAAGTAGGTTTGGAGATAGATGGCTGTTCGTGCCGAGCTTAAGATTTCACGCCATTTCTGAAAAGCCGCAGGACCGTGATCCAGAATGGTGACATGATTACCCGCTACCGGCCGGGAGTCGGAGAGTTTATCGAGCAGGCGCTGGTTGGAAGGCGCCAGAATATCGGTATCCGCTGCCTGGAAAGGGTCATCCGGCTGTGCGAGAACCCTGCGTGGGAGCCCGCACGTTAGCATAATCATCAAAATCGCAAGCGTGATGAGCGTTCCTGGCCTTGGCATATGTCTTTTAGTTCGTCTCGTCCAGGTTGAAGGCCCGCATGCATTCCATGAACAGTTCGTGGTGGTGCAGGGGTTTGAATTGTTTTTTTAAGACCATGAAGATATCGCGCGTCAGTGGGAAGCCCGGCCAGGGCATGCGTATGAGCAGCCCCTGTTCGAGTTCCCGCCGGATGGCGTGCACGGACAGGATCGATACACCCAGATCGGCCAGGACGGCCTCCTTGACCGCTTCGGAGGATCCCATCTCGCTGACGATATGCAGACCGGACCCATTGCCGGTGGTTTTTAAACGCGTTTCGATGGTGGACCTCGTGCCTGAGCCTAGTTCGCGGCCAATGAAGGGCAGGTCAGCCAGATCGGTGTTCTCCCGCGAGTACGCCGCCGCGTGGTCCTTGCCGGCCACCAGGACAAGGGTGTCTTTCCAGATGGGTTCGCAGCAGAACCTCTTATCCGGCGTGCCTTGACCGATGAAACCGATTTCCACTTGTTCGGCGGCCACCATTTCAAGGATGTCATGGCTGTCGCCCGAGCGGATGTGCGCCATGAGTTGCGGATAACGGTCCTTCAGGACGCTCAAAGCCCTGGGCAGAATATATGACCCCGGTATGGTGCTGGCGCCGGTGAAGATATGGCGGAAGCTCGTGTCTCTGGTATGTACGATCTTTTCGCGCGCCTCTTCCCGAAGTTTGAGAATGCGGCGCGCATAGGCATAGAGGATTTTGCCCTCGTTGGTAAGCACGATCCCGGCGTGGCCGCGATCAATAATGGCGGCATTGATGAGACCTTCCAGATTTTTGATATGCTTGCTGATCGACGGCTGGGTCAGATTCATCCTCTGCGCCGCGCGGGCAAACGTGCGCTCTTCCACCAGCAGGACCAGCGCTTCAAGCTGCTGCATGGTAAGGTGTTGGAACTGATCATACGACATGAAAAGCAGATAGCATGGGAAACAGAACCAGGGCAATGGGCGAATAGTGCGGACATATACTATTTGACCGCCGCAGGCTGTCTAAGGTATCCTGGAAATATGAGGACATCGCCATGACAAAAGATTTTCCCCTGATCAAGCTGACCGGCACCGTGCACGGCGCCGGTTGAGCGTGTAAGCTCGGTCCGGGGGTCCTGGACCAGGTATTGCGCGCTTTGCCCGTGATGAGTGATCCCAACCTTATCGTGGGTATGGAGCGTCCCGATGACGCCGGGGTTTACCGGTTGACGGATGAGCTCGCCCTGATCCTGACCCTGGACTTCTTTACCCCTATCGTGGACGATGCTTACGCCTTCGGCCAGATCACGGCCGCCAATGCCCTCTCGGACGTGTACGCCATGGGAGGTGTCCCGAAACTGGCGCTCAACATCATCGGTTTTCCCGTGGGTAAGCTGGACATCGCCATCCTTCAGGCCATCCTCAAAGGCGGGTCGGACAAGCTCGCGGAGGCCGGCGTATTGTTGTTAGGCGGGCACAGCATCGACGACCCGGAACTGAAATACGGTCTGTCCATAACCGGGTTCGTCCACCCCGCAAAGGTTCTCAAAAATTACGGCGCTTTAGCCGGCGACGCCCTGATCCTCACCAAACCGATCGGCACGGGCATCATATCGACAGCCATCAAGGCCGATATGGCCGACGATGATACGGTCAGGCGGGTCATCGCCTGCATGTCGAGTCTGAACCGCATCGCGGCCGAGTGCATGGCCTCGTACCCGGTCAATGCCTGCACGGATATCACCGGCTTCGGGCTGATCGGGCATGCCTGCGAAATGATCGATGGCACGGATACAGGCATGATCATTCATGCCCCGTCCGTTCCAATTTTCGCCGAAGCGCTCGCCTTTGCAAGCGAGGGGATCGTGCCGGCCGGGGCCTATCGCAATGCTGAGCATCGTGCCTCCATGGTTATTTGGGAAGGCATCGATGAGGACCTCAAGAGCGTGCTGTCCGACCCTCAAACCTCGGGCGGCCTGCTTATCAGCCTGCCGCGAGACGAGGCCGAGAGCCTGCTTGCGGATCTCCATAAGAACGGCATAACCGATGCGGCCATCATCGGCGAGATTAGTGCGTCCTATCCGGGCAGACTTGTCGTTAAGGCGACAAGCCCTGTCTGACGATAGGACGAAAACATGTCGAAATTATTTCAACGCCCTCTATCGATCATCGAACGCATCTGGCTGGGAGTCGACAGCTTCTATGCTCCCTATGCCGTTCAGATCGTGTTGGAGGGTAAAGGCCATGTAGATGAGGGGCAACTGCGGTCCGCCGTCGCGGAAGCATCCGAGGTCAATCCCGGCAGCCGACTGGTCCTGAAGGGGGCCTTGCATCGCTTGCATTGGCGCGATTCCGGCATCAATCCGCCCGTTCGCCGCGTAGCGGGAAATCATTGGGATGGATATACCCCCGCACATGCATCCTTCTTCTGGGATCCTCTGCCCCACACGGGACCGACCTGCGAGGTCCTGATCGTGGATGGGCCGATGCCACGGATCGTGTTTCGCGCTCTGCATGCCGTCATGGACGGCCGGGGCGCCTATCTCTGGATGGAAGATGTGTTCCGGTGCTTGCGCGGCGAAAAACCTCTGGGGGCCTCCTCGACCCTGGCTGAATGGCAGGTGGCCAGGCGCATAACGAACCGCAAGCGCGAACTCCCCCCGGTAGAAAGCATTCCCGTCACGGGGAAAAGCAGACCCAGCCGGCCCGGGACCACCTGGCGGAGGCTTACGTTCTACGGTGAATATCCCAAGGTTTTGGGCAGGGTCATCTGGGCCGTGGCGCAATCGGCCTGGCGATACGGTGATGGCGTCGTACGCCTGATGATCCCCGTGGATCTGCGCTCGCGCATACCCGAAGAGCGTTCCACCGGCAATCTTACGATCACCCTGTATGTTGACGTAAAACGCGATTCTACGCCGGGCACGATCATGCAGGACCTCCGCTCGCAGATCGATCAAAAGGTCGATTGCATGTTGTTCGATGGCGGCAAAGCGCTCAATCTGCTGCCGATCAGGCTGTTGGGAACCGGCATCAAAATGATCGCCCATCGTCATCGTTTGAACGGTCTATACAGCGCCTCGGGCCTGATCACCAATCTAGGATTCATCGATACGCGCAGTTTGAGCGAGGCGGGATTCACTACCACGACCACCTTTGTCATGCCGCCCCGGTGGGACAACCTTTCAACCTTTATCCTCATGACCGGCAGCGAAGGCCGCGTCGAAATAATGGTATGCGTGCCGAACTCTCTGGCTACCGACAACCGTTTTGAGCGGTTGCTTCAAGACATCGGCCAGGCTATGTCGATGCCGGTCTGACCTTGAACCAAGCCGACCGAAAGGCGGGCTTGAGACAGTTTTTATTCGGCGGGGATTACCAATAAGCCCTTATCACTTCCGCGGGGAACAGCATCTGTTGAATATATTCGCGATGTTCGACGGTAAAGCCGTGCTGCTTGAGCATCTCGCTCAGGCATATCCCCCGGTGGCAGCCGACGGCTTTAGGCGCCAGATGGTAGATAAGCTCGTAGACCTTGGCAAAGACATTCCGGGCCTCGGTCATGTTGACCATGATCAGCTTGCCGTTGCTCTTGAGCACCCTGCGAAACTCCACCAGAATGGTGTCCATCCACGAGAAGGGCAGGAGGTCGAACAGAAAGCAGCTCATGAGCACGTCAATGGATGCATCTTGGGCGGGCAGCGTAAAAACGCTGCCTTTATGAAGTTCATGATGGACGCCTTTGATCGGCAGGAGTCGCTGCCGCGCCTTGGCCAGCATACCCTCGGACTGATCGATGCCGATGTTGACACCGTTGGGATTGCGCCGTACGATTTCTCTGAACGTCAAGCCTGTGCCTACCGCCGCCTCCAGGTAAGTCTGGCCGTCGCCGATGGCGGCCAGCGAGACGGCGCGCGTGCGCGCGCTCGATTCGACCAGCATGGCTAATACATCCCAGATTGCCGCCCAGTTATCATAGAGGGCCACGATTTCGTTTTGAGGCACCCGCGCATCGAGCTTGGTCTGTGCGGCGTCGTGCATGGCGCCCCGTATAACCAGGCCGTAATGCGGCAGTATTGATTTCATGACCGCTCTCCATCATAGTGCAATGCACCCTTGGCCATTCTATTTACTAGGCCATTGATCGGTCTGCGTCAAGTTCTGTTTGCACGCTGGTCATCTTCCTCACCTAGCACTATCCAAAAGGGTATGGCTTGCTCATCACAGCAGTGATAGTATCTCTCTTATCTTTTAAGGAGGTGGCTATGTGCGATACCTTCGGGGCCTTGGCGGCCTGGACCGGGACGGGAGAAGCCATTTTCGGCAAGAACTCCGACCGCGAGCCCGATGAAGCGCAGCTGATCGTAGTAGAGCCGCGCAGAATCTGCCGTAGCGGGGATACGCTCAAGTGCACCTATATCTCCATCCCCCAGGTACGCTCAACCCATGCCGTGCTCTTGAGCCGGCCCTTTTGGATGTGGGGGGCCGAAATGGGTGTCAACGAACAGGGCGTGGCAATCGGCAATGAGGCCATCTTCACCAGGATCAAACCGGAAAAAGGCTTAGGCCTGATCGGCATGGATCTCCTGCGCTTGGCCCTGGAACGCTCGGATTCAGCCCGTGCCGCCGCGGACGTGATCTGTAAGTTGCTAGCGCAGTTCGGACAAGCCGGACCATGCGGCTACCGCGACAAGCGCATGACCTACATGAATTCATTCCTGATCATGGACGCCGGCGAGATCCTGGTGCTCGAAACCGTGGGTCGCGATTATGCGCTCAAGTCCTACCATGACCACGCCGCCATATCCAACGCCATCACCCTGGAGACCGATTGGGAAGCGGGATCGATGAAACCGGGGACGAATCTCAAAAAGATGGTGGATCCCTTGATCACCTATTTCGCGGGCGGCCGGTACCGGAGACTGTGCTCCCTGGAGCGCCTCATGGGTGCCTGCGGCCGCATGGATATCCGGGAAGCCTTCGCGATGCTGAGATCTCATAATGATCTGTCCGGCTTCAATCGCGATGTGTGCATGCATGCCCAGGGACGGCTCATTCGCAAGTCACAGACCACCGGTTCCCTGATCGTGGCCTTGAACGGTCAGGGTGGGTTCAAGATTTTCGTCACGGCCGGCTCGGCGCCCTGTCTCACCGCCTTCAAACCCGTACTGCCCGCCCATCCGCCCCTGGACATCGGTCGGGGAACTCAGCGGTACAGCGAGGATTCCTACTGGTGGAGACACGAGCGTTTCCATGTATTGAGCATGGGTATGGATGAAACGTCACGCCAGAGTCTTCAGGGCAAAATCCAGGACATGGAGCAAAGCTATCGCGATCTGCCGTTTTATGGATGGGATGAACATGATTTCACGCTGGCCGAACGCTCGCACGAGGCCTTCCGAATGGCCGAGGCCAATGAACGGGAGTTCCTCGCGCAAGCACGCGGCCAAAGGCCGCATTTGAGCAGATACTGGAGACGTATCGTCAAAATGAATCGCATCGCCTTATCATAGAGGTCGCTGCCGTTTTGCGACCTGGGGATGATTGCTTCTGCTGATATACCGATGACCCTGGAAGGTGTGTTTTTGAATTGACAGAACGACTGAGCTGATATCTTATGTTTGTAATACAATAATGGGAGGGTATGTCTATGGAATGTACTACACAAAAAGGGGCTTGCCCCTTGCGGAGTCTTCCGTTCTACCCGGTGATCCAGTCCAAAGCCAAGTTCATGCTGGTGGATACGATGATGCTGTTCCTCGGCTCGGCCTTCGAGGTGGCGTCAAAGTATGTTCCGGAGCTTAAAGCAGAGATGGCTGACTGGAACGACGGCCGCAGGTTCGCCTTGGGCGTGCTGCCTGATGGACCGTCCATCACCTTGGAGAAGAGGGGAGACCTGGTCAAGTTCTTGGGGTTAGGGGTTCAGGAACCGCACGTGGCCTTTTTCTTCAAGAATTTGGATGCGGCGGTGCCGGTCTTTGTCGGGCTCAACAGCACGCATAACGGCTTCGCGCAAGGCAAGATCATGATCCAGGGTAACCTGGCCTATGCCATGGAGGTCAATCGCACCATGACCCTGGTGCTGGCCTATCTTTTTCCCATCTTTGCCTTCAAACATCTGTTCAAGGCGCCGCCCAAGCTCGGAGTTCTCGGACTGATCAACAAGGCCAAGGTCTATATGACTCTAGTGCCCCAAGCGGTAATGAATCTTATTGCCATAATGAAAAAATAAAAAAGGAGGTCAGACATGCTGCCGAACTATTACCAGTTTTTTTCTCCGATCAAGATCCTCTCCGGCTCGAAAGCCGTCAGCAATATCCCTTACGAGATGGGCCTCTTGGGCTGCAAACGCGCCATGGTGGTCACGGATAAAGGCGTGGCCGGCGCCGGCCTGATCGAGATCATTAAGTCCGCCTTCGCCGACTCCGATCGCCAGATCGGTTTCATTTTCGATGAGGTGCCGCCTGATTCGAGCAACCGCATCGCCAACAAGCTGGCCAAGCTTTTCGAAAAAGAGCAGTGCGACTGCTTCATCGCCGTGGGCGGTGGAAGCGCCATGGATACGGCCAAGGGCGCCAATATCGTCATCTCCGAAAAGTCCGATGACCTCCTCAAGCTGCAGGGCGCCGAAAACATCAAGGCCGATCTGAAACCCATGATCGCCGTGCCCACCACGGCCGGCACCGGCTCCGAGGTCACCAAGGCCGCGGTCATCTACAACGAAGAGGCCAATTGCAAGATGTCGTTCGTTTCCGACAAGCTTTATCCCACCATGGCCGTGCTCGATCCGGCCATGACCGCCACCATGCCGCCCAAGATCACGGCCACCACCGGCATGGACGCCTTGACGCACGCCATGGAGGCCTATACCTGCCTGCAGAAAAACCCGGTCAGCGATGTCTTCGCCAAGGGCGCCATCGAGCTCATACGCAAGTATCTCGTGCGCGCCACGGAAAACGGCAAGGACGAGGAGGCGCGTCTCGGCATGGCCAATGCCGCCCTGATGGCCGGGGTGGCTTTCTCCAATTCCATGGTAGGCGCCTGCCATTCCCTGGCGCATGCCACGGGCGGCGCCTGCCACGTGCCGCATGGACTGGCCAACGCCATCTTCCTGCCCTGGGTGCTGGAATACAACAGCGATAAGGTACCCGAGTATGTGGCCGAGCTCTCGGGCGTCTTAGGCGGGGCCGTGGATTACCTCGAAGCCAAGGACCAGGCCATGGTGACCGTGACTTTGGTACGCAACCTCCTGGTGCGCCTCAACCAGATCTCGGGCATGCCCATCCGTCTCAGGGACGCCGGCGTAACCGAAGACAAACTGCCTACAATCGCCAAGCTTACCATTAATGACGGATCATTGATTCTGAACCCCAAGGAAGTTTCATACGACGACGCCCTGGCCATCTTGAAAAAGGCGTTCTAACCTCAATGAAAAAGGCCCCCGGCGCTTCAAGCCGGGGGCCTTTTTAAACTCTTCTGGTATACCTTTGCTTTACTTCTTCACGCTGTAGAGCACGTCCTTGCCGCGGAACAGGGAAGCGGCGCCGAGCTCTTCCTCAATGCGCATGAGCTGGTTGTATTTGGAAAGGCGCTCGCTGCGCGAGGTCGAACCGGTCTTGATCTGACCGGTGGAGAGGCCGACGGCCAGATCGGCCAGCCAGGGATCTTCGGTTTCACCCGAGCGGTGCGAAATAACCGTGGTGAAGCCCGCCCGCCGCGCCATTTCAATGGTCTGCATGGTCTCGGTCAGGGTCCCGATCTGGTTGACCTTGATCAGGATGGAATTGGCGCATCCTTCCGCAATGCCCTTGGCCAGATACTTGGCATTGGTGACAAAGATATCGTCGCCCACAATCTGGATCTTTTTGCCCAGACGGTCCATGAGGAGCTTCCAGCCCTTCCAGTCATTTTCCGCCAGCCCGTCCTCAATGGATACGATCGGGAACTTGGAGATCATCTCTTCGTAGAAATCTATCATGTCGACCGCAGTCTTCTTGGGCTTCTTTTCGGCGCTCATATTGTACTTGCCGCCTTCGAAGAAGGAGCTGGCCGCGGCGTCGATGGCGATGGCGATATCCTTGCCGGGTTTATAACCCGCGGCGGCAATGGCCTCCACGATCAGCTCAAAAGGCTCGCTGTTGTTCTTCAGGTTGGGGGCAAAACCGCCCTCGTCGCCCACGCTCGTGGCGTACTTCTTTTTCTTGAGCAGGGCCTTGAGGGCATGGAAAGTCTCGGCCGCATAGCGAAGCGCCTCCTTGAAGTTGGGGGCGCCGATGGGCATGATCATGAATTCCTGGATATCCACGTTGTTGTCCGCGTGCGCCCCACCGTTGATGATGTTGAAGAGCGGCATGGGCAGTTCACGCGCGAAGGCCCCGCCCAGATAGCGGTACAGGGGCAGGCCCATGAAGTTCGCCGCCGCCTTGGCCGCCGCCACGGACACCGCCGTGGTGGCGTTGGCCCCGAGCTTGGCCTTGTTGTCCGTCCCGTCCAGATCCAGGAGTTCCTGGTCGATGCCGACCTGGTCCAGGACATCCATGCCGATCAGCTTGGGCGCGATCTTCTTGTTCACGTTATCTACGGCCTTGAGCGTACCTTTGCCTGAATAGCGCTTCTTGTCGCCATCACGCAGTTCAATGGCTTCGCGTTCGCCGGTGGAAGCGCCGGACGGCGCGGCGGCCCTGCCGTAATCGCCGGTTGACAGATATACGTCGACCTCTACGGTCGGATTGCCCCTCGAGTCCAAGATCTCACGCGCCACTACATCCAATATCTCGCTCATGCCTTTAACCTCCTGAAATTTAACGTCTTGGAATTCCCCTAACCCCTTAAGATAAAATCGGCTTCACGTACCCATGCGAGTCATTGAAATCCCCGATGATTATGTAGCATAGGCGGAAGATTTCTACAAACGGGAAATGTTCAAGGTTACAGGGCGGTGACGATGCAGGGGTATCCGGCCTGGCCGAACCCCTGGGCCACGTCTTTGGCCTTATCGAAGGAATTGAAACGGCCCAGCCGCACGCGATAATAGAGCGCGCCCTCGGCCATTCCCGGCTCGACGCTGGGATCGTAGTTCAAGGCCTTGAGGCGCTGCGCCATGGCCATGGCGTTGGGTTTCTCTCTGAACGCACCGAACTGCAGGGTATAAGCGGCCATATAGACGGCGCGCGCGTCCAGGACCTCGATGCGCACCCGCGCCAGTCCGGATTCGACCATTCCCAGACGCCGGGCGGCGCCGTAGGAGAGGTCGAGGATGCGCGCCCCCACGAACGGTCCCCGGTCATTGATGGTGAGCAGGCAGGTGTTGCCGTTGTCAAGGTTGGTTACCTGGCAGCGCGTGCCTAAGGGCAGCGTATTGTGGGCGGCGCTGATGCCGTACATATTGTAGGTCTCGCCCGAGGCCGTGGGCTTGCCATGAAAATCCTCGCCGTACCATGAGGCGGTGCCGGTCTGGCTCCACCCGGGATAAGCGCGCTGCATATGGTGCGCGCAGCCGGTGATCAGGAATAATGCCGTCAGGCAGAGGAGGATGCGGCGCTCAACTCTCAAGATAGGCCTCGATATCCGCGCTCACTTCCTCAAGACCCTTTTCGTCCACGACCTTGTTCTGGCCGTCAAGCAAACCCTTGGCCTTGAAGGTGTCCAAGGCGCCTTTGTAGACCGGTAGGCACAGCGCCTCATAGCGCTTGATCTCGCCCATTTTGTGCATGCGGGCGGCATGGCCGTTGATGGCCTTAAGGATATCTTTGCGCCCCTGAACCTTGTGGATGGTCTTGGTCACGGCCAGGTACGATTCGAGATAGTTTTCGATCAGTCCGGCAAAGTCAGTCAGGATCTCCTTGCGTTCACGCTCGGCATAGAACATACCCTGCGTTTCGGCAATCAGACGGGAATGCTTGAAATGCTCCAGGACCTTTTCAAAGGCCGGGGTATCCAGAATGAACTCGTTCTCCATGAGGCCGGCCAGGCGCCGCACCTCGTCATGGAAGGGCTTGCGGGCGATGCCGTGCGGATATTTGAGGATCACGTTGGCGATCAAGGCCCCGGGTACGAAACAGTTCAGAATGATGTTCTTATAGTATTCCAGCGCGATACGGTCTTCGTTGTCCACCACAAAGAGGTCCGGTTCGTCTTCTCCCGGCTCGATGGAAAGTAGATCGCGATCCTTGTATTGATTGATGGCATCGTCAAAGGCTTTAGCGGCATCATTGAACGAGTCCGCCAGGGTATAACCCAGGGCCTTCAGATAATCCAGAAAAACCTGGTAGATCTCGCGAACCTCGTGCTCATCGATGGCCGAGGTCTTGGCCATGAAGACGCAGGCCAAGAGGGCATACGGCGTAATCACGGTCTCATTGTAAATGGCGCCGACCAGATCCTGGGCCAATCCTCCATAGAGCTGCTCGCGTTCGTTCTCGTTCATGCGCGAATAGGTGGCATGCCCTTTCATGTACTGGTTCATGGATATCGGAGGCGCGAAACGGACATAAACCTTGCCGTAGCGGCGCTTGAGGATCTTGAGCGAGTTCAGCAGTCCCCACATGCTTTCCTTGACCTTGGGCGCCCCGCGCATCTCTTTGACATAGGAGCCTTCCTCGACCACCATGTCATAGCCCACATAGACGGGCACGAAGATGAGATCGCGGGTGACCCCCGATTCCCAGGCCTGCACGATCATGGACAGGAGCCCTTTTTTCGGGAGCATCAATTTTCCGGAACGGCTGCGCGTGCCTTCGATGAAGAACTCCATGGGGATGCGCTCGCCTAAGAGGGTGCGCACATAGGCCGCGAAGGTCTGGGCATACAACGGGTTGCCTTTAAAGGTGCGGCGCATGAAGAAGGCCCCTCCGCCGCGCAGAATATGTCCCATGGGGAAGAATGACAGGTTAATGCCGGCGGCGATGAAGGGCACGCTCATCCAGTTGTGCAGCAGCACATACGAGAGGATCAGATAATCGATATGACTCTTGTGGCAGGGCACATATACGATCGAACCCTTGCGGGCCCATTCCTTGACGGTATTGAGACCGTCCAGGTCCACGTCCAGACCGTCATAAATATTGTTGAAGATCCAGCTCAAGACCTTTTCAAAGCCATAGAGATATGAGGGCTTGAGGTCCGAGGCGATCTGGTCAAGGTCCTTGATGATCTTCTGCTCGATGTCCGGCTGTGGTTTGCCCGTCTCGGCAGAGTGCGCGCCGAGAAAAGTCTGGAGCAGGGGGTCTTTGAGGGTCTTGTTGATGATAAACGAACGTTCGCGGATAGGGGCGCCCGAGATGTTGCTCCCCAGAGCCGCGATACGATGTTTGAGGACGTTGCGCACCTCGACCGCGGTTTCTTCCATGAACTTGGCGTCGGCCTCGTGCTTTTTGACGAGCTCAGAGAGGTTGATCGGCTCGCCATGTTCGATGAAGCCGATCTCTTCGGCCTTGCTCATGGTGAGGATCTTCCGGAATTCCTTGAGTTGGACCTGGTCTTCCTTGGTGGCGTCCTTGACCTTGATGGGCGAGCGTTTATAAATGATGCGTTGCGGCACGATAAAGATCGGCGTCTCGTTGTCGCGTTGGAGCTGCAGGAGTTTCAGAATAGGGTCTTCGCCGGAGAGCAGGGTGCGATCGAGAAAGATGAGAGACGCCCCCTTGCCGGACTGCATGAAATTTTTATAGAAACCGTTGTCGAAAGGGGTCTCTTTGCGCAACAGGTTTTTGAGGATGGTCACGGATTTACCGACCGGCTGGAGCAGGAAGAATTTCTCGCCGAAGACCACCTGCGGCTTGGGCAGCCCCACTTCCTGGAAGCGTTGATTCAAGAGCAAGGCATCGATCAGAGAGCGTTTACTGTGGGCGAAAACGATATGTCCCCGGCCAGCCAGGGCAGATATGGATTCGCGGTACAGGTCGGGGATATTGACCTGAGAAAACAGCGCTTTGAAGATGGGGTTGAGCATTGGACCGTACACCCCATCCATCGTGTACGTGTACGCGTGGCGTTTCATGGGAGGCGAATATATATCATGACCTCATGATTGAAAAGTCAAATCTTTGACATTTGGTCTTCCATGAATTCCATGATTCGCTTCACATCGCTACGGGTTAACCCTTTGATGCTTGAGAGCGTCTCCCCCGTGAGCGCATGTAGATCCGGGGCATGTTTAAGCAGCAGGGCGGTCTTTTTCGGACCGATGCCGGGGATATCCTCGAAGAGCGAATGCTGGGCCTGGGAGCGGAGCTTGCGGTGGTAGGTGATGGCAAAGCGGTGCGCCTCATCCCGCAGCCGCTGGAGTATCTTGAGCGCATCGCTGCCGCGCGGCAACATGACGGCATCTTTGCGGCCGGGCAGGAAAAAACGGTCTTTGGCGCTCCCGCGTTCCTTGGCCATGGCCACGACCGGCACCGACGTGACGCCGAGATCCTTGAGGACTTTGAGGCAGATATTGAGCTGGCCCTTGCCGCCGTCGATCACCAGCAGGTCGGGTCGGGGTTCGCTGTCCTGCCGGAATCTTCTGGCCATGACCGTTGCCAGCATGGCAAAATCGTTCTGGGCCGGGGGGCCCTCAATGCGGTAATGGCGATACAGGGATTTCTCCTCCATGCCTCCGATAAAGACGACCCGCGAACCCACGGCCTGCTCGCCCAGCAAAGTCGAGATGTCGTAGCATTCCATGCGGTAGGGGATGGAAGGCATTTTGAAGGCCCGCGCGATCTCATCCAGCACCGAGGTCTCACCCCTGAAGTTGTTCAGGGCGGTATCCTGGGCCATCTGGATCCATTGCTTCGGCCTGCCGCGAACAGCGCCGCGGATGCTTACCTTACCGCCCCGCAGATCGGACAGGATGGCCTCGAGGTTGGCCGTGTCCTCGGGCGGGGTGTCGGTATAGATAAGCGGCGGGATGTCCTTGCGTCCCAGATAAAATTGCAGCATACAAGGCGTAATGAAATCATTCTCATCCTGCGTCGCCAGGGAAAAGGAGGCACTGTCCATAATCGTGCCCTTGGAGATCCTGAGCACCGTCACTTCGACCTGGCGGGTATGCCGGTAGGCGCCGAACACGTCCATATCCGTGCCGCCGTATTGCACGATTGCCTGGGGGACCAAGGTGGTCCTGATGGCCGCGACCTGATCACGGATGCGTGCCGCGCGCTCGAATTCGAGGGAGAGCGACAAGGACCGCATGCGTTCTTCCAGCACCTTCTCCAGGGTCTTGTCGCGACCCTCCAGGAACATGACCAGGTCGTTCACCAACTGCGCGTATTCCGCTCGACCCACCTTCTTCACGCAAGGCGCCGAGCAGATGCCGACCTGATGAAACATGCACGGACGTACGCGGTTGGCAAACTCCGTATCCTTGCAGCGCCGCACCGGGAATATCCGGCCGATGGCCGATAGAGTGTTGCGCATGGCGCGCGCCGAAGAGTAGGGACCGAAATAGCGCGCCCCATCCTTGACGATCCGGCGTGTGACATAGATGCCGGGCCAGTCATGATTGGTCGTGACCTTGATGCTGACATAAGACTTGTCGTCCTTCAGAACGATATTGTAACGCGGACGGTGCGATTTGATGAGCTGGTTCTCCAGGAGCAGGGCCTCTTTCTCGTTGGAGGTCAGGACAAAGTCCACCTGGGCGGTACGCTCGCGGATATGGCTGACCGAAGGCCTTACGTCGCCTCCGAGATAGGCCCGCACCCGCGAGCGGATATCGAGGGCCTTGCCGACGTAGATGATATGCCCATGGGCGTCGCGCATGAAGTATACGCCCGTGGTCCTGGGCAAGACTTCGACCATGTCAGCTGTCAATGCCATGCTGAAGATCATAGCACCCCGCTTGTATAATCGCAACCTGACCCGGCATGTGCTTGCTCATCACCTCGATGCGCTTGACAGCCGGATGCTCGACGTCATAGATAGATTATCAGCCATGCAGAACCAGAGAAGAATGAAGATCTGTATTATCGGGGCTTCGGCCGTCGGGAAGACCAATATCATCTCACGCTTCTCCGGGGGGAGCTTCAACAACCGTTATCAGACCACGCTCGGGGCGCGCATCACCAAGGTGACCGTGGCCGTCGGCGGACGACTCAAGGAACTCGTGGTCTGGGACATCAAGGGAGAGAGCGAGTTCTATAAGATACCACCGGCCTACCTCTACGGCTGCGAGGGCTATGTGCTGGTGGCCGACGGGACGCGTTCGGCCACCTGTGAGTACGCGCTGGGCCTGCGGTCGCGCCTGCGTGAGTACCTCGGCACGCTGCCGCACCTCCTGATGATCAACAAGGACGATCTTTCGCAGGTATGGGACATCGACAAGGAAGGGCTGGCAATGCTGCGCCGGCAGATTCCTTCCGTATATACGGTGAGCGCGCTCACCGGCGGCGGCATTCATGACGCCATGGACGCCCTGTCACGCGAGATGTGGGGGGCGAAATGAAAGGCCTGCCCAAGGAAATCACCGCCTACCTCGTAACCCATGCCCTTGATAATCGCAACCCGGCCTATCTGCTCATCGGCCGGAACACCGTCCTGAAGGAATTCGGCGGAGATACCGCCTTATACGGCATCGGCGGCCTCAGACGCGGCGAATCTACGCTCGATCAGATTCCGTTTCTCGAAGGACTGCTGCCCTTACGGCAGTCGTCCCTGATCCTGCCGTGCGTGCAGATCGATACCGGACAAAAGGCCGACGTGCACATCATCAGCGACGGCTCGCGGCATTGGGTGCTCCTGCTGTCGATCGTCGATGAAGAGATCGAGCATCTGCACCTTTTGGAAAAAGCCAGCGAGCACAATACCCTACATGAACGGCATGCCAAGATCCTGGACCAGTATCTTGGAAAAGAGTTGGTCAAGGCCCTGGATGAAGGACAGATCAAGATCTGCGAATCGGGTGAACGCCGGCATGTGAGCATCCTCTTCGCGGATATCCGTGAATTTACATCCTTCAGCGAGATGAATCCTCCCGAGGTGGTGTTCGCCACGCTCAACCACTACCTGGACGCCATGATCAAACCGCTCCTGGAGGAGTCGGCCGTGGTGGACAGGATCATGGGCGACGCGGTGATGGGCGTATTCGGCATTCTGACCATGGCCGTCTCCCCGCCCCATCAGGCTGTGGTCGCGGCGCTCAAGATCCTGACCGCGGTGCGTGACATGAACCAGCAGCTGGCCAAGACAGGCAAGTCCGTCCTGGAAGTCGGCATCGGCATATCCACCGGTCCCGTGGCCGTGGGCATCCTGGGCAGCACGGTCCGAAAGACCTTCAGCGTGGTGGGCCACCATGTCAATCTGGCCGCCCGCCTGCAGGATTATGCCGAGCCGTTCGAGATACTGGTGGATGAGAACACCTACAAGGAAATCGTGGCCTATCAGAGAGGCTTCCGTGAAACCGACATCGTGCTTAAGGGCGTGACCGGTCAGGTAAAGGCCTATGCCTACCGCATGCAAACCGTATAAGGCATGGCAGGGCCATGCCTGAGGCATCCGGCATGAACGTAGATATGGTAGAGGCATGAAGATCGTGTACGGCCTGGGGAACCCGGGCGCCAAATATCTGATGACCCGTCATAACATGGGTTTCATGGTGGCGGATCTGCTGGCGCGCGAATACGACATTATGCTGAAGAAGAAGGCCTCCGGCATGCATGCCGGCATTGGCCGGATCGACGGAATCGGGGTGACGCTGGCCAAACCCTTTTCTTACATGAACCTCAGCGGAGAGCCCCTCAGGCAGCTGTCCTTCAAACCCGCCGACCTGATCGTCATCCATGACGACCTGGATATTCCCTTTGGCCAGGTGAGGGTTAAATTCGGCGGCGGGACCGGAGGACACAAGGGTCTGATGTCGATCACGACCGCCCTAGGCACACCGGATTTCATACGCATACGCTGCGGCATCGGCCGGCCGGCCGCTGAACAAGACCCCGCCGACTATGTCCTTGAGGTGTTCGCGCCGTCTCAGATGGACATACTCTCGGACGCAATCGGGCGCGCCGCTGGAGCAGTGCGCGCCTGTTTGACAGGCGGCGTGGAAAAAGCCATGAACGTCTTCAACCGGCGCGAGTGCGAGGACAGGGGACCGTCCCCCGAAGAATAAACGGGCGTCAAGCTTTAAAAAAAAAATTTCTGTTTCCCCTCATGGGGGAGGGGAAACAGATAATGAGGTATGGGGTTAAGGGAAAAAATCCTCATACTTTCGAGCGGTCGTTTAGGGTTAGTTTCCTGCGAAGAGGTAACCGACTCCCCGGACGGTCTTAACATAGGCTGGATTGCGTGGATTGTCCCTGAGCTTCTGACGGATACGCGAGATGTAGACGTCGATGGCGCGATCGATGCCGTTGTATTCCGAATCGAACAATACCTGGCACAGATTGTCGCGGGTTACGGGTATGCCGGCATTTTGCATCAGATACCACAATAAATCGAATTGGATGGTGGTAAGATGCAGGGACTTATCGTTCAGAAACGCCTCGCGGCGCGAGGCGTCTACCCTCACGTCACCGATGGTGATGCACGCCGAGCGTGCATTGCCGCGGATGTACTTCTCACGTCTGAGCCGGGCATTGAGCTTGGCGATCAGCAGGCGGGGGGAGGTCGGCAGCACGATGATATCGTCCACCCCGGTTTTGTAGGCCAGGATCTGGTCCTGTTCATCCTCATAATCCATGCATAGGATTACCAGGCCGTCATTGAGCGCGCGTATCTCGGCGCACAACCCTAGACCCATACGATTCGAGCGCTCGGCGTGCACCATGACGATATCCGGCGCTTCCCTCACGATCCTCTGCAAGACCTCGTTCGCCAGCTCTGCATGGGCCACAGTAAAAGGACCGAATTCGAGATAGGCGACCAGGGTGAAAGCTACCGACTTTTTGGAGCTGATTATGATAATGCTTCTCTTCTCCTGCATGTCTTTATTCCTCACTGCATGACGTGCTCTTTTCCAAACCGATTCATTACGGACATACGAGGACATGGTCTGATGCCTTTGGTCTATCCGTCCTTGTTCACGTAATAGTAATCGCACTGATCGAGATACGGGTAGCTGGTGCCTTCAGTGTAAAAATGACAGATCCCCGCGATGGTCACGACATCCGCACCGTCGCTGCCCGTATTGGCGAGCACGGTCTCGAGGGAGGAAAGGTCGATCGTGGAAGTAAACGTGCAGGTAACGGTCTTATCAGTGTCGGAGTCGATCAAGGTGACCATTTGGTCCCCGACCGAGTGCAGGACTCCTTTAAGCATGATATAGCTGCCGTTATCGTCCGTGTCGTCGTCCAATGCCTCCCACAGGCTTTCCACCGTGAAGATGGTGTAGGAGGAGGTCATGTTCTCATAGGTGCTGTCCGTATCGCTATCCGAACTTGAATCCCCGTTGCAACCACACAGCAGGAAAACGGCTATCCAGAGACAGGTTGAAATATTTTTTTGGGTCTGCATATGCCCTCTCAAACCTCGCAGTTTTTTCACCCGAAAAGAGATTGTCAGCCACGGATGTTCATGGCGTCTTGTGTAGCAGCCAAGTGTGAATAAATTGTGGAGAAATAATAGAATGATTATGAGGGCCGCTAAATTGGTTTGAAATCCCTGTACGGCTGTATTACGTTTCCTTATGCCTGCCCCGCGCGTTGCGCGGTACCGGACAAAGGGAGCACACATGAGATTAAGGCTCGGATATAAATTGTTTCTCACCATACTGACCACCAGCCTGGTCAGCATCGTGCTGATGAGCGGCATCATGCGATATTTCATCCAACGTGATTTCGAGAATTTCATCCATAAGGTGGAGGCGGAGCGCATGAGCGAGATCACGGAAAAGCTTGGAGCATTCTACCGGCAGGAGCAGGGGTGGAATGCGCTTGCTCAGGACCCGCGGGTTTTTGAGCGGATTCTGCGTCCGGAGTTTCCGCCGCATGAACCGCATGGCTTGCCAGATCTTCACGGCAAAGACGCACCCAGGCCGCTTGCCAAGGTTGAACCGCCCATCCCCGGCGGCTTACATCCGCGCCCGCGGCTCCAAACTCCGCCTGATAGAATAGAACCACGTCTGGCGCTCTATGATGATCAACACCGTCTCGTAGCCGGAAACTCCGCTCCGGCCCAGGATCAAATTGTGCGGCCGGTAGAGGTGGACGGCCTGACCGTGGGTTACGTGCATCTGAGAAAACGCCAGGCGTTATCCACGCCACTGGAAAAAGATTTCGTATACCGCCAGACGCGTACCTTTCTTTTCACCGGCACAGCGGTTTTGATCTTGGCGGTCATGACTGCATATCTCTTTTCAAGACATCTGCTCAAACCCGTGAGAGAGCTTACCAAAGGCGCCCATGCGCTGGCATCGCGCAAGTTCGAAACGCGCATTACGGTTAAGAGCGGTGACGAATTGGGGCTCTTAGCCGATGACTTCAACCGCATGGCCCAGACCCTCGAACGTCACGAGCACCTTCACCGTCAATGGCTGTCGGATATCTCGCACGAGCTGAGAACCCCGCTGACCGTGCTCAAGGGCGAGATCGAGGCCATCATCGACGGAGTACGGGAAATTGACGGTAAAAACCTGCAATCACTGCACGCCGAGGTCCTGGTCCTGGAAAAACTGGTGCAGGACCTGCACGAGCTTTCAGTGGCCGATACCCAAGGATTGTCGAACGCGCTTGAGACCGTCGATGTTCTCGCGGTGTTGCGCGAATCCCTCGTCCTGTATGTCTCGCGCTTCTCACAGTCCGGTTTGAACATCGTCAACGAGCTTGTCCATGATGCGCCGGTCATGGTCATGGCTGATCGCGACCGTCTGTCGCAGGTGTTCGTCAATCTCTACGAGAATACCATACGGTATACGCAAAGTCCCGGCACACTGAAGATATGGGCCGAGGTCGATCAGAACCAGGTGCGCCTTAATTTCGAGGACGGCTGGCCCGGCGTACCGGAAGAAGCGCTTGAAAAACTGTTCGACCGGCTCTATCGCCTGGATTCCGCGCGTTCCCGTAAGGACGGCGGCAGCGGCCTGGGCCTGGCGATCTGCAAGAGCTTGGTGGAATCATGGGGGGGCGGCATCCGGGCCATGCATTCCTCCTTAGGCGGCTTAAGGATCGAGATCGTTCTGCCCCGTGTGCGGGAGGAGGTGTAGACCATGGCAAACCGGCACATACTGGTCGTCGAGGATGAGACCAAACTGGCCGTGCTGCTCAAGGAATATCTCGAACGCGCCGATTACCGGGTGACCTGTCTGGAACGCGGGGATCAGGTCATAGCGGTCGTCAAGCAGCATCACCCCGATCTGATCCTCTTAGACCTGATGCTGCCGGGCATGGACGGCATGGAGGTCTGCCGTGAGCTGAGAAAATTCTCCACCGTGCCCATTATCATGGTCACGGCCAAGGTGGAGGAAATCGACCGTTTGCTCGGCCTGGAGCTCGGGGCCGATGATTATATCTGCAAACCCTACAGCCCGCGCGAGGTCGTGGCCCGCGTCAAGGCCGTCCTTAGGCGTCTGCACGCTCAGCCGTCGGAGAAGAGGATCTCCAGCGGCGGTATCGATTTGGATGAAGATACTCACCAGGTCTGGATCGAGGGTCATGAAATCAAACTCACTCCCAGTGAATTCAAGCTGTTGAAGGTAATGATGGCACATCCGGGCCGGGTGTTTTCACGTTCGGACTTGGTCAACCTGGTACAGGGCTACGAGTTTGAGGGTTATGAACGTACTATCGATTCCCATATCAAGAACCTGCGCAAAAAAATCGCCGCGGCCGGCATGGAACGTGATGTCATTACAGCCATCTACGGCGAGGGCTACAAATTCAGCCCCCCCGAATAATCCGCCGTGGCATCGACCGGCTTAAAAAATCGCGGCCGGTCATTCGAAATCTATTGATTTTATAATACGATTACCTATACTTAGATTATGCGCTTGATAAATGGTGGCCGCCTATGAAATCGAATGTACGGCGTTGCCGGACCATTAATCATACATCCTTGCCCACTGCATACCCACACGGGATCGCATGCATGGCGGTATGGTCTTTCTAAGAGCATGGCACCGCGCACCGTATCTATGACCGTTTTCTGGATCTCGATCCTGCTGGCGATTGCATCACCAGCCTGGTCCGGTTCCCCCCCTCCCACGCGTTTGACCTACGGGTTTTCCCAGGTCGATCTCACCCGGCACATGGAAGTCCTGGAGGACAGGGACGGCCGGCTGACCATAGACGATCTCCTCACCGGAACCGATCTGCCCTTTCGAGCCCTGAGCGACAAGGAGACCCTCATCGGGTATACCCGCTCGGCCTTTTGGGTGCGACTGCGGATTGAGAACACCGGCCCGCATTCTCTGGACTGGCTTCTTGAATATGCTCAGACCTATGCGCATACGGTCGAGCTCTATGAACCAACCGCCCAGGGGTATCGTCTGATCTCCACCGGCAATGGCCGCCCCTATCAAGAGCGACCCTATGATGCCCTCTCGTTCGTGTTTCCCATCCATCAGGCGCCGGGCGTCAGCACCTATTACCTGCATATCGCAAGCTACAATCGTATCGCGCTCGTGTTCACGGCCTGGTCAGAAAAGGCCATGCATGCCCGGCAGCTTAATGAATATATCCTGATGTGGTTTGCCTATGCCTTTGTGCTGGCCCTGATCATGTATAACTTTGTGTTGTTTTTCTTTATCCGTGAGCGGAGCTATCTTTATTATGTAGTGTTCCTCTTCGCCCTTCTCCTCTTTCTCATGTCCTTTGACGGCACCGGTTTCAAGTACCTCTGGCCGCGGGCGGTGTGGTGGGAATCCATTGCGCTTACGGCCCTTCTTATCATGCAGAATGTCTGCGCTATCCTTTTTTTCCAATCATTTGTACACCTAAAAGAACATTCATATCGTCAGACAACATTCTTAAATGGGCTGATCGTGCTGGAACTGGGGCTATTGGCCATGAAGTGCGCCGCGCCCAGGCTACCGGTGGCGCAATATGTCCAGCCCGTACTCCTCGTTTCGGCCCTGTCCATGATCGGGATATCCATCCGGTTGTCTCGCAAGGGCTCGCGACCGGCCTTTTATTTTCTGATTGCCTTCATAATCCTTCTGGTCTTTGCCATCCTGAACTCGTTGATGACTTTACTCGTCCTGCCGCCCAGCCTCTTCCTGCATTACGGCATGCACGCGGGAACCGGCATCATGGCAGTGCTCCTCTCGCTTGGCCTGGCCGACCGCATCAATACCATGCGCATCCGTAATAAAGAGGGCGAGACGCGCTACCGCACGCTCTTCGAATCCGCCAACGACGCCATCCTGATTCTGGAGGATGATACGATCATTGACTGCAATCATAAGGCCGAGGAAATATTCAAGTGCGGGCGCATGGATCTTACCGGCCAGAGCATTATACGACTCCTGCCAAGCGATCAACCCGTCCAGGCTCCTTCATCCCTTACTTTGAGCACCATGAACAAACAACCGACCTTGGACCATCCCGAGCAGATGGAATGCCTGCTAAGACGGTATGACGGCGCAAAATTCCCGGCCGAGGTGTCGCTTAATCGTTTGGAGCTGCAGGGTAAGGTGCTGATCCAGACCGTGATCCGTGACATCAGCGAACGCAAGCGCTTTCTAGATGCCTTGTCGGCCTCGGAGAAAAAGTTCTCCGATACCTTCCGTATGGCGCCCCAGATCATGGTGATCACGACCCGGGACGAGGGCCGTTTCATCGATGTCAACGACACCTTCGTTAAAATCAGCGGCTTTGAACGTCATGAGGTGCTCGGCCGCACCGGCATTGAATTGAGTCTCTATCAACAGGCCGGTGATCGTGGCATTATCATGGAATTTCTCCGTTCCGGCAAGCCGGTTCGCAACCTGGAGACAGTCTTTTTCACCCGCGACGGGCATCGTTTACCCGTGCTCATGTCCGTCCAGCCCGTCACTCTTGATGACCAGCCCTGTCTGCTCACGATCATCAGCGATATCTCAGAGCGCAAGCGCGCCGAAGAGGAGCTCAAGGCCAGTGAAGAAGCCCGCCGCACCCTGCACGAGCAGTTGACCCAGGCCCAGAAGATGGAATCCATCGGACGCCTGGCGGGCGGCATCGCCCATGATTTCAACAATCTGCTCTCCGTGATCCTGGGCTATGGGAGCCTCATGAACGCCGCCTTTGAAAAGACGGACAACGTCAACCGCGAGCGCATCCAGCTGATCATCAAAGCCGCCGAGCGGGCCAAGGACTTGACCCGGCAACTGCTGGCCTTCGGCCGCAAACAGGTGCTGGAGATGAAGCCCTTGAACCTCAACGCGGTCATTACCAATTTCAAGGACATGCTGATACGCCTGATCGGCGAGGATATCCATTTGAAGACCGTTTTGGGCCAGGATATCGGCCTCGTTAATGCCGATGTTTCCCAGATCGAACAGGTGCTCCTGAACCTGGCGGTCAATGCGCGCGACGCCATGCAGCAAGGCGGTACGCTCACCGTGGAGACCGCCGTCATAACCTTGGATGAAAGTTATGCCTTATCGCATGTGCCGGTCGTCCCGGGTGCGTATGTCATGATGTCGGTCAGCGACACCGGCTGCGGCATGAACGCCCAGACCATCGACAAGGTCTTCGAGCCGTTTTTCACCACTAAAGCTACGGGGCAGGGCACGGGGCTTGGGCTTGCCATGGTATACGGCATCGTCAAACAGCATGGCGGCTATATCTGGGTCTACAGCGAGGTAGGGAAAGGGACGACCTTCAAAATCTATCTTCCCCTAATACAGATTGCACAAGCCCAGGAAAAACCCTTCAGCCCACCACCGGCGGTCTTGACCGGCACCGAAACAATCCTGGTGGTCGAGGACGATCCACAGGTGCGCGCTTTGGTGTGTGAAATGCTGACCCAGTACGGGTATACGGTCATTGAAACCGAGAATGTCCGCGAGGCGCTACGCCTGGCCGACGAGCAGGGTACGATCCATCTCGTGCTTACGGACATCGTCATGCCGGAGATGAGCGGCCGCCAGGTGTTCGAGGCTGTCGCCGCCAAGCGGCCCGGCATCAAGGTGCTCTATATGTCCGGCTATACCGAGGACGTGATCGCGCACCATGGCATCCTGGAAGCCGGCATCCTTTTCATCCAGAAACCGTTCTCCGGCCAGAAGTTGTCTGAGAAAGTCCGTGAAGCCCTGGATAGTTAGGACTGCCTTCGAAGCCACCAGGGCCTTCTCAACAAACCATGACGGGTTAGCTTTTCCGTCGGGGCTGACGCCGCGGCAGATAATCGAGATAGTTCTCCGGCACCGGAAGGTCTCGCGGATCCAGGCCTTTCAGATGGTTTTTAACATAGTAGCGCGCCTGGTACGCCAGATGGTTCATGCGGCGGTCGAACTCGATGCGATAGTCTTCGTAGGCCTCGTCGGGCAAACCGGCCGGGACATACAGGGGCACGCGGTCATAGAGTACGGCCAGGCGGGCAAAGGGCAGGGGCAGGATGGTCCGATCCCAGGAATTGAATTCATGGCTGGGCTCGGCGTCCCAGCAAAAGGCCAGCAGCGGTGAGCCGGTACGGGCCGCCAGCTGGATGATGCCGGGTTTGCTTTCGTACGGCGGCCCGACCGGGCCGTCCGGGGTGAAACCGCCGATATGTCCGGCGAGAATGTAATCGACCAAGTCGCGCAGGGCCTCGGGCCCTCCACGCGTCGAGGAACCGCGCATAGCATGGATGCCCAGGCGTTTGCATACCATGGTGATCAACTCGCCGTCACGCGAGCGCGATATAATGCCGGCCCCCTGGCGGTCACGGTAATGATAGGCATAGTAGAGGAAACCCCGATGCCAGCCGGCATAGAGCACATCCCGGCGCTGCGCCAGGAGCTCGAGTTCGAGCTCGCGCCCGAAGGTCTCGATGCGCATGAGCTTGAAGTACGAACGGATGAATGCTGCTCCCAGCCAGGCAAGGGAATTCTTCCCTAATTGCATGGGGTCATAAACTCATAAGTAGCTGCTGATGTCAATAAAAACCAACGATCCTCAGGCCTGGATTTCTTCCTCCCGATCCGGGATGTTCAAAAAGATCTTTTCAGAACGCCCCGGCCGCCTGGCCGTGCTCCACGCGTGTTTGGCGAACTCCAACCCGTCCAACATGGCATGCGCGAAGGCGGTATTGGCGCGCGCCCAGAGTTTGATGCGCTCCAGCAGGTCCAGGCAATCGTAGTGATAGGCGATGCGATCAATGCCTTCGGCATATGAGCGCCGTCTTCTTGACATAACCGCAATTTTGTCGTGATATTTTGATTGCCAGAGCGGATCTATCACCTGAGCGGTTTGGTCGGCGTAACGGTCGATGGCCTGCATGAAGTCGGTATCGCTGATCAAGACTTCGGCGCCCGGTTCCGTGGGAAGGGCATGGAACCTACGGCAGGCCTCGCGCAGCACGCCCGGGTTGTCGATGATCATGCAGGGCCGCAGAAGGTTGTCGGTATGGGGCTGCTGCATGCGGATAAAGGTGAAGAAGGGCGCTTGCATGGCCTCGATGAGGGTGCTTGACTTGATGTTGTGGGTGGCAAAATGCGCGAAGATGCACGGCTCGACATCGCCACGGGCATTGATGTGCAGGAAGCGCCTGCCGGCGGCGATGCAGCCACCTAAAGCCGGGGCGTCGCTGAAGAAGTCCATGAGAAAGAGGGGTTCGCGCTCGCGATAGGCTTTGATAAATTCGCCGAAATCGGCGCGTTGTTTCGGGCTGGGCATAAGACCTAAATCCGGATTCATACCCACCGGCATGAAGAGAAAGTTCCAACCGAAGAGCACGCCCTGATCCTGCCAGAACTTCAAGAACTCAGCGGACATGAAGGTGGCGTAGTTGTGCGCGGTAAGGGTCAGGGAAATGCCGAAGATCAGGTCGTGACGGCGCAGCAGCCCCATGGCGTCCAGCACTTTTTCATAGACGCCCCGGCCTCGCGTACGCTCGGTTTCTTCGCATGAGCCGCCGATGCTGAAGACGGGCAGGATGTTCTTGATTTCCGCCAGACGCCTGGCGATGTCGTGGTCAAACAGGGTGCCGTTGGTAAAAACCTGGAACAGACAATCACTATGCCGGAGGGCCAGTCTTTCCAGATCGTCGAAACGCAGGAACGGTTCGCCGCCCAGGATGGTATAGAAAAAGACCCCCAGAGACTTGCCTTCGGTGATGATCTTTTCCATGACGGCATCTTCCAGTTCCTCATCCGTTGTGAATCCCTGGGCGTAGCACCCTTGGCAGGTAAGATTACAGCGCATGGTGGGGCTGATCAGGATATTGTAGGGTGGGCAGAAGCCGTAGGCATCGATGATATCATCGCTGAGCTCCATCCATTTCAGGCAGCTGTTGCCCAGAAAGTTACGCACAAAGGCGCTGACCTGTACCTGATTCCTGGTCATTACCCGGGTGAACCACTGCCGGCTGCCGGGATTGGCATTAATCCAATTCATGAAGGCCCGCATGCGACCTTTGTTGCCGAACAGGGCATCCAGCGAGTACAGGACATTCAGCACCGCATTGATATGCTTTCCCGGGTCTCGCTGCAGATACGCCACCATATAATCAGCCCCTTTGAGAAGGGCGGTTTGTTTGGATTTTTTCATCAGATGCTCAAGCCAGTCCATGCCGATCTCTCCCAATTTTTTTATTATCCAAAAATAGCCTGTCTTGAGGTTTAATGCAAGGGACGCGAGGTGGTCTGAGCACCGTTCTTTTTTCCGATATTGACTTTCCAGTTTTCTGCACTATTGAATACTGCAACTTATTAATTTATTGATTGCCTGGATACTCCTTGATATGCACCTTTTCATTTTAACATGTACCATTGATCGGCTCCTGAGACTTTATCCCATGTACGTATGCCCCTTGGGCTTAAGAAAGATGCCAAGGAGGTGTCGGGATGGCAAACGAGATGTACTGGAGAAAATCCTATGATCCAGGCCTCGCCGACCTCGATCCTGGACTATGGGAAACAACCTCCGGCGAAGCCGTCAAAGAAGTCTATACCAGCTTGGCCGATAAAACCGCCCTGGCCTACTTGGACACGCATATCAGCTATGCCGAGCTGGACAGCCATGCCAACCGCTCCGATAGAGACAATGCCGGGAAAATGAGCGAACGACTGAAAAGCTGTGGCTCTGTGGCATAGGCCGCAGAGCTGATTGAAGATGCGGTATGATATTCAAGAAATGCAGGATGGGTGAGGCAAAGCGCGACTCATCGATTTTTGATCGATTTCGGTTTGTTTCACCCATCATACGAACTATGAAAGGAGAATGATAATGGCCGTCAAGTATGCAAAGCTCTTTGAACCCACCAACATACTAAAGCTCCAGCTGAAAAACAGGATCTCCATGGCGCCCATGGGTCCGATAGGATACGCGGATTCGGAAGGCGCTTTCACCCAACGAGGACAGGACTACTATGTTGAACGCGCCAAGGGGGGGACAGGCCTTATCATCACGGGCATTTGCAGCGCTGATACCGGCATTGAGGATATGGCCAAGCCCGTGATTCCCTGTCCCACGACAAATCCTTTCGCGTTCGTCTATGCGGCAACGCAGATGAATGAACGCATTCATGCCTATGGCGCGAAGATCATCGTGCAGTTGACGGCCGGCTTGGGCCGCAGCGCGATCGTCGGCTTCGTCGGCAAGCATATCGCGCCGTCCGAACAGGAAAACAGGTGGGACCCTTCCGTCAAACACAGGGCAATGACGGTTGAAGAGATCCAAAACGTGATCAAGAAATTCGCCACGTCCGCCGCCATCGCCAAAAGCGCCGGTTTTGATGGAGTGGAAATCCATGCGGTACATGAGAGCTACCTCCTGGATCAGTTTGCGATTGCATTCTTTAATAAGAGAACGGATGCCTTTGGCGGCAGCCTGGAAAACCGCCTGCGCATCTCCACGGAAATCGTAAAGGCCATCAAGGGTGTCTGCGGCGCGGATTTCCCTGTATCTCTGCGCTACAGCTTGAAGAGTTACATGAAGGGCTTGCGGCAGGGGGCACTGCCGGGAGAAGATTTCACCGAGGTCGGAAAGGACATTGAGGAGGGCATAGAGGCCGCCAAGATACTGGTTGCCGCGGGGTACGACGCCCTGAATGTTGACGCGGGGACCTATGATGCCTGGTATTGGAATCATCCGCCCATGTATTTCAGCGAAGGCGGCATGTACCGCGAATTCGGCCGGATTTTGAAAAAGCATGTACGGGTGCCGATCATATTGGCCGGCAGGATGGACGACCCTGATATGGCCTGCGAGGCTATCGGCGATTCTTGCGATATCGTGAGCTACGGTCGCCCGCTTCTGAGCGATCCGTATTATCCCGAGAAAATACGCGAAGGCCGCTTGGATGAAGTGCGTCCCTGCCTTTCCTGCCACCAGGGCTGCCTGGGTCGCATCTCGGGCGGCCCGATCAGCTGTGCCGTCAATCCGGCCTGCGGACGCGAAACGATCTACGGCCTGGAGCCCTCCGCCGTAAAGAAAAAAGTGCTCATCGTCGGAGGCGGTCTGGCCGGTATGGAAGCGGCGCGTGTCGCGGCCGAGCGCGGTTATACCGTCACGCTGTGCGAGAAATCCGATCAACTGGGAGGTCATCTCATTCCGGGCGGTGTTCCAACGTTCAAGATAAACGATCGCAAACTCCTGGCCTGGTATGTGCGGCAGTTGGAGCTTTTGGGCGTAAAGGTCAAATTGAACTCCGCCATGGATGAGAAGGCCATTGAAAAGAAAGGCGCGGATATCGTCGTGATCGCGACCGGTTCCAAACCCGTCGCCATGGATTTTGGTAGTGCCAAGGAGGTCATCACCGCCAGTGAGGCCTTACTTTCTCAAAAACCGGTGGGTCAGAAAATTGTCATCATCGGCGGCGGGCTGGTCGGCTGTGAAACCGGACTTTGGCTCTCACAGCAGGGCCGTGAAGTCACCATCGTGGAAATGATGGATGATATTTGCGGTGGGCCGCATGCCATGCCATTCATGAACTACGACATGTTGAAAGATGAGCTGGCTTTCCATACCGTCAAGATTTACAAGAGAAGCAAGGTTGCCGCGATAAGGCAAAAGGATGTCGCCATTGCAACGCCGGAAGGCGAAATCACGATTGCGGCTGATACGGTCATTATTGCGGTCGGCTATGTATCGGAAGACAGTCTGTATCGGGCCGTTAAAAATTCTCTCAACGTACCTGTTTACAATATTGGCGATTCAAGAAACGTGAACAACATCATGTACGCCATCTGGGAGGCGTATGAGGTCGCGCGCGCGATGTAAGCATGCACGATTGCTTTGACGGAAATACTCTCTCCGGGAGATCGAGGGGCTCCTCACTCCCGGTTGGAAATAAAAAGAAAGGAGGAACGGATCATGGCCAGAGTTCACAGAAGTATCGAGATCAAGGCGCCGGTCAAGGAGGTGTTCAGCTATATTCAAGACCCGACCACCACGCCGGAATGGCTGGTGGGCATGATAGAGGTCCATAACGTTACCGGGTCGGGTGTCGGCCGGCATTACGATTGGACCTATAAGATGGCCGGGATACCGCTCAAGGGTGAAAACACGGTCAAGGAGGAAATTCCCGAAAGACGCATCGTGGTCGAAAGCAAGGGCGGGGCTGAAAGCACCTGGACCTTCAACCTGGAGCAGCACAAGGATGTCACGGTTTTGGACCTGGACATTGATTATAAAATCCCGGTCCCGGTTGTCGGAAAGCTGGCGGAGAAGGTGCTTTTGAAAAGGAATGAGCGCGAAACGGAGATGGACCTGATGAATATCAAAGAGAAGCTGGAGGCCCGCTGACACGCTTGACTCTCCTGACGTCCCACATTGAGGTATCAGGTTTGATGTGACAATGATAGGCCCTCGCACTTATCTGCAACAATGAGATGTCGGGTGTTAGGGCCTTTGTTTTTCTAGAAAAACGATTGATAAGGTAGGCCATGGTACTGGGAAAAAAAACCTTTTGACAACCGGGTGCCAGTTTGCCGGAGGGCTGTGTCCGTATTTTATGAATTGACGTCCCTTCACCAGCGGCATTATATGGTATAAACTTATGCCGTGGGAGGGCCTATCGTGATACAGGTATTGACGAATCCCGGATTGCTGTGGTTCCTGGCTGGCGTGGTGCTCCTGATCACGGAACTTTTCTCACCCACCTTGATCCTGATGTTCTTCGGTTTCGGGGCCTGGATCGTTGCCGCGGTTTATCTGCTCCTCGAAATCAGCCTGGCCTACCAACTTGCGATCTTCGCGATCTCGTCCCTGGTCCTGCTGTTTCTGCTCAGGAAAAGGCTTATGCCGCTCTTTAAGGGTTTTACCACCTCCAGGCAGCAAGCGGGGCAAGACTTGGATGACTTCCTGGGCAAGGAGGCCATCGTAACCGACACCATCGAGCCGGGGAAACCCGGCAAGGTCGAATACAACGGCGTATCCTGGACCGCCGAGGGAGAAACCGCAATCTCGGCGGGAACGCGCGTGCGGATCACGGGCCGTAGCGGGCTGACATTGAGCGTCACTCCGCGTTGATTTCTATGAAAATAGGGAGGTAGTGCATGACCAACGTAATCACCGTTATACTGCTGCTGTTCGTCATCTTCATCGTTGTGGCGTTCTTGAAGACCGTCATGGTCGTGCCTCAGAAAACGGCCTATATCGTGGAACGGCTGGGCAAATACCATGTCACGCTCGAGGCCGGGTTCCATATCCTGATCCCGTTCATCGACCGCGTGGCCTATAAGCTCAACCTCAAGGAGCAGGCCATCGATGTGCCGCCGCAGACTTGCATTACCAAGGATAACATCTCGGTGGAGGTGGACGGCATCCTCTACCTGCAGGTCATTGACCCCAAGAACGCCAGCTATGGCATCAACAACTATCAGTTCGCCTCCATCCAGCTCTCCCAGACCACCATGCGCTCGGTGATAGGCAAGCTGGAGCTCGATAAGACCTTTGAAGAGCGCGAATCCATCAACGGCGCCATCGTCACCGCCATCGACAAGGCCTCCGAGCCCTGGGGCGTCAAGGTCATGCGCTATGAGGTCAAGAACATCATGCCGCCCCAAACCATCCAGGAAGCCATGGAAAAACAGATGAAGGCCGAACGCGAGAAGCGCGCCCTGATCCTGGAATCCGAAGGCGAGCGGCAGAGCAAGATCAACCGTTCCGAGGGCGACAAGCAGGAGTTCATCCTGCGCTCCGAGGGCGAGAAGCAGCGCCGCATCAATGAGGCCGAGGGCCGCGCCCAAGAAATCCGCCTGGTGGCCGAGGCGACGGCCACCGGTATCGGCGAGATATCCAAGGCCATCGGGTTACCCGGCGGCATACAAGCCGTGAACCTGAGGATCGCGGAGGCCTATATCGCCCAGTTGGGCAACCTGGCCAAGACCAACAACACCATGATCGTGCCGGCCAACCTCACGGACATCTCGGGAATGGTGGCCGCGGCCTTGACCGTGATGAAGGGCACGGAGACGCCGAAGGCATAAACATCAGGCTGACAGGGGACTGATGATACGAGAGGGAACCGTGCGGGACTCCTCAGCGAGGTCTACGGTTTTTTCATCCCGGCCTTGATGCGTTCGCCTATGGAATGGACCCGCTCTATGGCTTCATATTCGTCGATCGTCAGGAGGCGCCTGCCCCGCATGACGACCTTGCCGCCGATCAAGACCGTGTCGACATCGGCGCCGCCCACGGCATACACGAGATGGGAGTACTCGTGATACATGGGCGTGAGGTGGGGTTTGCGGGTATCGATGATAATGATATCGGCCTTCTTGCCGGGCTTGATCTCACCCACCAGGTGGTCCATCCCCAAGGCTCGTGCGCCCTGGCGGGTGGCGGTCTCCAGAACGGTGCGGGCATCCATGACCACCGGATCGAGCCGGTGCACCTTGTGCAGCTTGGCGGCCGAATCCAGCTCCTGAAACATGTCGAGGTTGTTGTTGCTGGCGCACCCGTCGGTGCCCAGCCCCACGCAGACTCCCGCGTCGATCATCTCCGGTATCGGCGCCACGCCGGAGGCAAGCTTCATATTGCTTTCCGGGTTGTGAATGACCTTGACCCCAAGCTCGGCGAACATGCGTATGTCATGCTCGTCCATGCACACGCAGTGGAAGGCAATCAGCCTTTCATCGAGCAGCCCGATATCCCGCAGAAAACTTACCGCTCCTCGGCCGAGCTTCTGCTCGAGCTGGATGCGCTCCGATCGGTTTTCCAGCAAGTGGATGCCCAGCGGCGCGTCGTACCTCTGAGCCAGGGCCTTGGCGTCGCGCAACAGGGGTTCCGAACAGGTATAGAGGGCATGGGGTTCGACGAAGATGCGGATGAGGTCATCGCCGTCCCAGCGCTTGAAAAGGTTTTCCGTATAGGCCAGACCCTCGGCCGGCGTCGTGAAATTAGGCGACGGAAAATCGAAAAGCACCTCGCCCAGGAGACAACGCATGCCGGCCTGTTTTGCTGCCTGGGCGGTTTCGTTTTCAAAGATGTACATGTCGCAGAAGGTCGTGGTGCCGGATCTGATCATCTCGGCGCAGGCGAGCAGGCTGCCCCAATATGCCAGATCGGCGTCGACGTTCTGCGCCTCGGCCGGGAAGATGTAATCGTTTAGCCAGTCCATGAGCGGGAGATCATCTGCCATGCCCCTGAAGCAGGTCATGGCCACGTGGGTGTGCCCGTTGACGAGCCCGGGCATGACGATGCCGCCGCCGGCATCGATCACTTCCGCCGCGCGGTAGCGGGCCTCGATTTGACTTTTCTCTCCCACGGCCACGATATCCTTGCCCTTAACGGCGATGCTGCCGTCGGGGATAATAGTCATCTCCGCATCCATCTTGAGTATGCGGCCTCCGCTTATCAACTTGTCCACTTCGATCATGTCGTTTGCGCCGACCTCGCTCTCACGGTTTTTTCACGGCGTCAGACTGGATGATCGCGTCTTTTCCCGCCGTGCGTCAGGTGTCCCATGACTGTAGGCAAAAGATCCCTTGATTGCAAATAGATTTTTACCGTGCCGCGGTCGCGCTTTTATGGGAAAATCGGCGCGTCACATTCCCATTATCAACCGCGCCTTGCTTGTGATAGACTGGGGCCATGCATTTTTCCATCATCTTTGCCACCCACCAGAGACAGGAACTCGTGGACATTACCCAGAAGGTGCGCGCCATCGTGGCCGAACACGGCGGCGCGCACCAGCTCTGCGCGCTCTACGCCATGGGCGCCACGGCCGCCATCATGATCCAGGAAAACTGGGACCCGAACATTCCCACCGACGTCATCACCAGCCTGAACAGCCTGGTGCCCGAGGGCCGCTGGCTGCACGACCGGGTGGATGGCAACGGCGACGCCCATATCAAAGCCGGCATCATCGGCCCGTCCGAGGTCATCCCCATCGAGGATAAACGCCTGCTCTTGAGCACCTGGCAGAATATCTTCTTCTGCGAATTCGACGGCCCGCGAGAAAAGCGCGAGGTCCTCGTCACCCTGATCTGATCCGGCCCGGCATGTGCGGCCGTAAGGCTCATGAAATTCATGCAATCCGGATAACGGGACCATGAAAGTCAGCTAAGAAAACCTCAAGGCGGTTGCCGTGCCTGAAAAATAAAGCCGGACAGCTTATCGCTGCCCGGCTTTTCGTAGCTGCCGTATTATCTTACAGTATCGGCTCGTTCGCTCTGGCTTCGGGACCGCATGCTTGGCTTGCATGCATCCCACCACGCACAAGTTCTCAGCAGATGATCGTCTTGCCCGCAGGGCGTTTCCATACCGTCGTCAAAACCGAGTATCCCTTGAAATCATTGGCGGATGAACGCGTTGTTCTCGGTATTGATTCATTCTTCGGCGCTTTCACCATGAAATCCCTGTCGTTCATATCCGCATTCAAACCTGACAGGGACAATCGCCTGAACCACATATGCTTCAACCACTCAATCATTCTCACTGCCCCCTCCTTTGCTCTGCGGCATCAGCCTTCAGTTCTGTTTTCGATCCATGCCCCATGGTGAGCGAATGGCGTGCCAACGCGGAAAAATTTTCCCGATCTTTCAACCTATTGATAACACAGATTGTATTATTCAAACAGCATTGTTCATCCACTGGATCTATGGCTTCAGCCCCATGACAAGGTTATCAGGTTATGGTGTCCACGCCTTAACTTGGGAGTTGAAGATCACATGCGAATCACAGATCATTACAAATGGGAGGCTGCTTCACTCAAACAATTGTCAGTCTGAAAAGCCGCTAGCTTCGAGAGCCTCTGTAACGGATTACTTTTGTCCGGACTTGCGAAGGCTCCCCGGTGTGTGCCCGAACCAGGTCTTAAAGGCATGGCAGAAATTCGAGGCATCGTGGTACCCGAGCTTGAACGCGATCTGTTCGATGGAGAGGTCCGTGGATTGAATCAGGTGAAGGGCCTGTTTAAGACGCGCATCGTTCAAGATGTCCTTGTAGGAGGTTCCTTGCTGGGCAAGACGGCGGCGGATGGTGCGCGGCGAGAGGTTGATGCGGCTCGCCAGCAGCTCCAGGGTCGGATAGGGGGACTCTCCCAGCGAGATTTCATGGCGGAGTTTATCCGCAAGGCTTTGCTCGTCTCTCAGACGTGAGTACAGCTGCTCGCATTCGTCCGAGAGCATCTTTTTAACCAGAGGATTGGCCATTTTCATGGGTTTCATGAGCAGGCCGGCGTCCATGACGATGAGATGCCGAGGGGCATTGAAGCGCACGGGGCAACGGAAGATCTGCTCATATCGCTCGGCATAGATGGGTGGAGCACATGCGATATGCAGTTCTTTAAAGACCGTCGTGTTTTCAAGGGCAAACGAGGCGATCGTATAGAGCGAGGCCAGCTCGATATCGAACACCATCTGCCGGATGTCGTGGTCGTTGATCAGCTCATGCAGGGTGGAGTAGACCGCATGGCCTTCACTCCAGACCTGATATTGAACAAAGGAGGAAGACAAGTCCAGATAGGAGACCACGAGATGAATGGCCTCCAGAAAATTTTCGCAGCACAGGGCGGCCACGCCGAGCTTGCCCGTATCGCACACGTCAAACGAGCGGCCCAGTTCCAGGCCGATCCCCGGCACCGGGACCAGTTCCTGGAAGCGGCGATAGATAGCGAGCTCCTGCTGGGTGGTGATGATCTTATGCGGGTTACGCACATCCGCGCTATCAATGCCGCTGCCGGAGAGCAGGGTCTCGGCGTTGATCCCGTAGCGCCAGGCGATATGAACGGTGGCGGCCAGCACATTGATGGGCCGGTATACCGGTATGGAAGCCCGCGATTTAAGATTCAGTCCCTTGGTCATCTTTGCTTCACCCGATCTGTGATGTCCTGGAATACGGGGGCAAAATCGTTTTTAAACGATTATGCATTCATTGCCAAGGAGATTCAGTACAGCTTTTATATCAAGCCGCACTTAAAGGATAACACGAAGGCGAGGAAGGGCGCTCCGCAGCTGTATTTTTACGTACTCCGAGGAACCCCCGACGAAGCCGACAATTCGGCAGGATAACCGAATTGGACACACCCAACGCGCGCCCAAAGGGCAAGCGCCACGGATGGCGCGAGTCACAAAGTTTGCCAAAGAATGCGGCTTGGTATCTCTTGGGCTACAGAAGGTTCTGGAACTTCAGCAGAAGCATCATGTTGCCCTTAAATTTAACCTTGTTGGTGATGATCAGGGCCTGCGTGGAGACCGTTTTGCTTAAGACCGCAAGGTAATCCTTCATGGCCAGGCTCAAATCGACCGAAGGGTTATGTGTGCCATTGAAGATCGCTCTCAGCCCAAGTACGCGGCCGTCATCCATCTTCAGGCTAAGGTTCAGCCCGCCCTTGAGGGTTATAACAGCCTTGTAGCGTTTGGCGTCGAACAACGAGGTGATGTCGCCGGTATAGTACTGCGCGGAGGAGTTGAATTTGCCCGTTATGGCATCACGCCAGTCTTTTTCGGCAACCTTTGCCACGACATGGGGTCGTTCTATGGCGCCCTTGATGAAATCCAGGGCATTGCCGTTCTTGAGAATGATGGAATAGACCTGGTCGTCGATGTCGAACTGGCAGCGGAAATCCTTGCCCGCCATGAAAGAAAGGTCGATAGCACTCAGCAGAGCAAGCATATCCGAGGTCTTGCCCGGTAAAAACGTGGTGAAAAAATCCTCTACCGATATATCTTCAAGCGTGGCCGTTGAAGCCGTATCACTCATGGTTACTCCAGAGTTGCTCTTTTCCATTTGAGCCCGGCTCTGAAACGTCACTTTTTCAGGCTGTGTTTTCGGCGGCTCGGGGTACGAAACAGGTAATCCAGTGTACCCTTCCTCCTTATGCAGACGGGCGCATGCAGACTGTGTCCCATCCGTGTCGTCCGCACAATGGCTCCGCCCTGTCTCGCCATGTCCTGGCAGAAGGGTTCTCATCGTGAAAGGGATACGAAACAGGAGGTTCTTGAACACCACGCCTAATGATATGCGGCTCTCCGGATTCTCCACGAGACCGCGGCACATGAAGGCGTAGCGGCCGATGAGCTCGCCGCTCAGCAGGATGGCCGCCGCGAATGTGGACAGGAAAACTCCCATTTCCGGCGTCATGGAGAGAGCCGCGGCGTAAATCATGATCATGCCCAGCAGTGATAAGGCCGAACCGGCCAAGGTAACCCTGTAGCGGTACTCATCCTTATTGCGAGTCAAGGCGGCCGCAATCAAGCCGAAGCTTAGGCACACAGCCAGCCCCAATATGCCCCTGGTGGGCATCCGCACCGCACCAATCGCACCGGCCAACAGGGTCGTGCCCGCCGCGCCCAAGACCAAAGTACTGACGAGGAAGAGCGCATGCGGTCCGTAGCCGGACCATGCATCCTTGCCGGTCGTGCTGTAGGCCCCGGCCATAACCATGATCGCCGCTATGCCGCCGAGCGCCGCGGACGTTGCCAGCCAGCGATAGGTCGACGTATCGACACCCATGGACCCGGCCAAGCCGCAGAGTGCGATCAGAGCGAAGAAGACCGCCGTGGACAAAATTTCGCGGCTGAGCCATGAAGTCCTGATATTTGTAAGCGCCCGATAGGCCCTGAAAGGCTGACCCAGGTGCAAGGTGGACAGCGCCATGGCCGCAGACACGGCCACCCCGGCGGCCATGATCACGGTGCCGTCCTCCGGCACGGCTCCGGGCGAGGCCGGAGACCAGAGATACGCGGCCAGAAACGTGCACAGCCCGGCGGCGAGCTGAATCAGAATGGTATAGACGATCAACGGCCATGTCTTGCGTAGCATAGAACCCTCCTTTCTGATCTGTACTGCTTAAAGATCCACTTCCCTGACATCGGCGCTGAAGGCGCAGGTTTTCGGTTTGATCGCCACGCAAGGATTGGTGAGCGCGGGGGAGGGCAGAATCGGCAGTTCACGCACCAGGTTCTTGCCGTGCCTGGACGCCAATTCGTCGAGATCGCCGAATTCCAGGCAGCGCATGAGGCAGGCATCGACGCATACGGGGTTCTTCCCGGCGTCTCGCAAGGGCTTGCAGCTGTCGCACTTGCCAACGATGCCCGCTTCTTCATCCAGTTGCGGGACCCCATAGGGACAATTCCAGGTGCAATATCCGCACCCCAGGCATTTTTGCCTGTCATGCTGCACCGTGCCGTCCTCGGCGTGGTACATGGCCCCGCTTGGGCAGCCCTTCACGCAACGGGCGTCCTTGCAATGATTGCATGATCCGGAGTAATTGTATGACAGAGCCTCGGGGTAATGACCGGTCTCGAAACTCCTGACTCTGCGGAAGACAATACCTACTTTCAAACCATTGCGGTCCTTGCAGGCCACCTGACAGGTACGGCAGCCGATACACATGGTGACATCGAAGAAAAATCCCAAGGCCATGCTATTTAACCTCCTTTGTAAGCTTCATCGCCCGCGGCAGGTTTTCAGTATCCGCTTCAAGGGGATTGCCATCGTATTTTTCGAAGTTGACTAGGTTGGTATTGTAGCCGGTGACGCCACAGCCGGTAGTTACCGGGGCGCATAGGACATTGTCCGATCCGCCGTTGTCGATGCCGGTCTTCTCATCGATATTCATCCAGGCCCCGTGCGGCAGCGCTATACACCCCGGCATGATCCGATGCGAAATGCCGGCCTTACGTAGCACCTTGCCGTAGCGGTTGTAGATCATCACGGTATCGCCGTCCTTGATGCCCTTTTGTGTGGCATCGTGGGCGCTGATGAAGACGGGATTTTTCCAGGCCTCCCGCAGCACCGGCGTATCGTCGAAGACCGTGTGGGCCCGCCTGGGATAATGGGGATTATAGACCTGGTAGGGATATTCCCCTTTGACCTTATTGTCCCAATCGCTGAAGCTCTGCTCGTAGCCGTTCAAGGCCGGGATATAGGTGGGATACGGCTTGACCGTGCTGCGGCCCATCTCGTTGATCAGGTCCGCCTTGGTCTGGCAGTAGATCTCGAACTTGCCGCTGGCAGAATTTAATGGATTGGCCTCCGGATCTTCGATGAAGTCCTTGTAGCTGATGAAGCCTTTGTTATCCCCTTCATAGCGTTCAACCTGGTAGACGCCTTTTTCCATCAATTCCTTGAGACCTATGCGGCCCTGCTGCGGCGTTCCGGTTACGCCCCACTTTGCCCCCCATTCGGCCAGGTCTTCTTCGCTGATGGTCACCAGGGTCTCGTAGCCCGTGCCTTGGGCGTTGATCACCTGCGAATCGGCAATGACATTGAAATACTTCTGCTCCTCCGAGATCGGATAGACCTTTTTTGCATCGAGGCCCAGGCGTTTGCAGAGCTCCGTGGCGATCCACTGGTCGCTCCTGGCCTCATACAGAGGCTGGATGACCCGGGAGGGGAAAAATTGCACCTCCCGGTTGGAGGCCGGGCGATAGAAGTAGTCACTCTGACGTTCCCACTGGGTCGAGATGGGCAGGACGATGTCGGAATAGCGCGCGCTGGTATTGAGCGAGAAGGCATTGGAGACCACGAAGTCCAGCTTGCGGTGGGCATCGATGGCCTTGTTGCAGCCCGGGATGGTCTGGAGCGAGTTGCGCGCGGCATGGTAGATGACGCGGATATCGATATCAATGTCCTTCTCCACCGGCACCCCGATCATGGGTCCGGGCGTGGAATCATACTTGCCGGTTAGGATCGCGTCCCAAAGGTCAACGGCGGCAATGATATCGGTGACCTGATTAGGCAATTCCGGCGCGCCTGAAGCCCCGGCGGAAACGAGGCTGGGGCCGCAATTGGCGCTCTGGAAGTGATACGCCGCGCCGCAGGAATGCCCGGACTTGCCGAAATGGCCGCCCATAGCGCCTATGGACATGAAGATCTGGGGGAAATCGTCGGCGTTGTTGCAGCGCGCGGCCGCATAGCTGTGCAGCAGGGCCACCTTTCTGTCCTTGCGCATCTGCCGGGCGTACCAGACGATATCATTCACCGGCGTGCCGCTGATTTCCGAGGCCCAAGCCGGGGTCTTAGGCTGGCCATCGTATTTTCCCAGCACATAGTCCTTGAAGTTCTCGTCCACCATCGCGTCGTCGGGCATGTGTTCGGCGTCGATGCCCACGGTGTAGCGGTGCAGGAAATCCCAATCGATCAGGGGGTTACCGGCCGGGTTGTCCTCCTTGAACATGGTATAGGCCACCGCAAGCAGGAAGGCTGTATCCGTGCCCGGACGGACACGGATCCATCTGGCGTCCAGGTAGTCGGCCGTGGCGTTGTGGCTGGGGCCGACAAAGATGAACTCGGCCCCGGCCTTCTTGGCCTGCCAGAAGTGGTAGGCCGGGTTGCCGCCGGCTGCCCAGGCCGGGTTGCAGGCATAGAGCACAATGGTCTCGCTATTGCGTAGATCGAAGCGGTCATTGGCGCTGTCCATATCCAGGAGCGGCAGGCCCAGCACCAGGGAGACATACACGTAGGTGCCGAAGGAGCCCGTGTCGAAGATCTGCGTGAAGCCGCCGAAGGCGTTCAAGACCTCGTAAAATTCGCTGAAGGAATTGGCCCAGTGCGGCACCACGATAGAGCGGTTGCCGTAGGTTTCCTTGGCATGTTTGAGTTCGGCCGCGACATAATCAATGGCTTCGTCCCAGGAAATACGCACCCATTCGTCCCGACCGCGCAGTGTCTTATCGCCGCCGGTCAGGGGCTCCCAATGCTTGCGTCGTATGGGATACTTGAGCCGGTCCGGCCCGAACACCTGCTGGCGCATGGATCGCCCGCGCGGGCAGCCGCGCTGCTGCGGGAAATCGGGGCTGTCCGGGTGGGTATCATCGGTCTTCTGACGCACCACCATGTCGTTCACGACCAGGGCGGCATTGTAGCATCTGCCGCCGCAGTTGAACCAGCAGGCGGCCGGTATCCATTTCCCCTGGCCGTCTATGGCTGCCTGATCGAACTCTCTCCCGGCAGGAATCCGGTCTGTATTCTTTCTCTTTGGGAATAGACGTGACATGTTACCTTCTACCTCCTCGATAAAGCCAAGCCGGCTTTCGTGCCACGCTGAACCGCACCTCAAGCCGTGGAAACTGACTGATGTTTCCTGATAATCAGATTCGCAGAAGTACTGCAATGCGTGTACCGGACATTAAATGGTGAAAAACGGTCATCGGTTGTACTCATCGTGATAAAAGGCACAAGGGGAGTATCTCTATGGACGCCAGCCACCATAGCCCCGGCACAGGCCTGTCCCGGAATTCTTGACTATCTCTTTTGGGCGCCGCCACCCATGATCTTTCCATGCCATGTCAAACGTGATACGATGCAGAGCTGAGAAAGGTGCTGAACATGGCCGACATGCCGCTACGTATTCTCATCGTCGACGACGAGCAGAATATCCGCAAGACCCTTGCACTCTACCTTGAGACCGAGGGCTACCTGGTGAGCGCGGTGAGCAATTATGAAGATGCCCTGGCTCAAAACGCCCGGCATGCCTTTGACCTGGCATTCGTGGACCTGCGCCTGGGGACCAGAAGCGGGCTCGATCTGATCCCGGCGCTGCTGGCGTCTTCGCCCTGGCTCAAGATCGTGGTCATTACCGCCTATGCCTCGTTCGATACCGCCGTGGAGGCCGTCAAACGCGGCGCCACCGATTATATCCCCAAGCCGTTCACTCCCGCCCAGGTGAAGCTGGCCGTTGACAAAGCCTCTGAGCTGCGCTCGCTCGAACAGCGCGTCGATGCCCTCCAGGCCGATCTGAGCAGCATCCGCCCCGAGGTGGACTTCACCAGCGCGCACCCCGCCATGCAGCGCACACTCGAGCTTGCCAAGCAGGTGGCGGGTAGCGAATCGATTCTTCTCCTTACCGGCGAGAACGGCACGGGAAAAAGCGTGCTGGCCCGCGCCGTACATGCCTGGAGCCCCCGCGCCGGCAAGCCCTTCGCCGAGATCTCCTGCCCGAGCCTCTCGGCCGAGCTCCTGGAAAGCGAGCTCTTCGGGCATGTCAAGGGCGCCTTTTCCGGCGCGGTGCGGGACAACCCGGGCAGGATAGCGGCCTGTGAAAACGGCACGCTTTTTCTGGATGAGATCGGCGACCTGCCGCCATCCATCCAGCCCAAGCTCCTGCGCTTCATCCAGGAGCGCGAGTACGAGCGACTGGGCGACCATATCACCCGCAAGGCCGACGTGCGCATCATCGCGGCCACGAACACGGACCTGGAAAAGGCCGTGCAGGAGCATCGTTTCCGTGAGGACCTCTATTACCGCCTCAACGTGATCCAGATCCAGATCCCGCCCTTAAGGGAGCGGCCGGATGACATCACCGCTCTGGCGATAAGGCTGCTGGGCTTTTTCAGCCGGAGCAATCACCGCCCGGCGCAACGATTTACCGACGAAGCCCTGAACGCCCTGCGCCATTACCCCTGGCCGGGCAATGTGCGCGAGCTGCGCAA
>JBDKSM010000109.1:0-19011 GCA_039680665.1 Syntrophaceae bacterium | reverse complement strand
GTGCCCGGCAGGAGGGTCTGCGCTCCACCGGCAACCTGACTAATCTGATCTATCTGAACATGACGCCCGAAACCACGGCCAAGGATATTACCCAGAATATCGCCCAGCAGTTGGCGGAGCGCAAGGACGGCATGCTGTGGTGGGGAGACGAGGTTGCCCGTTACCTCCCGCTCTGGCTGCTCAGGCGCGAGCTCCAGAATGATATCGCCCAGAAGAACCGGACCGGGCGTTATCGCAATTCAGGAATCCTCTCCAACATGGGACGTTACCCCGTGGAGTATCTTCAGGGCGGGGGCTTTTTCACCAATAATTATTGGGGTATCCCCCCCGGACAGGAATGCAACCCCCTCTTTATCGGGCTGAGCCATACCAAAGCAGACATGACGCTCACCCTCTCTACGTCAAAGGTTCTGGCGAACGGGGGACGGCTCGATGCCCTGATCGAGCATCTCCGCAAGGGTTTTGTCGCCGCTTCGTAGCGTGGGCGGTAATATTTAAAATGTTCTTTGCATCCCAAGGAGGCCCGGGTTCTATAATCCGGGCCTCCCGGTTTTCTCCATCGCTTTATTCCCTTTTAAACGCGCTACCCGGCCGGCCCCATGTGGGGGTTCAGGTGGGTTCGATCCCCAAGCTGCCGTTTCCCAAGAATGTCTTACCTGCTCTCAAATACGTGCTCGGGCTGCCGTCCTACATCAGCTACATGGGCGCCTATGAAATTAAAGGGGACAAGGTCTTCCACCATGTCAAGGCCAGCCTGTTCGCGGATTGGGTAGGCAACGATCTGATCCGGAGTTATATCTACGAGCCGCCCATGTTGACCCTTATGGCCGAGGACATCCCGGGCGAGCTCTGGAAGCTGGTCTGGAAACGGGCAACGCACGCATAAGCATGCTGAGTTGTGGTAATAGGTGACAATCCTCATGCATTTTATTACTGTCATCCTGATGAGTGGAGCGAAGAAGGATCTCAAACACGAGATCCTTCTTCCCGAGTATGCCTATCAGGAAGCAGGGATTCAGGATGACAAACTTAGGATCAATTGTTTTTTCGGCATGAACTGAAGAATTCAGGTCGCGTATAGCGGAGGTGAAAATGCAGAAGACACAGGGACTGACCGCCGCGGAAAAGTTAAAACCTTACGCCGAGTACTTTTACCGGCCTCTGGCCCCCATTGCCGACGATGTTAAGCGGGCGCTGCGGTCGGGTCCTATAGACCCCCGTGACGCCCTGGCCTTTGAGCGCAAGAACGATCTGCTCGATCCCGGTTACCACACATGCGAAAGCGGATACTGCTTCATGCCCGACGGCAGCTGTTACGCGGCGGCGCTGACGCGCATGCCGGGTGTATCCATCGACATGTTGAGCTGGTGGTTCTGGTGGCACGCCCTTGAGGACCTGCGCTACAAGATCTGGTATCCCGGAGCGCATGCGGCCGTGCGCGTCAAGGACCCTGACCGGTTGCGCAATCCCAACCTGTCGCCGCGTGAACGTTTCTATCACAATCCCCACTATCCGGTGGAGGATATCGGCATCGGCATGGAGATGCTCATCATCGAGTTCATGGCGCCCGAAGACTTCGGTTTCGACGCATCGCGTCTGGCCGGACAAGGCGCGGCGGCCTTCTGCACGCGGGTGGGATCGTTCGTAAAACCGGCCATGCACACTGACATGTGCCATGTGGTGCGTCTCACGGAAGACGGCGTGGAAATGCGCAGCCGATTCTGGATCGGACGGAATATAACGGTCAAGTTTCTTCCGGAAAGGTTCTTCATCAACCGCCTGATCAACACCAGACCCATGCGCAAGCTGTTTATCCCCGGCAACGCGCCGGAGCAGATGGCCAACCACTGCGCCCGGGAATACAGCAACCTGGCCGCCATCCTGCCGGAGTTGTATCGGGACTACGGCGGCGTCAAATCCCAATAGAGGAGTCTTAGGCCATATGAAGAATGCATCCTTACGTATGACCCGGATGGATTGAATGCGTAACGTTTTAAGGGCTCGGAGCTTAGCATTAACCGCCACATAGCAACGATTGAATAGTAAACGGGAAGAGAACCTTGCCGGTCCGACAAACGCATCCACCGTACAGCGAGGCCGCCCCTGATGCCGGCATTATCATCTTTAAAAGATTTATGCATTGAACATCCCGTCTTGCAAAAAATCCACATCATGTATTATACCTACAGTTCTGTTCAGCGATGATCCACCCAACAGGAGGCATTACTACGATCTGGGAGGAACAAAGAGTTGCTCCCACCTGAAAGAATTGGTTGAGGCAATAGGTCCGGCAGTTGTACAAGGTGTTTTTTCCATAATGGCGGAAAATGTGTCGAAACTCAGTGCCTTCATGGATGATTCACAGATGAGAAAAGGCTTTGCGCATGCGATGGTCAATTCTTGTTATCTATGGAGGGAAGACGGACCTGAGATTAAAAAAGTGTTTGGTTTGATCAATGAATGAATTCATTTAAGCTCCCCATGAAAGGAAATTGTGATGGTTTCAATGAGATCAACAACAAGTGATGGCTCGTTATATCAAGTAATGGATGGCGACAAGCTCATCGGTCTTATTCGTGTGAAAAAAGATTTAACCAGCGAGAAATATCAAGCATTAATTTACCGGGAAGGAGAAAAAGAGGACATCGGGAGAGAGTTTTATAGTCCGCAAGATGCACTCGATTGGATTGGAAAATATTATAGTCAGGCCGGTTAGGCATTGGCGCATAGCCATCGGAAAAAAGAAAGGATTAAACCATGGAACCTGCTGGCAGATCGAAAGAGAAAAAAACGACGGACAAGGCTATGATGAAGATCCGCGACCTCATGACCAAAGAAGTTGAGCGGCAGGAACAAGAGGAGCCTTTCCCGGCCGGAATGCAACACGTCCGCCTGATGTTGGGCGCAAAAATAGGCGATGCTCTCAGCACAATCCTTACGGCCAAGGCCAAGTCCGAGGATGCCGTCAGGAAGGAGGTGATTCAGACAGCGGCTATGGCGCTGAGATACCTACTGAAGCTCGAAAATGCTGGTCCTATCCTCGAGAAAGCAGAGAAAAAGAAACGCGGCAGAAAGAAAAAAGAGGAAGAGTGAAAACCGGGGTGAAGCTTAGGCCTGGCCAGGAAGTTTCACTCTTTCCAGATCCCTTCGAGAATCCAATCCCTCATCTCGATACTCTAAATATATAGATTCAAGAAACATTCCTCAAACGAACCTCCTCATTTCGCAGGTCGCCTAAATGACCTGCTTTTTTTTGTTCCGAACTTGGGAGGGATAGGTTTCTCTACGCACGCGGGGTATATCCCATGCGGATACGCTGCCGGGCGGGGAGGGCGATCTCTATGACCTAGTTTTTAAGCACATCCTTGAGCCCGACTTCAGGGTGGTGGTAGCGTTCGAAACGCACGGTGCGTTTGCCGTACTGGATGGCCTCGGTGGGGCACCATTGCAGGCAGGCGAAGCACTGTTCACAGGTGTGGTGCCACAGCGGTTTGCCCGATTCAATGGTGATGTTCTTGGCCGGGCACACCCGCGCGCAGATCCCGCAGTTGGTGCATTTGTCGTCGGCCCAGAATTTTGAATCCATCTTGGGCACCTGATTGAAGCTCAGGCGGTTGATGGCGGAAAAGACGATGCGCTGCCAGAGCGGGCCTTTCTCGATCGGCATGGTCTGATGCTGCTTCAAGCCTGGCGCCAGGGCCGTGATCCTGGCCTGGGCGGCCTTGAAACGCTGCTGCTGGATCTGTTTGGGTCCCGGTCCGCCCCAGGGGATATAGTTGGACGGCATAGGGATATCGACGCCGGCGCTCAGTTTGAGCCCGCGGACGGACAAAAGCTTTTCAAACTGCACCAGGGTATTGGAGACCTGGCCGCCGTTGGTGGCGCAGGCGAAGAAGTAGCGGTCATGCAGGTCCGGCAGGGCGGCGATGAAACGCATGACCGGCGCGGGCACACCCCAGATATAGACCGGAAAGACCAGCCCGATGCTCTCGGCATCGATCGGCGGCCGGGAAAGCAGCCACTGAGGCATCGCGTGCACGCTCGTCTCTCCCAGGGCGGAAGCAGCTTGGCGCGCCACCCACAGGGAGTTGCCGGTGCCGGAATAATAGAAGATGGCGCCCTTCATCAGATGATCTCTTCCATGGGCAGGATGAAGCCCTTGACGCCCGCCCGGGGGTGGGTGTGCTTGAGCTGCCGGATCAAGGTCTTGATGGGCTCGATCCCGGTGTCATCCAAGGCGATGAAGACGACGCTGTTCTCGCCCGGCCAGGTGTGGGTATGGAGTTTGGGCTCGGTTTCATTTCCTTCACCGCACGCCCGCCCCAATTTTGTATAACCGGGTATACCCTCCTGCTTCAGGGCCGCCAGGATCTCCGCGTCCGCCGCCTGTGAGTAGACCATAAAGACCATCTTCATAGCGCCTCCTTTGGTGTTTCTATTTTCTCTTCAGTTTCCTTGCCACCCAGGCCTGCCAGTCGTCGAACAGGTCATAGGCCGCCGGCACCACGGCCAGGGTCAGAAAGAGCGAGGTTAAGAGCCCGCCGATTACGGCGATGCCCATGGGCGACCGGGTTTCCGCGCCTTCACCGATCCCGAAGGCCACCGGCAGCATGCCGAAGACCATGGCGAAGGTGGTCATGAGGATCGGGCGCAACCGCACCGGGCCGGCGGTCAAAATGGCCTCGTGGCGTGGCATGCCGCGTTCGCGCAGGGTATTGGTGTAGTCCACCAAAAGGATCGCGTTCTTCTTTACCAGGCCCATAAGCAGGATCAGTCCGATGAAGCTCATGATACTCAGCGTTTTGCCGGTCAAGAGCAGGGCGCCGAAGGCCCCGATAAAGGACAGCGGCATGGCCAGGAGCACGGTGATGGGATGGACGAAGCTCTCGAACTGCGCCGCCAGCACCATATAGGCCATGAGGACCCCTAAGAGAATGGCGAAAATCAGATATCTGAACGACTCCTTCATGGTCTCGGCCATGCCTTTATAGGTGGTGCGGTATTCGGCCGGCAGGGTTCTGGCCGCGATGCCGTCGAGATCGGTCATGGCATCGGCCAGGGGTTTGCCTTCCAGGTTGGCGAAGACCATCATGGAACGCTGTCGGTCGATGCGCATGATGCTGCTGGGGCCGCCGCCTTCCACGATCTGGACCAGGTTGGCGAGCTCCACCAGCTTGCCGTCGCGGGAACGTACATAGATGAGCCCCAGGTCCCGCGGGTCCATGCGGTCCTGCGGGTTGAGCCGCATGCGTACATCATAGCGCCGGCCCTTGACATCGTCCTTAAACTTGGTGACATCCACCTCGCCGCTGATGAGGAGGTTCACGGCCTGGGCGATCGCGGTCACGCTCACGCCTAAGTCCGAGGCCTTGTCGCGGTCGATGTAGACGCTCAATTCCGGTTTGCCGGCCTCGACCGAGGTGTCGACATCCACGATCCCCGGCACCTTGGCCAGTTCGGCCACTATCTGCTTGGTATATTTCTGCAGGCCCGCCAGGTCGCCGCCGCTGATAACGTACTGGATCGGGACATTGCGGATTCCGCCGCCCAGGAAGGACACATCCTCGGTCGTACCTTTGAGTCCCGGGACCGTGCTCATGGTCTTACGCAGTTCGGCCATGATTGACTGCTGGGAACGCGTCCGCTCGACCTTGGGTTTCAGGCGGGTGAAGATCACGGCCTTGTTGATTTGGGCGGCGCCGCTGCTGCTCATCCCCTGGATATAAAAGGCGCCGGTGACCTCAGGGATCGAACGCACCTGGTTTTCGATCGGGGCAAAAAGCTTTTCGGCCTTATCGATAGAATAGTCGATGGGGGCCTCCAGCCGCACTACGAACTGGCCCTGGTCTTCGGTCGGCGCCATCTCCTTGCCGATGAACTTGGTCATGTACAGGCTGAAGATAAAGATCAGCAAGGCCCCGATCAGGACACTGCCGCGGTATTTGAGCGAGAACTCCAGGATCGGACGGTAGGCCGACTCGATCTTCTTGTACCCCTTTTCCAGGACAAGCGAGACGCGGTGGGAGATGGGGAAGCGAATCTTGTCGCCGTGCGGATCTTTAGCATGCAGGAAAATTGAGGACAGCATGGGCGTTAAGGTGAACGAGACCAGCAGGGAGACCAGCACGGCAAAGACCACGGTCAGCGCAAACTGAAGGAAGAAACGTCCGATGATACCCTTCATGAAGGCCACGGGCAGGAAGATGGCCACGATGGCAAGGGTGGTGGCCATGACGGCCAGCCCGATCTCCGAGGTGGCGAAGGCCGCCGCCTCCTTGGGCAGCATGCCTTCCTCGATATGACGGTAGATGTTCTCGATCACGATGATGGCGTCGTCGATCAACAAGCCCACCGAAAGGGTCAGCGCCAGCATGGTCATATTGTTAAAAGTGAATCCGAAGGCCCGGATCAGGCCAAAGGTGGCGATGATCGAGATGGGCAGGGCCACGGCGCTGATCAAGGTGGTGCGGATATTGCGCAGGAACAAAAAGACCGCCACGATGGCCAGGAATGAACCCAGGATCAGGTGTTCCATGACCTGGTTCATGGATTGTTTGATGAAGATGGACTGGTCGAAGGCGATGTTGATCTGCATGCCGGGCGGCAGGGTCTGGTTGATGCGCTCCAGCTCTTTCTTGACGCGCGCCACCACCTCCACCGTGTTCGTCCCGGATTGTTTCTGGATGCCGATACCGACCGAGGGGACGCCGTTGAAACGGGTGAAGGACCGCCGCTCTTCCATGCCGTCCTCGGCCCGGCCGATGTCGCGGATGCGCACGGGCGCGCCCTGGTAGGAAGCCACGATGAGGTCATTGAAGTCCGCGACAGTGCGCAGAGCCCCCTTGACCTTGACCGAAAACTCCTTGGTGGCGCTCTCGATCCGGCCGCCCGGCAGCTCGACGTTTTCCGTGCCCAGGACCTGCGCCACGTCGCCGGGCGCGATCTGGAAGGCCCGCATTTTGTCACGATCGAGCCAGATGCGCACCTGCCTGAGCCGCAAGCCCCCCATCTGCAGGGCGCCCACGCCGCCTATGCGCTGGAGCTGGTCCTTCAGGACCTCGTCGGCATAGGTGGAGAGCTCGAGCTGCGATTTCTTGCCGGTCAGGTTGAGCCACATGACGGCATTGGCGTCCGGGTCGACCTTGCGGATGACCGGTTCGGTGATGTCCTCCGGCAGCTTGGAACGCACGGCCGCGATCTGTTCGCGCACGTCCTGGATGGCCAGGTCGATATCGCGTTCGAGCACGAACTCGATGATGATGCTGGAGCCGCCCTCCACGCTGGTCGAGGTGATGGCCTTGACGCCGTTGACCGTGTTGATGGCCCCCTCGATCTTGTCCGTGACGTCGATGTCCATGATCTCGGGCGAAGCGCCCTTCAAGGTGGTGGAGATGCTGACGATGGGGAAATCGACCCTGGGGAAGAGATCGACCCCGATTTCCGGGTAACTGACCACGCCCAGCACCACCAGGGCCAGGATGAACATGGTGGCGAAGACCGGCCATTGATAGACGTATCCGAAATCCACATAGCTTTTCGTTCCCTTCGCCGGGCTTTGTTTAACCGGCGCGATTAACGCATGACATTGACCTTGACTCCGTCCGTGAGCTGGTTCTGGCCGACCACGATCAGTGTTTCACCGGCTTTGAGCCCCTCCGTGATCTCCATCATGTCGCCGTATTGGCCGCCCACCGCCACGGCGCGTTCGCTGGCCTTGCCCGCGTCCAGGACAAAGACGCGGATGCGGGTGCCTTCATAGAGCAGGGCGGTTATGGGCACGACCACCGCCTCCTTGGGCGCCGAGGTGTACACCTTGACGCGGGCGAACAGGCCGGGCTTCAGGGTCAACTCGCCGTTGGGCACCAGGGCCTCGACCGTAAGCGTCCGCGACCGTTCGTCCAGGCTGGGGTACAGGACGCTCAAGCGGCCCTCGAACTCGGAGCCGGGAAAGGCGTCGACCGTAAACACGACCTTCTGCCCCTGCCTGACTTTACCCAGATCTTTTTCCGTGACCGCGAAGGAGAGCTTCAAGGGGTCGTTCTGGATGATGGAGAGGATGGGCATGCTGGCGCGGACGAAATCCCCGTCCGTGACCATGCGCTGGCGGACCAACCCGTTCAAGGGGGAGCGGATGGTGGTCTTGCCGAGCCGTTCGCGGGCCAGTGACAGGGTGGCTGTGGCCCGGTCCAGATCCTGGGTGGCGACGCTTAAGCGCGTGGAGACATCATCGAACTGCTGCTTAGTCACGAGCTCGTCTTTGAGCAGGGATTCCTTGCGCTGATATTCGATTTTGACATTGGCCAGCAGGGCCTCGGCCTGTTTGCGGGCGGACAAGGCCTGATCGAGCGCCAGACGGTAATCCGTATCCTTGATGACGGCCAGCAGCATGCCTTTGGAAACCGTGCTGCCCTCATCCACCTTGACGCTATCGAGGATGCCGTCCACCTCGGGGCTGATGGTGGCCTCATCATTGGGCTTCAAGGTGCCCACGGCTTCCACGAAGGGCTGGACGGTTTGTTTGGCCGTGGTCCAGACCTTGACGTTGATCACCCTTTCGGGCTTGGCCTTATCGACCTTTTTCTGGCACCCGCTGCTCAGAAAAGCCGGGCAGAAAAAGAACGTCATCATGACGAGCGCCATAGCGCGCATAGGCATTGCTCGTTGTTTGCTGGTCCGTACTCCCGCTCTTTTCCCCTCGTTCATGGTTACATTCCCCTTTCCCTGCATGAGGTATCAACCCTGCGTCTTGTGATCGTTGTATTCTTTGAGCAATGACCCGGTGACCTTCTTTATCTTCAGAATCGACAGCTGATAGGTGTAGGTTGCCTCGGCCAGCTGTCGTTCGGAATCGACCAGCAGGTTGTTGGCGTCCATGACGTCCAGGCTGCTTGCCAGTCCGACCTCGAACTGTCGTGAGACGGCATAAAAGTTATCCTTGGCGAACCGGAGCTGGTCCTCCAGATAGGTGAGACTCCCTTTCTGGGTAATCAGGTCCAGGTAGGCGCCGTCCACTTCCATGCCGATCGTTTTCTTTAAGTCTTCGTAGGCGTAGCGTGCCTGGCGTTCCCTGGCCTTGGCCTCGGAAAGCTCGGCCCTGCGCAGGCCCCCTTCAAAGAACGGGAAGCTCACGCCCGCCGTGCCATAGAGGGTATCCCGGACAAGAGAAGTGGATGCGGGGTTCTGGTCGGCCTTCTGGTAAACGCCGGAGACGGCCAGGTTGGGCCAGAAGGCCCCTTTCGCGAACGAGACCTGCAGTTCGGCCATTTTCTGCTCGCGTGCGCGGCTCTTCAGATCCGGACGCTGCTCCCACGCCAGATTTTTCAGCTGGTCCAGTACTATGACGCCGGCCTCGGACTCGGGCTGTTCCTTGAGGGTGAAATCGTTTTCAAGGCCGACGATACGCGCCAGGATCACCCTGGTGTAGGTCAGGCCGTTGACGGCGCGCACCAGATCGGATTTGGCGGACGAGAGTTGGGCCTCGGCCCTGAGCAGCACGGTTTTGGTCACCTCGCCGACCTTGAGGCGTTTGTCGGCCGCGTCACGGTATTTGGCGAGCCGCTCAAGGTTGGCTTTCGCGATTTCAAGGCCCTTCTGGGCCTTCAAGACATCATAGTACGCGCCGGCTACCTGGAAGAGGTATTCCTCGCGCACGGCATCGAGGTCCTGGGCGCTCTTCACGACATTCTGTCTGGAATAGGACAGGGCCGTCAATTCCTTCAGGCGTAAGGAAAACTGCTGATCCAACCGCAAGCCCCATTGGCCGGCCGTTTTCGGTTGAATGAGGATGGACATCTCGTTGTACTTCTTCTCTTCGAAAGTAGTATAGTTGCCGTAGGCGGTAAACCTGGGAATCAGGACGCTCAAGGCCTTGTCGGTCCCGAGTTCGGCGATGGCGAGGTTTTCCTGGGAGAGCTTGATCTTCTCCGAGCGCTCGAGCGCCAGGCGGTAGAGGTCCGGCAGGGAATATTCCGCGGCCGATGCCGGAAGATTCGCGGCGAGGATCATGGCCACCAGGAACCCGATGAGAACACTATATGCTTTCATATCAATCACCCCCATGCCATGCTTCATGATGGTTACATTCTCAGGCCCGCGAAGAAGATCTCCATGTGCTGCTTGAGGCCTTCTAAAATGCGTTCCCGCTGCTCATCAAACGTGAATGTCCAGTCGATGCCGATCATGGAAGAAAAAATGATCAGCGCCAACAGCTCGATATTTTTAACCGGCTTCAGTTCGCCCCGGCCGATACCCTGCCGGAAGATGTCCTCGATCAGGCCCTTCTGCGCCTGCTGGTAATACTCGAGATCCCGGGCATACAACCCGGAAAAGGATCTGAATTCCTGAAGGATCTCCTTGGTGGCGCGCGAGGAGGCCGTGGCGATGTAGCGGTAGCGCGCTTCTATCAGCCCGCACAGCTTGGCTTCGGACGTATCCCCGGCGGCCGCTGCCTGGCGCATCGACGCCAGGAGGTCTTCCATGACGTTTCTGACGATGGCCCGGATGATCTCGTCCTTTTCCTTGAAGTAGTAATAGAGCGATGTCTTGGCCATGCCGGCGCGCCGGGCGATATCATCCAGGGTCGTCTTCTGGATACCGTACTCCAGGATGACTTCCGAGGCTGTTTTGAGCAGCTCCTGTCGGCGTTCGGCCTTGGTGCACCTCATGGACGGTCGTCTCGTGCGATGCTAGCGCTTCTGTCTATGCGTCTTTTTCGACCCGCAAGCCCCATGCCGGATAATGGTCTCCCTTAGTCTAAATATCGCGTATTTAGAACTTTCGAATAAATTGTTTGATATGTTTAAAATAACTTGGTCTTCTGGTCAAGCCCTAATTTAAAGGGAATTGGCGATGATAAGCTTCTGGACCTCGCTCGTCCCGGCGCCGATGGGGAAGACCTTGGCGTCGCGCATGTAGCGCTCGACAGGATATTCTTTCATGAAGCCGTAACCGCCCAGGATATGCACGGCCTCGGCGGTGGCCCGATTGGTCATCTCGCAGGCATAGAGCTTGGCCTGGGCAGCCAGCATGCGGGCCTCTCTGAACTTGCCCTGATCCCAGCAGGTAAGCCCCTTGTACGTCAGCAGCTTGGCCGCCTCGATCTCGACCAGCATGGTCACGAGCTTATCCTGAATCAGCTGGAAGTTGAAGATGGGTTGACCGAACTGCTCGCGCTGCCTTGAGTACTTGAGGGCATAGGAGAAGGCCGCCTCGGCGATGCCGATGGCGGTGCAGGACCACATGAAACGCTCCACGTCCAGTCCGGAAAACATACACTTGATGCCCTTGCCCTCCACGCCGCCCAGCAGGTTCTCGGCCGGCACCTGGCAATCCTCCATGATGATCTCGCCGGTCGGCGATGACCTGAGGCCCATCTTGGAGAGCTTCTTGCCGACCTTGTAGCCGGGAAATTCCCGCTCGACGATAAAGGCGCACAAGCCGCCTATACCTAAAGCCGGGTCGGTGGTGGCGTAGATGAGCGCAATGTCGGCATCCGGCGCATTGGAAATGAAGGTCTTGGCGCCGTTCAAGATATAGGAGTCGCCCTCGCGCCGGGCGCGGGTCTTGAGCGATAGGGCGTCCGATCCGGCGCCGGGCTCAGTGAGACCCATGCAGCCGCGCTTTTCCCCACTGGCCAGGAGGGGGAGGTATTTTTGCTTCTGCTCTGCCGTGGCATTACGGGCGATATTATTGGCGCACAAGAGAGAATGGGCGCCGAAGACCACGCCCACGCCCGCGTCGACCTTGGCCAACTCCTGTCCCATGAGGCCGAAGCTCATGTAGTCGCTCAAGGTGCCCCCGTCCTCGACGGGGATGCCGGCCGCGATCATGCCGGTCGGCTTGGCCATCTCCCAGATGCTCTCATCGAACCGCTCCTCGCGGTCCATCTCTTCCACCAGAGGCGCTACCACCTTTTCGGCGAAACGCCGCACGGTTTCCTTCAACAGGTTCTGTTCCTGGGTAAATTCGAAATCCATGTCAATTCTCCTTATGCGGATATTTTGTTCAGGATCTCATCCAGACTGGTCAGCGCCCGCTGCTTGGTGAAATTGTTCTCAAAGCCCAGCACGTTGACGAAATTGAGCGTGAAGCCGAAGGCGAAGATCTCCCAGGCGATCCTGGTTTTATCGATATCCGGATGGAACTGCCCGGCATGGATGCCTTCTTCCAACAACGCTTCAATGTTCAGCAGCATGGCCTGAAACTGCGCCTGCATCTGGTCTTTGAGCTGCTCCTTGACGGGCGCCCGCAGGAATTCGAAGAGCAGCCGGGGTTCCATGCGGTCGGACATCATGCTGTCGTACATGGCGGCGCTGATGGTGCGTAGCCTTTTCTTGATATCGGGCTCCTTCGATTCCAGAAAGCGGTTCGTAATGGTGATCATTTCGTCCAGCGCGGCCTGGATCAGCTCCCTGCGGCTGCGGAAATGACGGTAGAGGGCCATCTCGGTGATTCCGGCCGCCTTGGCCACCTTTCCCATGCTGGTGCCCTGCAGTCCCTGGGAGGCGATCAGGTCGAGGGTTATATTCACGAGCTGTTGTTTGCGCTGTTCCGAGCGAAGTCTCTTCATCGGTTGGGGCATGCTGTGAGCTCCTCTATGGTGATATGTCTTCGCCTGGCGCTAATTCAGGATGCCCAGTGAGAGGTTGCGCGCCACCAGGTCGGCGCAGTCCATGCCGCTCTGACAGGCCAGCTCGGTGCCGACCCCGCGCGCCGGACCGGCACAGTCACCGGCCATGAAGAGCCCAGCCACGGGCGTCTCGTGCGGTGGCCGCATGAGCCCGACCTGAGAAGTCGACTGGCCGGTCGTAATGGCCGAGCCGCTGTCCTTGCCGATCCAACCGGCCAGGGTCGTCACCGACCATCTGTCGCAGAAGATGGTGTTTTCCTTTAATCCCGGCACGAGGTTATGGATGGCATCCATCATGCGCTCCACCCACACCTGTTCAGGATCGATATAATCGGTCTCCAGGGTAGGGGCCACGGCCACGACGGTGAGGATCTGCTGACCCTCGGGCGCGAGTTCGGGATCGTAATTGCTGGGCACCGGCACATAGACCGGCACCAGTTCTCCCACGTGTCCGGTCTCAATCACGTGGTAGTTCTTTTTCATCTGGTCTTCATTCAGGTGTCGGCTCATCTTGATGGGCCAGCCCCCCACAAGGGAACCGGCCTTGATGAGCTTCTTTCTCACCCCGATCTTGGCCTGGGTGGCGGTCATGGACGGCATGACGGAGCGGATCTTTTCGCGATAGGCCGCGGGGAAGAATTCCTCGCCGGTCAGCTTGAACACCGTGTCCTTGAGCGAGGAGGTGCTGATGACCGCGCGAGCGCTGACCTTCTCCCCGTTTTCCAGCTCCACCCCCCGCACGCGGCCTTTTTCGACCTCGATGCGCTTGACCCCGGCCTTGAGCCTGAGTTCGGCCCCATGATTGCGGGCGCCCTTGAGGAACGTCATGGGGATGGTGACGCAGCCACCCTTGGGATAGCCCAGGTTCAGGTCTTTGATCATGTGCTGGATGTTCCAGATCGACTCCCCGGCCGAGGCCTCCCAGGCGGGCAGGATGAAATACAGCCCCATGAGGTATCCGATCAGCGTGAGCACCTGAGGGTTGTGCGTATAGCTCTGGATGAAGGCCTCGATCGAGACCGTGCTCAATTCGTCGATCCTGGCCGGCTTCATGGTGAGGATGTCCTTGAACATGCGGGAGATGGCGGGATACTCGCTCAAGGGGATGTCGGCCTGATAGATGAACTGCAGCAGGGCCAGAGGCGCCCTGAGCCAGCTGGCCGGGAAAGCGAGGTCGATGTTGAAGCCGCGCAGATGGGTGATGGGGTCGGTATGCAGGAACCGCAAGGGTTCACCGAGTCCTAAGCGCCGCGTGCAGACCCCGAAGGGCCCCTTGTTGCCGCGGATGAAGAGGTGCGTGCCCGTATCCACGTGGAAACCCTGCTTCTTGTAGTATGAGCAAGATCCGCCCGGGGTCGGATTCTTTTCGAGGATGAGGGTCTTGAGCCCGTTCAGGGCGCTGATGGCCCCGGCGGCCGAGCCGCCCATGCCGGTGCCGATTACGATCACGTCATAATCTGGGTTTGTGGAGTTTGTTCTGCCGCTTCTCTTCGCGTTCATGGTCTTCCCTCTCATGGCCTTATTTTTATAGTCCTTTCCACTGCTTTTTTTTCTTGCACTATCTTGGGTCAATGTCCATAATGCATCCAGGGTAAGCTTAAGCGCGTGAAAAACCTGTACCTGCATCAGCGCGTGATCGGAACACCTCCGGGCTGACATCATCCATGATCATATCAAAGACGTTCATCGCGCTGTCGGCCGCCAGCTCGGTGCCGATACCCGTTCCGCCGGCATCCGCGCCGACAGCGTACAGGCCCTTGACGGGCATCCGCGGATCGGGTTTGTGGATCCCATCCTGATCGAAGCGCTGGCCTAAGCCGATCGACTCGGCCGCGCCGCGCCCGCCCAGGGCGGCGAAAAAATCGATATTGCGCCTGACCTTCCAGAGTGTATGTCTTTCCAGGTCCGGGAACAGGCGCCGCATGGTCGACTCGACCAGGTCCAGAACACGCCCGGTGGCCTCCCGGTGGGCAAGGTCCGCGGGAACGACACTGGCGGCGTACATGATGTGTTTTCCAGGCGGCGCCACCGTGGCATCCAGTGACGTAGGACAGACGATATAGAGGTGGGGCGGTTTGATATCGCGGGCGCGCCGGACACTTTCCAGGAAGGTGTCGGTATCATATCCGTCCGGGATATAGAGGTGCACCAGCTCCCGCATCAGTTGTTTGTCCAGGGCATACTGAACCACCACGGCCCCCTGTGAATCCTTGAGTCCGTCGACATAGCTCACGAATCCTTTTTCAAAGTGCTCCGGCCCTGCCAAGGCCACGGTCTGCTTGTACCCGGCATTGCTCACCACGATATCGGCCGGATAAAAACCCTTTTGGGTCTCCACCCCGGTGACCCGGCCGTCTTCAATCCGGATGCGCCTAACCTCCTCGCCCAACTTGATGGTGCCGCCATGTTTTCCACAGACCTCCAGCATACTGTGCGGTACCCTGGCATACCCCCCTTGGGGATACCCGGAATTGGCGGTCTTGAACCAGTTCGCCAGTCCCCAGAGGAAATCGGCGGCCGAGGCCTCCTGGGTGGAGAGCACCAGCATCAGCGAGGCCATGACATCCATGGTGGCGGCGAGCTTGGGGTCCTTGATATCGGCCTTGATGAGCTCGGCGGCGCTCATGCCCTCGTAGGGCTTCACATCATCCAGGGTCTTGATGCGGATGACTTTCAAGCCGAACTTCAGGAGACCGCCGGCGATCAAGGGCGAGAAGCGAAAGGCAAGTTCCGCCTTGATGGCCGGTATGGGCATCCAGAATTTCATGGGCGCACTGCAGGCGCGTTTTCCCAGGATCAGCCTGAGGACGGGCTCCTTGCGCACAAAACTGAGGTCGGCATGCACGCGCCGGGCCAGCTCGCCGATGGGTCCCTTATTACAGCGCGGCGAGGTATGGATGGCGATGTCCATGATAAAACCGTCGCGGGTGTAGGCCGCGGTCTTGCCTCCGGCAAAGGCGTTGCGCTCGAAGACCGTGACGTCGAAACGCGCCTGGGCGAGCTGCGCGGCCATGCCTGCGCCTCCGATACCGGTTCCGATGACCACGGCGCGCCTGGGGCGGAAGGATTTTTCCATGTCTTGCCGCCTGTCCTTTTTCGCCATGGTCTAGGCCCTCTTCCTGATCGCAAAGGTAAAAGTGGCCTTGCAGACCACCCGGCCGTGCTGGTTGATGCTTGTTCCCTCCAGTGAGACCGTATCCAGCTTCTCCTTGTTCTCGATACTGGAGATCACGCCCGATGTCGTGAGCACGTCGCCGGGCCGCATGACCTCATAGAACTCGAAGGCCTGTTCGCCGTGCACCAGCATGCTCAAGTCGAGCTTCAATTCCGGGTCCAGAAAGAACGGCGCCGCCAACTGTCCGGCGCATACCACGGCAAAGGTGGGAGGGATGATGACGCCGCCGTATTTCGTGGTTAAAGCGAACTCCTGGTCCATGTAGTGCGGGTCCTCGTTCTTGATGGCGCGCGCATACTCCTTGGCCTTTTCCCAGCCCACCTCATAGGTCAGGGGGGCATAGGTCCTGCCGATGAACTTCTTGTCAAGGGCCATGGTTCCTCCTTCACATCATCATGATGCGGGAAACGATCATGCGCATGATGTCGGATGTGCCGCCGCCGATTGTCCCTAAACGGGCGTCGCGGTAGCTGCGCTCCACCGGGTACTCATGCATGAAGCCGTAACCGCCGTGCACCATGACCGCATCCGTGGCCATAGTGCAGCCCATATCGCCCACGTACATCTTGTTGACCGCCGCCAGCAGCGGGTTGAGCAATTGACCGTTGTCCTTGGAAGAGGCCACGCGGTACACGGCCAGCTTGGAGGCCTCGATGAAGAGCCGCATATTGGCGATGCGGTGCTGGATGGCCTGAAAGTCGCGGATTGGTTTATTGAACTGTACGCGCTCGTTGGCGTACTTGGCGCATACGTCCAGGGCAAACATGGCGCCGCCCACGGCCGGGGCCAGCAGGGTGCAGCGGTCCCACTCGACCGAGGACAGGGCCATCAGCCAGCCCTGGTATTCGCCGCCCAGGCAGTTCTCCACCGGCACCTCGCAGTCTTCGAAGAAGACTTCCGAGGTGGTGGAGCATTTACAACCCATTTTGTGAAACGGCTGTCCGGTGGAGAATCCGGGATAGTCCTTTTCCACGATAAAGGCCGTGATGCCCTCGTGCTTCTTGCTCTTGTCCAGCGTGGCGTAGACCACCATGACCTGGCTGATGGGGGCGTTGGTGATGAAGGTTTTCGATCCGTTCAGGATGTATTTGTCGCCCTTTTTAATCGCCGTGGTGCGCATGGACCCCGCGTCCGAACCGGCGCCCGGTTCGGTCAGGCCCATGCAGCCGATCCACTCGCCGCTGGCCAGTTTGGGGATATATTTCTGTTTCTGCGCGGGGGTGCCGAAGTGGTTCAAGGTGGCGGCGCACAGGTAGGTGTGCGCGCCTAAGGCCAGCAGATGCCCGCCGTCCACGCCGGCATGGCCAAGGGCCTCGCCCGCAAGGCAGCACGAGACGATGTCCGCGCCCGAGCCGCCCAATCCTTCAGCGAACGGCAGGCCCAAGAGGCCCATCGATCCTAATTTACACCAGATCTCGAAGCTGAATTCACCCTTGAGATCCGCCTCCTCGCACAGGGGTGCGATCTCTTCCTTGGCAAAGCGGTAGACCGTCTCCCGGAACATGCGCTGTTCTTCGGTCAGTCTGAAATCCATGCCTCCTCCTTATCGCAATAGCGCGTTCAATGGTATGCGCGTTCGATTACGCCTCTCCGGCCGGATACATGCCGTCGATCATATCCTTATATTTGCCCATGACGAATTTGCGTTTGACCTTGAGCGAAGGTGTGAGCTCGCCGGTGGCCTCGGAGAAGGTGTTCTTCACGATGCGGTAGTACTTGATGGTTTCCACGCGCGCCAGCTTGTCGTTAAGCTTATCCATGTGGCTGTCCACGATGCGCTTGAAGGCGTCCATCTCGAAGAGGTCCTCGGGAGCGGCAAACACGATGTCGGACTCTTTGGCCAGGCGCGCTGACTCTTCCTGGTTCAGGTTGAAGAGTGCCACCAGGTACTGGCGCCTATCCCCGATGACGACCACCTGTTCGAAGAGCGGGTCCTGCTTGAACAGGTTTTCGATGTTCTGGGGCGCGATGTTCTTGCCGCCGGCCGTGATGATCAGGTCCTTCTTGCGATCCGTGATAAGCAGGTAGCCGTCCTTGTCCAGGTGGCCGATATCGCCCGACATGAGCCAGCCGTCTGTTGTAAAGGCCTCCTTGGTCTGTTCGGGCATTTTCCAGTAGCCCTGGATGACGTTGTCGCCCTTGATCAGGATCTCGCCGTCGTCGGCGATCTTTATCTGATTGCAGGACAAAGGCTTGCCCGCCGTGCCGAACTTGTACTCGTCCAGCCGGTTCAGCGTGGCCGGGGCGCTGCATTCGGTCATGCCGTAGCCCTCGATCAGAAAGACCTGCGCGGCATTGAAAAAATCGGCAATCTCGCGCGCCAGCGGGGCCCCGGCGGCCACCATCCAGCGCACGCGGCCGCCCAAGGCGCCGCGCAGCTTCTGGAAGACCATTGTATAGGCAAGGCGGTACTCAAGCTGCAGCAAAGGCGGTATGGAGAGCTTCTGCTCCTTGAGCCGGCTGTAGCGTGCCCCGATGCCCACGGCCCAGTTGAATACCGCCTGTTTCCAGGGCGCTTCCTGTTTGGCCTGGCCCAGGATCTTGGCATACACCTTTTCGCACACGCGCGGCACGGCCAGCAGCACGGTCGGCCGCTTGGTCTGGATGTCCTCGACAATGGAATTGAAATCCTCGCTGTAATGGGTGTAGATGCCGGCACGCATGGCAAAGAAGTGCCCGGCCACGCGCTGAAACACATGGCAGAGCGGCAGGAAGGCCACCGCGACATCATTCTCGTCCGCCCAGTGCATCTCATCCAGGGCCGAGATCACGGCCAGGACATTCTTGTGGGTGATCATGGCGCCCTTGGGGTGTCCGGTGGTCCCGGAGGTGTAAACAAAGGTGGCCAGATCTTCAGGCTTGACCGCATCGGTAAGTTGCTCGAAAAGGCCGGGTTGTTGAGCTTCCACTTTCTGACTGAGTATCTTTAGGTCTTCAAAGCTCATGAGCAGCGGATTGCTCATGTCGACATCCCTGGTGTCGATGACCACGATCTTCTTAAGCTCAGGGCAATCTTTCAGGGTCTCGAGACCATGTTTGACCGCGGTCTTGTCCTCGGCGATAAACACCCTGGCATCGGAGTTGCCGTTGATGTAACCCACCTCTTCGGCCGGCACCGTGGGATAGATCGGGATGGTCACACCGCCGATGCCGAGGATACCCATATCCGCGACAATCCATTCCAGCCGGTTCTGGCTCAGGATGGATA
>JBDKSM010000108.1:0-3619 GCA_039680665.1 Syntrophaceae bacterium | reverse complement strand
ATCCCTCCGGCATGTGGGCCATTGTGCGCGACATCAGCGAGCGCAAGCGCGCGGAGGAGGCGCTTCGGAAGAGCGAGGAAAAATATCGTCGCATCATTGACACGGCCAACGAGGGCATATGGATAGTAGATGCCGATCTTCGAACTAACTTTGTCAATGCTCGGTTAGCCGAAATGATCGGGTATCGCGGGGAAGAAATGATTGGCCAAAGGTTCGAGTCCTTTTTGTTTGAAGAGGATCTGGCGGATCACGAGAAAAGGATAGAAGCTCGCAGAGAAGGTGCGTCAGATCATTATGAGCGACGCCTGCGCCATAAAGATGGACATGCCGTTTTAGTCCTATTATCAGCCACGCCTATCCTTGATAACGAGGGTCATTTCCAGGGTTCCTTTGCCATGATCACCGACATCACCGAGCGCAAGCGAACGGAAGTGGAATTGCAGAAGCTGGCGTCGGTCATCATGCACTGCAGTGAACTGGTGAACCTGGCGACCCCTGACTGGAAGATGACCTACCTGAATGAGGCCGGGATAAGGATGCTGGGGATCTCGGCTGATGAGCTCGAGGGGATGGATATTAAGCAGGTTATTCCCGACCACTTGATGGAAAAGGTTCGGAAAGAGGTTCTACCGGCCATGGCGGCGGGTGGTTGGGAGGGAGAGCTGGAATATAAGAATCTCAAGACCGGGGCGCTGACCGCTGTGTACGCTACGATATTCTTGGTTAAGGACCCTAAAACCGGCGTCCCGCTCTACCATGCCAATGTATCGCTGGATATCAGCGCGCGCAAGCAGGGCGATCAGGCCCTTAAGGAGAGCCTGGAACTTCTGGCCGATGCCGAGCGCATTGGGCGCACTGGCAGCTGGAAAATGGACGTGTCCCGGAATGAGTTCACCCTGTCGGCGGGCATGCGCAGGATCATGGGGTTTACGGAGCAGGAAACGATTACGTTTGAATCCATACAGTCCCGTCTGTACCCGGATGAGCTTGATGATCTGCTGGCAAAATGGCGGCAGAGTATTGATAAAAGGTCGCCTTTTACAGCGGAATATCGGGTCCTGCTCCCTGATGGGACAATCCGCTATACCGTTGGAACGGCAGAAGCACTATGTGATTCTCAAGGCGAGCCGCTTTTCCTCCATGGCAGCATCCAGGACATCACCGAGAGGAGAGCCCTGGAAGACGAGCTGATCAAGGCCCAGAAGCTCGATTCCATCGGCACGCTGGCCGGTGGTCTGGCGCACGACTACAACAACCTCCTGACCGCCATCATGGGTAATATGGAGCTGGCAAAGGTGCATGCCGGCAAGAACCATCAGGCCCAAGCCTACCTGGCCAAAGCGCAAGAGGCGGCCCTGACGGCGCGGGACCTCACCCGACAGCTCATCACCTTCTCCCAGGGCGGCTACCCACAGGGCGAGGTCATGCCGGTCCAGGAGCTCCTGACCGAGTCCGTCAGGTTGGTCCTGAGCGGTTCCAATACCAGGACCTCCTGGCGGATCGCGGATGATCTTCCAGAGGTGAAGATCGATGCCAACCAGATCCGCCAGGTGATCCACAATATCGTGATCAATGCCCAGGAAGCCATGCCGCAAGGGGGAACGCTTCTTATCGAGGCGGATAAGATCATTCTCGGACCCGATAACCCCTTGCACCTGGCCGAAGGGGTCTATATCCGGATGGTCTTCCGGGACGAGGGCCGGGGGATTAAAGCCGAGAACCTACCGAAGGTATTCGATCCCTACTTCACCACCAAGGATTTGGGACAGGTAAAAGGCATGGGGCTTGGCCTCTCGATCTGCTATTCCATCATCAAGCGCCACGGCGGGCATATCATCGTGGACTCCACCTTTGGCATCGGCACGACCGTAGCGCTATATCTCCCGAAAGGATATGCATAATAGCGTTTTTTTAAGGCGTGTTGAGGTTTTATTTTTTTTTGTATTCTGGTATACAGGTCGCATGAAGGTCAACGATTGGATGGTACGCAACGTGATCACCATCGGTCCGGGCGCCAGCGTCAAGGATGCCTTGGGGATCATGAAGAAACATTCTTTACGGCATTTGCCGGTGGTCGACAACGGTGTTTTTGTGGGGCTGCTCACGTCCGGCGACGTCAAGCAGGCCATCCTGACGTGCATGCTCGATACCCTGACTGTCAAGGAGGTCATGCTGGCCAATCCGTACACCATCCGGCGCGAGAACTCCCTGGAGGATGCGGCGCGTCTGGTATACGAGAAGAATATCGGCTGCCTGCCGGTGGTCGAGGACGGCGAAGTCATGGGCATCCTGACGGTCAACGATATCCTCAAGGCCTTCATCGATATCATGGGCGTGCTCAAGGCCGGCAGCCGCATCGATGTGATCCTCAAGCATGTGCACGGGTCGTTCGATGAGGTCGTGTCTTTGGTCGAGGCCAAGGGCGGGTTCATCATCAGCGTGGGCATGAGCTTCAGTGAGGATGACACGATCCACCACTTCCGCGTCTCGGGCGGCGATTGTCCGGCCATAGCGGAGGAATTGGCTCGCTTGGGCTATCGGGGAGTACGCGTCGTCGACTAGTAAATTAGGAGTGCGATGCCCGGGTGCGACGCGCCAGAACTTCGCATATCTTTGTCGCTGCCTCGCCCCGGGAGCTGCGACATACGTGAGTATGTCTCGCTCCGTGGCTCGTCGCTCCTCGATCTGCTTTGTTCTGACGTGCCGCACCCCTCATAGCGCAACCGGTAGGTTAAAGACATCCCATTCTGCGATAGCCCCTTGGATATCACCATTCCAACACTGATATCTCCTTGACGGCTCCATGGGTTACGGCAATAATGGCAAATGGAAGCCCGTCTGGATAAGCAGTAATAGGCCATAACGTAGGATGGGTGGAGCGTCAGCGTAACCCATCACGTATTTGCCGAATCATGTTTCTTTTACCGTTCATTATTCATAAAATTCACCGATATTCCGGTCGTTATATATATCACCTCCGCCCCAATCATGCGGGTATATCCCGCGTTCAACATAGACATGAAAGGTTGAATACGGCCAATCAATCACACGTGAGACATGGCCATGTTTGACGGGATTGAAGTGGATGTAATCCACATGACGCTTCCAATCATTTTCATCGCGAATGGTATGCTCCCAATAGCGACGCTGCCATATTCCCCGTTCACCTTTGGCTTGCCGGGAAGCAGAGCGCATTTCGGTTTTCGGCGATCCTTTAGAATAGGCCGCCTTCAATTTCTTCCAGCGGGTTGCATAATCATGGTCGTTTTCAGGGAGCGTCCACATGCAGTGCAGGTGCTCAGGCAAAACAACGAGGGCTAACAGATCAAATGGATGAATCGAGTGAACCTTCCGGAATGCATGCCGCAAGAGATCGATCTCATCGATCAATCGTGAGCTCTTGCGATTAGCCAGGGCAACTGTAAAAAAGTACGTGCCACCCGGTACATAATTTCTTCGATAATTGGTCATATATGCCAAATTCTCCGTTGTCTAGCGATGGGTTTCGCTGACGCTCCACCCATCCTACAACTACAACCTGCGATCAATCCTCATTACCCGGCAAGTTTATGATGTTCAGAATCTGCTCCGGGGTCATGTCTTGGATGGCGATGACCTT
>JBDKSM010000107.1:0-1631 GCA_039680665.1 Syntrophaceae bacterium | reverse complement strand
ACCAAGATCACCATGCTGGGCCGGATCGTCAAGGGCGCGCACGGCGCGCAGCCGAACACCGCTTCCAACGGGTTCAAGCGCGTGGCCGACGCCATGGACGTGCAGGCGGGGTTCGAAGAGGCGGCCGGTTCCTTCGGGGACCTGCTGGACTATCTTATCATCCGTGATTACGATGAGGTCCTGGGGCCGCAAGGGGTACGTACGCAAGGCCCCGGTTTCGTCCCGGCCGCTCCGCATGTGCAGGCCCGCGGCGATGAAGCCCCGCCCCAGGGCGAAGGGCTCCTGGGACCCTTGAAAAGCTATGTCGAGGCCGGGGCAGGTTTCGAGGCCGTGCTCGAGGTGTTGACCAGGGACAAATGGGTGGTGCGCGACCTCCCCAGCGCGGTCAGCCTCTGGCGCGCCGGGCAGCGCTCGCATACCCTGGTCACCCGTGACGGCATGATCCTGGAGACCTCGGGAATCTTGAGAAACAGTCCGGAAAAGGATAAATACGCCGAGATCCTCAAGGCCAAGGCCGAACTGGCGGCTCTGAACGGACAGGAGCACGATCTCAAGCTCGACCTCGAACGTCAGCGCACCTGCCAGCTTCAGACCAAGGGCCGCATCGCCGAGGTGAACCGCACCCTGGAGGCGCTCCTGGCGGAGCAGCAGAAGGCCGAACGTGAGCTTGAGGCCATGAAGACCAAGGGGCAGAGCCTTCAGGGACGCCTGGAACGCATGGCCGAAAGGCGTGAGACCTTTAGCCGTGATATCCAGGCCTGGGAGGAGATGTCGGGCGGCATGGACCAGGAGGCTCATCAGATCGAGGAGGAAAAGCTTAGCTGCGACGCGCGCGTGGAGGGTCAGCAGGCGGGGCTCAAGGAGTTGGACGAGCAGAAGACCCTCTCACGTCAGCAGCTTGATACGGTACAGACGGCCCTGCAGAAGGTGAGCGCCACCGTGAGCGAATTGAAGGTGGCCTATGCCTCCCGTGCCGAGAGGCTCAAGGGCTTAAGCGAGCTGCTTGAGCGCCGCAACCAGGAGATTGCCGGCGATACGGCACGTATCGAGGAACTGGGCGGCAAGGCCGCCGAGGTCGGGGCCTCCCTGGATAAGAGCCGGGAGGATCTGGTACGGATAGAGGCGGAAATAACCACCCTCCAGGCGCGTCATGACGCCTATCAGCCGGAATTTCAAACGCTTACGGACAATGGCGGGAGCTTGCGCCGGCGCATTGAAGAGCTGCATCATGCGCGCGGCGTGCTCGAGAAACAGAAGCAGGAGCTGCTCTTAGGGGATAAGGAGCAGGCCATCGCCCTGAAGATGCTTATGGAAAGGTATCAGGCCCGTTTCGGCGAAGAACCACCTCCGCTGCCGGAAGGGTTCGATACGGGCAAGGCCCGCGAAGAGATCGCCTTGGCTCAGACAAGGATCGACGCCATGGGGCAGATCAATTTCGCGGCCATAGAATCCTATGAAGAGGCCCAGGCCCGCTTCGACGACCTGCACCGGCAGTACGAGGATCTGGTGGTGGGCAGCACGCGCCTGAAGGAACTGATCGCGAGCATCGAACGCGAGAGCACCAAGGAGTTCATGGCCACCTTCGTGAAGGTGCGGGCGTATTTCCAGGAGCTCTTCACCCTGATGTTCGG
>JBDKSM010000106.1:0-2949 GCA_039680665.1 Syntrophaceae bacterium | reverse complement strand
CCATCGGGGTCAGCCTGCACTTCCCGGCAGCGGTCATAGATCCATTGCCGATCGGCATCCTTACGGCCCAGGACAAAAACAAGCAGGAAGAACAGGTCTTCCTGCGCGAGCCGCCGCATGGCGCCCTCGACGCAGCCTTGCTTCTCGGCCTGGGCCAGGATGGGCAGATATTGATCGGACGGCTTCACTGCACCCCCGCCATCTCTTGCCATGACGCATTGACATAATGCTTGTGGAAATACCTGGGCGCCAAGACCACGGCCACACACTTGGCGCGCGCCTTAATCCAGTCACCCATGCGGTCAATCACTCCAAACCGCGCGCGCAAATCGTCCAGGCTGTACAGATATTCAAGAAACTCGAAATACACGCGGGCGGCCACGACCTTGGAAACCACAGGATCAGAATTGATCCGGCAGAGATAATCATGGATAGCGCCAGCCTCAGGACAATGACCACGGAACCACGGGATGGACTCGAGGTCAAAGCAGAACCCGGCCGGAATCTCGCAGTATTTCTTGCAGACTTTGCCCCATAGAACCTTGGAGCGGAAACGAAACGGCCGCATGAGCTGAACAAACCTGTCGCTGCCGGCGATGTTCATGATCACCATCGCACTCGGCAGGCTGGTTTTTCCTTCGATGTCCGCCATGATCCGCCTCACTATTTCCCGCGCATCCCCATTACAGCCATCCGAACAGCTTATTCCACAGCCTGACGTACCACCTGGCAACAGCCTGCGTGGCAACCTCCTTGCGCTGCTCCTTGGTGATTGGGGGAACGATAACACCGGTTTCGGCTTGGCCTTGCGCCACGCCATCCTTTAAAACGTCCTTGATTTCATCCTTTGTGCTCATATTGTCTCCTACATGACGCCGAACAGCGCGCCGATGAGTTTGATTGCCGTTTGCAAATCGCCCTTGATGATCAGGGCCAGGGCCACGATGAACGCCCCGACGGCCTTCATGGAAACCGGCGGAATGGCCATGCGCCACGGGCTTACCAAGAGGCTGTCAAGTTTGCCGTTTGCGGACTTCATTTCCGGCTCCAGACGGCTTATCACGTCGAACAGGAGATCAACCTTAGCCTCGATGGTCATGCAATCGAATTGCTCGCGCCCGATCTCTACCATGGTGAACCTCCTGTCATGCTGTCTTTCTCGAAGGCTCACGATAAAAGTCATGCGCCCCTATTCTCTCCACATGCACAAATTCTTTTTCCCAAGCCGCAGGACAGCCAACCACCTTGTAAAACTGCGCCTTCACGTTCGGCGCGATCTCACCCGATAGCAGCCCCTTGGAGATCATCAGGCAGGTTTGAAGCTTCGAAAGCTTACCGGCCTCTTCATCGAAATTGCTCGCAATTCGCAGAGCGATCTTTTCATATTGCGGATCATTGGAGTTGTAGCAGGAGAACTGATAAGGCTTGTAGCACACACCCTTGACGCCTTTGCCGAAATGCCCGAGCCGTACCCGCTCCAAGATCACCGATCCCACCGCTACGATGCCCCGGGTTGGTTCGCTACGCGCTTCCAAATACATCGTGAGCGCAAGCGCTTGTTCATCCGTCAGGGCTTCGAATATGGGCTTATGCTCAGGTTTCACGGCCAGCCCCCAGGAACGTATCAAGAATTTCTTTGATCTCGGGCGTGACGGCGTGCCTGTGAGTATGTTCTATTTCGCCCAAATGTTTGATTTCTTTCGGCTTCTCCATGCCGAGCATGGCAGCCACAGTTTTGAGGGCGTCAAGCTTGTCGTAGAGCTCAAACTCGAGAATGTTTTCCAGAATGAGACCGTCGGCACCCAGCGCCTTGCTCTTCTCGCGGACCTTCTTGATAGCCCCCGATGAACCTTTCTTGAGAGTATTAAGCGGCAGAGCTAATATTTTGCCGTTCTCGTCAACCTTTACGTAGTCTTGAATATCCGAGAACGCGATCTTGAACAGCTCGCGCGCTATCTTGCTGCGTGAAAATCCAGCGCTTTTTAGCGCCCGTTCGGTTTTGGCGAATATTTCATCGTGTATCTGCTTCTTCTGCGCATCAGTCGGCATTGCCATGCATCACATAACGCACATTTTATGCGCTAGGTGCATGGTAAATAGGGGTAAATAGGGTTAACTAATCCCAATCCACGTATCGTAAAAACGCCTCATCATACTCGATCAGCTCCGATATGATGAACATCGGCCGGCCCGATGGCGTGCGCCTGAGAGGAAAATGGTTCTTGGCGATATTCCTCCTTGCTCCGTGCCATGTTGTAATGCCATACCGCCGGCGAAACAGCTCAACGATATCCTTTCGGCCTATAATACGTTCATCCATAAAATTTTCCTTCCACCGACCAACGATACCGAGCATCCCCTCTATATTTTCTTTCCGCTCCCAGCCTTGGTTTGCGGGTGATCTCAAAATAAATCAAAAATAAATGATTAATCCCCTTGACAAACCTACCGATAGGTTTATCATATACAGTATCAAATCAAAAAGGGAGGATAAAATGGCTAACTGGAGAGACGTGGAAGTCGTATTGGCGGCGAGGGGGCTTACGCGTGATGAGTCGGCGGATCTACTGGATGTGATGGGACAGGATGGGAAACAGGTGCGGCCGCTCAATCGGTTCAGCGATTTTCGCCTCCGTCTGCGGGATGGCGGACCCCTCGTGCGCACCAATAGCGGGGAATATTACCTGATGGGGATCGATGCGCCCAACTGGTCGAGGCCGCTCACCGTAGACGAGCTGGATGCGATAGACATCCCGGCGCAGGAGTGGTCTGGGTGGGACACACAACATCTATGGGTAGGTGTAGACGATATTTCGGCTGCTGCCTCCGCCCTCTCCAAATCAAAGGCAGGCAAACCGAGAGCGGTCCAGGCAAGCAAGGATAACGGCGCAAAAGGAGGCCGCCCCAAATCAGAAGGGCTCACGCCCTTACAGCAGCGGGCCTATGATC
>JBDKSM010000105.1:0-10946 GCA_039680665.1 Syntrophaceae bacterium | reverse complement strand
ACGGCTCGAAGATGCGCGGAAGATCTTCGGGGGCGATGCCGATGCCGGAGTCCGACACGGTCACCATGACGTATTCGCCCTCCACGACATGGTCATAGCCAACCACCGGGGTATCGATGTAGACGTTTTGCGTGCTGATCAAGACCCTGCCGCCCTCGGGCATGGCTTCGGCCGCATTGGTGACGAGGTTCATAATGGTCTTGGACAGGTGCACTTCCGAACCCAGCACGTGCATGAGGCGCGCGTCCAGACGCGTCTCCACCCTCACCTTGGGGTGATGGGCGTTCAAGGCCTCGAATTCCGGACTGGACAGGTAGGCGCCGACCACGGTGTTCATCTGCACCACATTCGATACGCTCACGCCGCGCCGCGCCAAAGTCAGCAGGTCCTGCACGATGGCCGAGGCCTTTTCGCCGGCCTTGCGGATGGTGGAAAGGGGTTTGACCAAAGGGCTGTCGGACGGGATCTTCATGAGCAGCAGATCGGGGTAACTGACCAGCCCGCTCAAGATATTGTTGAGATCGTGCGCCACCCCGCCGGCCAAGGTGCCGATGGCCTCCATCTTCTGGGCGCGCTGCAACTCGAGCTCGAGTTTGCGCTTTTCCTGTTCGACCAGCTTGAGCGAGGTGATATCATTGCCGATGCACAGGATCTCCGTGGACTCGCCCCGTTCGTCTTTGATCAGACGGTTGGTCCAGGCAATCCAGACATGCCGGCCGTTCTTCAGGTAGCCCTCGGTCTGGGTATTCATGAAGGTCTCAGGGGTCTTCACGATGCCCTGGATCCACTGGATGAAGGCGTCGCGCAAATGGCCTTGGCCCGCCAGGAGCGTGTCCTGCGCATGCAGGCCCAGGATTTCGGCCTCCGAGATATTAAAGAAGCGTTGGGCGAATTCGTTGAAGAACGTGATATGGCCCTGTGTGTCCAGGCGCAGGATGATGCTGTTGGCGTTCTGCACCAGTTCGCGGTAGCGTTCTTCGCTGGCTTGGAGCCTTTGAAAGGAGTGGGCGTTGTTGATGCTGATGGCGATCTGTTGGGCGATTCCCACCATGAGGCTCACCTCGCTCTGGATCATGGGTTTGGGCGTGGTGGTGCGTTCCACGGCCAGGATGCCCAAGGATTGACCCTCGAAGATGATCGGCACGCAGATAAAGGCGCGCGCCCTCAGATTTCCCATGAGATCCCGGGCCTCGGGCCGGAAATCTTCCGTGACCTCCTTCAGGTCGTTGACCATAGAGGGGATCTGCTTGAGGAAGGCGATGGCCAGGGGGTCGGAAGTGGCGCCGTCGCTCACATCCAGGACATAGTTATTCAGGATCTTGGTCTGCTCGGGCGTATATCCGTATCCCATACGATAAGTAAGACACGAGCCCTTCTGATCGACCAGGGCCACGGCGGCGCGATCGAAGTCCAGGCGTTTCTGCATGATCTGGATGATACGGTCCAGGAGGACGTCGATATCCATCAGCCGGGCGCCGACCTGTCCGATCTCCTGCACTAAGAGGGCGTCGTTGTAGCGCGATTTGATCTCCTCCAGGAGCAGTTCGGCGGTCTTGCCGGTTTCCTCGATATTCTTGACATGTTCGAGGTTTTCAAGGTGTTCGGCCCACCAGGTCAGACTTGTCACGAGCAGGCCCATGGCGAGGAAGGCCGCCATCAGATACGACACGGGCAGGTAGAATCCCAGCAGGATAAGCAAGGCCAGACCGGCCAGCGCGACATAATTGCGCACTCGTGTGCATCGATAGGCCCTGGAGATCTCCAACGTGATGGAGTAGCGGCAGACGGCATTGCCTCGATGGATGCACTCGGGATGCTCGATACGCGCTAATTTCCCGGTCAAAACCTTGCCCAGGGCTTCCAGGACGCCGAGGCGGTTTTCGCACTGATACAATTTCTCCTGGACGCCGGGATTGGGGATGCTGATCAACTCCGGCTTGTTGGGGGTCACACTGCTGACCGTGATTTCCGATCCGCGCGTCCAGAGGCTGGTGATCTTCTGCGCCGCCTTGTACATAGCCGCGGCATTGATGAAGCCGACGAGATATTTATAGATAATGGACGACCCGGAGATGACGCTGAATTGTCCGGCTTCACGCGCCAGGTGCACGTTGCCCGTGAGCTTGACGGCGATATCATAAAAACGATCGGCCTGTGACTGCGTGAACCAGTATTCCGAATCGCTCAGTTGATAACGCGACATGCCGGCGTAGTTCAATAAGGCATCGATATCGACATCCGGATAATGCTTCTGCAGATATTCGATGTAACCCTTTATGATTATGACATTATAAAGGCGCGGTTCATCCTGGCTTTCCTTTTTTGTGTCTGATGCTTCCCTCAGCATGTACGCCTCATATGTGGTCAGGACTCTAGCGCCTGCCTTTCTTCTTCACCTCTATCGGCATGGGGTCGGCAAATGATAAAGAACGCCCCGCCTTAGGGTCGCTTAGGTGCTGCCGGCCGTGTTCCGGTTACGGAAGCATGTCCGGCGGTCATGCCCCCTCTTTGCGTGCCCGTTTCGCCAGGATGGCCCTAAAAAACAAGCGCAAGGGATTGGACTCGATCTGCTTTTTCATATAGGCCACATACCTTTCGGCATAGCGGGAGTCCTGGATCCAGAGGTAATAGGAGCGCTCGCCGGCGATGCCTGCCGCCCGCTTCGGATAATCCTCGGGATAGATCAGCACGGGGATCTGTTCGGTGGCGTAGACCTCGGACAGGAGTCCGACAGCGGATCGCATCACCTCCCACGTCAGCTCCTGGTCGACGACCATGACCTTGATGCAGTTCAGCAGATCCGAAAGGTTGACGCCGCGGTCGGACGTATCGACGATAAAGGCGGCCTTGAGCGTGCCCGCATGCTTGAGGGCAAAGAGCCGGGTCTGTCGGATCAGTCCCAGGCGGGAGTAGATCGCCTCCAAGGGCTCCTCGTCGGGATAGCTCATGCCTATACCTAAGGCATCCAGCAGCAGACCGCCGGAGCGCTTGGCGTAGAAATCCCGCAGGGGCTGCACGTCTTCGTCAGTAAGACTGTCCAGGGTCCAGCCCGCAGGGATCGCGGCCCCGTCGGCATGGGCATCCATATGGAGGTAGGCGAAAAGGTCCATGGAGCATATGCGGGGGTTGCCAATCTTGCGGCAGTATCCGCCCTGGAAAAACATCATGAAGCTGTTGCTGGGGCGGAAATAGAACATGGCGTAGTCTATCTTCGAGGAAGGCAGGCGATAGACGCCGTCATAGATGATATTGTAGAGGTGCTTGAAGACCTCCAGGCCGATGCGCTTCTTCCCGTGCATCGGCCTGGCGGTCAGATGATGCACCATCCACAGCCGCTGATAGGCGCGGATGAAAGATAAATGGCCGTAGATCTTGCCGCTTTCCTGGTAGGTGAAGAAGAAAAAGATGTCTTTGTTCTCCTGGTAGAGCTTGCGGTAGGTCTCCTTGAAGTCCTCGTGGAAGCGGCTGATGTACTCATACTTCTGGGAATAGACGAAACCGGTGTTGAAGAAGATATCCCAGAGGGCGTCCATGTCCTTCAGGCGGCTCATGCTGGCATGCGCGTCGAGCGCGTTGGCGAGGATGTCACAGAGCTGGATGAAGGCGTTGATGTCCATATCGCGGATGGCGAACCCTGTCCGTATGCGCTCGCCGCGGCGATGGCTATGCAGGACCTGGGCCGAGCAGGCGATCCTGATCGAGTTGTCGAAAAGCAGGGTCGCGCGCGGGATGATCAAGCCCGGCATCAACAGGGTCTCATCGCTGTGCTCGAAGAGCGAGAAGCCGGAGGCCGTGATATCGAAGATCTCATAGGTAAGTTCTTTATTGGACAACGGATGTTCGAAGACGACCTTCGGGGTGGGGGAAAGGTGCAGGCGCGGGCTGCGGATACGTTTGGCCAGGAAGTGGCCGCGGGGTACGGGCTTGGACACGAGCGGCTGGAGGATCAGATAGATTCGCGGACCGCCGGTTTCGATGCGCAGGATACGGCATGGACCCGCGAACACCTGCGTGTCGCCCAGGCGCATGCGCGTCTGCACGGGTTTGCCCGTATCCAGCTGGGGCGCGCCCACGGCCGGGTCCAGTCCCAGACGAAACCCTAAGACGGAAAAGTCCATCAAGGCGCCGGTCGATCGGGTTTCCCCTTGGAAAATATCGCACTGTACCTGGCGAGCGACCACACGCGGCACCTTGCGGGTGTTCAAGACATAGCCCTGCTCGGGCAACTTGAGCGTGATGCTATCGCGAGTGGCCGCGTTGATGGTGGTCGGTATGACGACGGCGCGCTTGCCGTCTTCCATGACCAGATGGAGCGTGCGTACCTTCTCGAGGTTCAGATCGTCCTGTTGAGCGCACTGACAGAGCACTTCATCATCGCGGCACAGACCGGTACGGACTCTCACCAGGCGGTCCCCATTCCAGGACGGGCCCTGCACGCGCGCCCAGAGAAGATTTCCGGTGAAATGGGCATGGTTGAGGGTGTTGATCAGGGCGCGCTTGCCTACCTTGACGGATTTTTTTGATGGCGCTTCAAGGTGTTCATGCTGCATCAATACGTTCCTCCTCCAAATACATGCTTGAGGGCTCTTTAGTCGCGCGATCAGATCCTGTCAGGCTTCAATCCATGGCAGATAATCATGGGCGTGTAGGTGAAACGGCGCGGATCATGGGCGACGTCATCGAAATCCTTCATGAAACCGTCGACCCCGCCCGGATAACCGGTGAATATATCACGGGCCAGACTGGTCCACATCTTCATCTTGCGCTCCCAATTGAAGGCGTCCTGGGGTGATAGCTCGCCGTAGATGAGATGGTGGGCCACCATGTGCATCTGAATATCGCGATATTTCATATCAAACAGGTGCGCATAGAGCTTGCGACCGGCATAGGGATCGAAATTGTGCGTGCGGGCGACGTATTCCATGGCCGCCTTAATGACCTGTTCCATGGCCGGGGGCAGGGGATAGTGGTTCAGGGCGTTGTGATCAAGGTCGAGCAGGCACAGGCGTCCCTGAGGCTTCAGGTTGCGGGCAAGATTGGCGACAATGTCGCGCGCCTCTTTCGAGAAGTACTCGAGCACGAAACGCACCCAGATGAAGTCGAAAGACCCAAGATCATCCATGGGGCGGGTGAAATCCTTGAGCTCGAAGCGGATATTCTCGACCTGCCCATAGTGTTCGGTGGCGTACTTGATGCGGTTGGGCGAATAATCAACGCCCACGACCTGGCCCGACGGCCCCACGATCTCCTTGATCACGCTGGCGGCCTTGCCCGCCCCGCAGCCGACGTCCAGGACGTGCGCCCCGGGGCCGATACCGCACAGGCGCGCCTGGTCCCTGACCGCGTCGGGATTGGTTTTTATGTCCAGACGCATCGCTTCATCGCTGTGTTCCATCAGATAGGTGTTGCTTGAACCCTGCATCCCTCACGCTCCATATCGTGACTGTCGAAAAACTTCAGCCGGCTTGAAAAGCATCAAACTGGGACTATCGAAACACGATCCTCTCTCAAAGCAAATCCGAGGCCGTGCATTCTGTGTGGGTCTTTTTTGCGTCACGCTTCATCCTTTGACTTTTTCGACAATCTCTACAAATAACTAAAATGTACTATAACATAGGGCTGCGAGAGAACCAACTTAAAACCGGAAGGGGAGCGCCTTAGGGCGGCCGGACTTATGACGAAGACTGCCAGGCGATCCAGGCCTTGATTTCACCCAGCAGTCGTTCCCTGGCCGCCTCGGGTGTGATGATTCTGACATGCGGCAACCATGGTTTCAGGCACACACTGATCTCTTCCAGCGTGCAGGCCATGAAGCGCACCACCATGGTCCCGTCTTGGCGTTTTTCAACGGTTTCCTGCCGCGGCAGGATGCGGCGCCGTTCGAAATACCCGGCAAAGCGGTTGTCGATCTCGACCAAGACCTCAAGGCTGCGCGAAAAAGAGAACCAGATATTGGTGCTGTGCTCCAGGGCCTCATCGATGGTCGCGGGCACGCCTTTGAAGGGCCGGCGCAGGATCTTCAGATCGGCGATCTTGTCCAGGGCGTATTTCTTGATGATCTTCTCGTGGGTGTCGCGCCCCACCAGGTACCAGAGGCCGTCGAAGTAGGCGATGCGGTAGGGTTCGACGGTGGCGGGGTGGGTGGTGTAGGTGAAGGCCACGCAGCGGGTGGTTTGGATAGCCTTGATGATCGTGTTCATGAGAGGCCGGGAAAGCCATACCGGCTTCTCGATCTTGACGATCACCGGCCGCTCGTCGGTGAAATCGTTCAGACGGTTGAAGACATGCTCGGCCGCGCGCGTGAAGGGCTGGCCCAGATTCGTTGTCAGGTCCTTGATCGCCACGATCAGGGCCAGATCGGCCTCATCGTAGACATCCAGATGCTTGAGCAGGCTCTTGTCCAGGCGGTGCAGGCCGCGGCTCTGTTCATGGATGGGAAAGCCGGCGGCGCGCAGGGCCTTCAAGTCGCGTTGAATCGTGCGCGGCGTGATGCCCAGGCTCCGGCACAGCCGGTCCGTGGAGACACTTTCGTGCTCCACCAGCAATTTCAGAATGCGTGCCAGCCGGAACAACCGTTTCGCCACGGTCTTGCCGGAATCCTGCTTAGGCGCCATAGCGTTTTTCCTCCCTCGCCGTGTTGAGCAAAATTACGTGATTCAGTCCCGGGCTGTAAAGCTCCTTCTTGAGCCTGCTTATTTTAAGGCGACATACGTCGGTCGTTTTAAGGCGGCATGACAGCTCGTTTAGGGTTAGAGAAGAGAAAAATTCAAAAAAGCCGATTTTAAGCGCTGGGGAGGTAGATCGTGGTGGTATTGGCAACGCTCTGTCTGGTGGTCATGGCCGTAGCGGCCGGGGAGGCGGCCTTAAGTGCCCGGAATATCATTGTTATCATTGGAAAGCTTTTGCGTTCCGAAGACTTGCCGGAAATACAACCCCATCAGGGTTGAGCGCCTGACAGGTACGAGCAAAAGATGCTATAAGCCTTAAGCATGAAGGCTCTCATCAAGCACATGGACCTCGGGACGGAGTTCTTAACGCCGGAGCGGTGTTACATCGTCGAGCTCTCCAACGCGCCGGATGATCCGGGTGCATCGATCGCCCGGGCGCGTGTCGAGCCGGGCATCACCACGCGCCGTCACCGGCTGAGCGGCATCACGGAACGCTACCTGATCCTGGAAGGCTTAGGTCTGGTTGAGGTGGAAGGTAGCCTTAACCCCCAGAAGGTCGTCCCCGGCGACGTGGTAATCATCCCGCCGTCCTGTTCGCAGCGCATCACCAACATCGGGACGGGGGATCTGATTTTCCTGGCCGTGTGCACCCCGCGCTTCCAGCCCGAATGCTACCAGGATATCGATACCGATCCCGTTCCGGATGGAAAAGACTGATCCAGAAAGATTTCCTGGGTGTTAGCAAGCGTGTTTTCCCTGAGCGATAATGGATTGCACGCGATCGATCTGAATAGTACTCCTTATATTATTGTGTGAACTTGTTTTTATATCTGCGCCCGGCCGATGAAATTCAACAAGGAATGCGGGCATGAATGGATACACGAGACAGTCACCTCAGGCGTTGAACCGGGGCGAGACCTCAAAGGTCGTGTGCGCATGAGGTCCGACTCGCATCCGCGTGTAGATTTTCGCATGACTTGCGCTTGCCAATTGAAATGAAAATGTATTATCAAGATACATAAGGAGATTCAGCTGCCATGGGATACAGTCTGTTGGAACATGTACGGAAGTCCTGCCAGCAGGTAGCGGAGATGGCGACGCATGTCCATATACGCGATGATCTCATCCCCAATTACGCCCTGACGCTGGCCATGAGCCGCAAGGATAAATCCCAGATGGATTTCACGGCCCACTACCAGGGCACGGATGAAGATACCCTGGCCTATTACTTCGTCCTGGGCGCCATCAACTTCGGCTCGGGCTACTTCCCCCACCTGCGCAAACGCGCCGGCATGTCCGGCTATTATACGATTGCCTCGAGCCTGAGCGATCATTTCAGGAACAAGGTGCTTAAACCCACCGACCTGCTCGAAATCAAAGCCCGTGAATGCTTCTCGATTTTCGGCCAGGACCCTCATAATCCCACGGTTTATGAGCTCATGGACCTGTATGCCTTGTCGATGAACGAGCTCGGGAAATACGTCATGACGCTCTACAATGGGAATTTTGCTAATGTGGTCGAGGCCGCCAACTGCTCGGCGGTGAGGCTCGTGGAGATCCTGATCGGCATGCCCTATTTCCGGGATGTGACCTACTACCGGGGCATGGACGTGGCGTTTTTCAAACGCGCCCAGATCATGGCGGCCGATCTTTCTCTGGCGTTCGGCGGCCAGGGCTTCGGCAAGTTTGATGATCTGCCGCGGCTCACCATTTTCGCGGACAACCTCGTGCCGCATGTGCTGCGCTTAGACGGCATCTTGGAGTATAATCCGGAATTATCCTGGCGCATCGACAGCGAAGAGATCATTCCTTCCGGCTCGGCCGAGGAGATCGAGATCCGCGCCTGCGCGCTCAATGCCGTGGAGCAGATGGTGGCGGCCATGGGCGGGCTCGAACGCGGCATGTCCGCCATGCTGCTGGACAACATCCTCTGGCACCGCGGCCAGCAGCCCTACTACAAGCAGACCAAACCCCGGCACAGGACCCGCACGGTCTATTATTGAGGCCTTAACGGTGTCCCTTCAGGCGCGTATCTTTCCTTCGGCATCAACCGGGCGCCTCCCACGGCCCGTACCCGGGATCAGCGGGAAGCTCAAGCGGCTGGTGCTCGTGGTCATGCTCAGTGCCGCGGGCCTGTGCTGTGGCTTCGGTGAGCTCCATGCCGCAAACGTGCTGCGCTTAGGGGTGGCGGCGAGCGCGCCATCCAACCTTGACCCGCACCTGAGCGCCGGGACGGATGCCGTCTTCGCCGAGATGATCTTCAACGGCCTTCTGCGCTACCAGCCGGGCAACAGTGCGGTCATCGAACCGGATCTGGCCGAGTCTCTACCGAAACCGAAGACCGAGGGAGGCCAGCAGATCTGGACCTTTACCCTCAAGAAAGGGGTCATGTTCCAGCCCGGCTTCAAGCAGGCGGCCTATGAAATGACCAGCGAAGATGTGGTATATTCACTTCAAAAGGCCGCCGATCCGATGAGAAGCGCCTACGCGTACCGCTATGCCGGGATGTCCTTCAAGGCCCAGGGTCCCTATACGGTCCAGATCATACTGGACAAGCCTCTGTCAGCCACGCTGTTCCTCCCGAGATTCGCCGACCGCGCCGGGGGCTCCATCATCTGCCGCAAGGCGGCCGAAGGTTTGAACGCACAAGAGTTCCAGCGTTTACCGGTAGGGACGGGGCCTTTTGCCTTCAAGGCCTGTTCCGCCGAGGGCGTCATCACGCTTCAGGCCCACAAAGCATATTTCAGGGGAGAACCGCTCTTAGATGGGGTCGAGGTGGTCTATCTGCCGGACTTTTCCACCTGCGAGCAGGCCTTTCAAAGGGGCGAACTCCAGATGATGTGCGGGCAGCGCAGTTCACGCTGGGTGAATAAAGCCGCGCGGTGGGACAAGACCAAGGTGGACGAGTACGGCCCGGCCGAAAGCCTCTACCTGGTCTTCAACACTACAGACCTCCCCTTGTCTGATAAGCGGGTACGCAAGGCCATAGCCTATGCCCTGAACCGGCGGGAATTCGTGGACCTCTTCGGTTCGCCCGTGGCCGAACGCCTCTATGCGCCCGTGCCATCGGATATGACGGGTGGGGTAAGCGAGGAAGATGTCAAGGCGCTCGGGCTGGACTATGACACCGACCTTGTCCACGGCCGTCGGCTGCTCGACCAGGCGGGCGCGGCCGCGGAGCTGGACTTGCAGATCGAGCGGCCCGAGCAGGACACCAACCGGTATCTCTACGAGGTGCTGGGACGGCAGCTGAAAAGCATCGGCATCGATCTGATGGTCGCCGGGCAAAAGACGGCCGCGTCCGGTCAGGATGTTCGGCCGCGGGATCAAGCGCTGGAATTCCGCTGGGCTTTGGCTGAGTCGGCCGACGAGCTGCTCACGGGTCTGCTCGCCGATGAAAACACGTATGTGCCTGCCCAGGACATGGGTTTGGTGCCGGGTTACCGCAAGGTGGACGTGCTCATTGCGGCCGCGCGTCGCGAGACCGGGCTCAACAAGCAGCAGGAGATCTGGAAGCATGCCCAGATAAAGCTCCTGGAGGACATGGCCGTCTATCCCATCTGCACCATCACCTATGTCGTGGCCCGCCAGACATCGGTCGATTACGGCTATACACTCTCGAAGTGCCGGACGCTTGTCCCGCCCATCACGGAAAAGACGCGCCTCCTGCAATGATGACTTATTACGGTGCCCTGGTTCGCTTATGGACGCCTGGTCAAAAGTATGCTAGCTGCCAAAGAGGGATCGAGACCCAAAAAAAAATCTTAAAGGGGAGGGAGTCTATGAAAATCTGGAAAGCGTTGTCGGCCCTGGTTATGGTGGTGTGCTTATGCGCGGGATCGGCTTTTGGGGCTGCCCAGCGTACGCTTGTCGTGGCCACCGACGCCACGTTCCCGCCCATGGAGATGGTGGACAGGGACAAGCAGATCGTGGGCTTTGACATCGATCTGCTCAAGGCCGCGGCCAAGGAGGCCGGGTTCAAGGTCGAGTTCAAGAACACGGCCTGGGACGGCATCTTCGCCGGGCTGCCGGCCGGCAAGTATGACGCCGTGATTTCATCGGTGACCATCACCCCGGAGCGGCTCAAAGTGTACGATTTCTCCGAGCCCTATATCAATGCCGGCCAGGTGCTGGTGGTGGCCAAGACCCTAAAGGTGAACTCGCTGGCGCAGATGAAGGGCAAGAAGATAGGCGCTCAGATCGGCACCACCGGGGCCATGGAGACCAAGAAGGCGGGCCTGGAACTCAAGACCTATGACGAGATCGGACTGGCATTCG
>JBDKSM010000104.1:0-1973 GCA_039680665.1 Syntrophaceae bacterium | reverse complement strand
GCGAACCCGGTGCAGTACCCCTCACCTTTTAGGCGCGTTTCCGCCCCTGCCGACGTGCTGTCTGAGAGCTTCAATATCCATGATTTTTTTGTGCGCGCTGCACGGTCGGTTTTCATTTTCATCTGGGCCGCATCGCTTGGAACAAGATTCACCTCTAGGGCGATCTGCCCCTCATCTGGCAGGCCTATAATTTTTTCTTTGTAAGTGCTGCCAAGGTGCGACTTGTCGATAACGCCCGCGCTGCCCGAAGGTCCGTTGAATGACTTTACCTCACCGATTAAGCAGGTTGACGCGGTAGTATATGCCGTTGTGTCTCCCCAAAATAGTTGAGTGCCTTGTGCGCCGAATGCCATGTCATCGCCTCCTTATGCCGTGGTCCAGCTTACGCCGCCGTCAATCTCAACCGTGATGGACGCCTTGACGACATCATCAACACCGCCAGAAACCGCAAAGCCGGTGCAGTACCCAACCCCATTCAGGCGCGTAGGGCTCACCGTTGCATCTGCAAATATAATGCTCCAAGCCTTCTGTGACCGCGTTCTGCGATCGGCTCTCATCATCTGTTGTCCAGATGCGGCCGAGGTCAGGAGGTTGCATTCGAAGGTGATTTGTCCTTCGTCTGGCAAACCGATCATCTTCTCCTTGGCCGTGCTGCCAAGATGCGATTTATCAATAATTCCCGCGCTGCCGCTTGGTCCGTTGAAACTCTTGACTTCGCCGATAGGGTTATTGGTGGTCGGGCTGGTGGACGACGACCAGTAAAACAGGGTTCCTTGGCTGCCAAATGCCATAGCTGTTCTCCTTTTACGTGCTCTTGAACCAGCATGAGAAATCAATACTGATGCGATAGATCTCCATGTCTGGCTCGTATAGATCTTGGTCCGACATCTCCAGAGCGCTAAACGCCGACGCCGCCTCCATGGCTGTGCGAATAGCCAGCTCCAACGATTTGATTTCCGAGTACGATCTCGCCCAGGCATCTATCTGTATGCGCGGATTGTATAAATCTCCGTGTCCGCCCATCGTATTTTGAGGATCATTGCTGATCCTCTGATACGTGATTGCCGGTAGGGTAGGATCCTGCGGGAGGAGTACGGGATATATGCGCGTGGATGCCAGAGATGTCACCGCAGTCGATGCCAACAGATGGGCATGGAGGGCATCCTCAAGCATGCTTGCTCTCCTGGCTCAGGCCGTCTAAGAGGCGTTCACGAAACCGGATTATTACCGCATCCAGATTGCCATCGAAGGCGGGCCGCAGGAATGGCCGGCCGGGAACGTGCGTCTGCTTCTTCTTCCCGTAGTGGATGAAGCCCATTTCAATCCACTTTCCGTAGTAGGCGCGCTTCATGAGGCCTACGGCCAGCTTGACATAGTTGCGGTCGCGCCGACCCTTGATTGCGCCAATAATGATAGACTTTTTCAGGGTGCCGGGCTTACGATCCTGGTTCCCTTTCTGCCTGCCCGATAGACCATATGATTTACTGATGATCTCTTCGGCCGTGATGCCCTTTTTTTCCAACTGCGCCAGCGTCTTGGCTAACATTTTCGTTGACATGCCCTTGCGGCGCGTGGCCGGGTATGGACCGGCATGCATGGGAGCCTTGGCCCTGGCGGCATCGCGTATGATCTTGCAGGCCTCATAGTTGGCCTTGCGGATATGCTTTTCCATGAGCTTATCTGGCATGGTCTGCAAGATGCCCGAGATACCCTTGAAGCCGGTCAACTTCATCTCGATCACGTCGCGCCCCCGGTACACATGATATGCAGTTCGCGGCGTCGGTCGGATGGATCGATGATGGAGCGGATATTATAGTATCGTCCGTCATAATAGATGCGCATCTTAGTGTTCAGGCCGGCCCGGTAACGGATGCGAAACATGGTGGTGACATCTGCATATACCTGGGATGCCTGAAACAGTTCGCGCGACGATAGGTCCCGCTTCTCGGAGCACACCGTTTCGACGTTCGACC
>JBDKSM010000103.1:0-1830 GCA_039680665.1 Syntrophaceae bacterium | reverse complement strand
GCGGTAGCCGCAGTGACGGAAGAGATCGCCGAGATGGCCCTCGACCTTATCGACGTGGAATATGAAGTTCTCCCCGCGGTTTACGAGCCGCTGGAAGCGATCAAGAAAGAAGCGCCCACGATCCATGAAGGCGTGGAAAGAAACGTTAACGTCACGCGCCATATCGAATGGGGCGACGTGGACGAGGCATTCGAAGACGCAGACTACATCAGGGAAGACTGGTTCAAGTGCTCCGGGCAGGCCCATATGTGTATGGAAACCCGCGCCGCAGTTTCGAGCTTCACGCCGGAAGGCAAACTCACGGTGTGGGCATCAACTCAGTCAGCTTACTACACACAGGGACTCCTTGCCGGCGTCCTGGGGCTTCGCGAAGGGGACGTCCGAGTCCTGGCGCCATACGTTGGCGGCGGCTTCGGCGGCAAGTTCGAGCTCGACGCGGCAATGTTCTGCAGCGCCGTCATGTCCATGAAGCTCCACAAGCCGGTAAAGGTCATCTTCACGCGCGAGGAAGACTTCATCGCCTCCAAGAGAAGGACCCCGATGTTCTACTATGTCAGAACGGGTATCAAAAAAGACGGCACCTTCTGTGCCCGTGAGTCCCGCATGTTCTCCAACGGCGGAGCATACACAGGCATGGGCGCAACGGCCCTTTACCTGTCGGGCTTCTTCCACTCCTTCCCGTATAAATGGAGAGGCTACCGGTATGACGGATACAGGGTCTACACGAACACCCTGCCCTCCACATCGATGCGCGGTTTCGGTGCACCCCAGGCCATGTTCTGCTCCGAGCAGCAGATCGACTGGATATGCGCCGACCTCGGCCTGGATCCCTTTGAAGTAAGAAGGAAGAATGGCCACACCGAAGGCTACGAAGTTCCCGGCCAGGCTTTCATAGCAAGCTGCGGCCTCGAACAGTGCATCAATGAGATCGAAAAATGGGTAAAAGCAAAAGGCAAACTCCCGGCCAACAGGGGCATCGGCATCTCCTCCTGCGGTTTTATGTCGGGCGGCATCTTCAACTGGTTCGATTCACCCTATTCGTTCTCATCGGCCGTTATCACCATCAACGTCGACGGCACCGTGGAACTCCACGTCGGCTGCCAGGACATCGGACAGGGTTCCAACACCACAATGGCAATCATCGCGGCCGAGACGCTGGGCGTAAAAGTGGAAGACATCAGGGTCCACTCCGGCGATACGGCACATTGCCCGGCCGACCTCGGCGCATGGGGTTCCAGACAGACCCTCATGGCGGGTAATGCGGTAAAGATGGCATGCGAAGACGCCAAGAAGCAGCTCCTTGAGTTTGCATATGCAGAAATGGGGATCAACATCGTCTATGACCTCGATATCAAGGACAGGTGGGTACACATCGTCGCCCGCCCGGAAAGAGGCCTGCCTTACGGGGATCTCGTCAAGAAAGCCCTTCGCGCTAAAGACGGCCAGCGGATCGTCGGCAGGGGCTACTATACACCTCACAGAAAAGGCATGATATCGCCCGCCTACAGTTACATGATGCAGGCAGTTGACGCAGAGATCGACCCTGAGACGGGCAAGATCACGGTACATGAGGTCATGACCGCCCACGACTGCGGCCAGCCGATCAACCCGCTTGGCCTTATCGGTCAGCTTGAAGGCGCCGCCTCCATGGCCCTCGGTTATGCGTACCTGGAAGACATGCCTTTCGAAGACGGCAAGCTCATGAACCCGAACCTCGTTGACTACAAGGTCATAAAGGCACCCGAGATGCCCCCAACAGGTATTATTGAGATCGACACCTATGAACCGGAAGGTCCTTACGGAGCGAAAGAAGCGGGTGAAGGCCTCACC
>JBDKSM010000102.1:0-25063 GCA_039680665.1 Syntrophaceae bacterium | reverse complement strand
TCAACCCAAACCAGGGGCGAAAACTCCGCGCGTGCTCATGCTCGAACTCACCGGCATCGACATCGCGTCTTGTCCTCGCTGCGGTAGCGGCGTCATGCATACCGTTGCAGAGATCCAGCCCCGCCTCCTTCGCATGGCAGCTTCTCGCCCCTCCTGTCCCATCGGTCTGAATTCCTCGTGATGAACCGGGCGCATCCGTTCTTCCTTTCCTCTTCATTCCGTGCGCTCCGCCCAGGAGAACAGGAGTGGCTTGTGCTCTTGCGGGTCCATGCCCCGGTTAGCTCTTATTCAGCGCCGATGATTCGACATGCGGATACCGATTTCATGACACATAAGCGCCTTGCACCCCTCCCTCGATACCAAATCAAACCCCATCATCCCTGTTCATGTCACGAACAGCGCAATACAATACCCATAGCACGCAGCCCCGTCCCACGCGGCTTAGTCCAACCGCATTTTATCCATCATCCCGCCCGCGTTTAGCTCCCTTTTGATTACCACCTCATGCCTCTCTTGTATCACCACTCTCCTCCTGCTATAATCGGGCGGGACAATGGATAAAACGCTTTACGTTAGAGGTCGCTAATATGAATATTCAGCGCACAAAAAATTATATTGCAATTTCAATTCTCCTTATTGCCATTTCTGCATGTGAATGCTTGAACGAACGTATTTTGCAAGACCTGGATTGCCCAAAAGGGCCACAGCATCTTGTGATTTCAGAAATGAAAAAAGGAAACCCAACTGAGATACTCACACATATTTCAATTCTCGGCCATGGAGAATTCCTTTGCAGCCATACAGGTAACGCCCTTATCGTATCAGCTCATGGTGCTCCAGTGTTAGCGCGTTGGTCTTCTGTTCGTTCAATTGAAGTAATATTACCATCTGGAGCCAATGTCTTATTCAAAGCAGATCAGGCAAGGGGTATAAAAATCATCACCAAACAACAACAGCCCCTAACCAGCGGCTGTACCCGACTGCCAGGGCCGCACTTGCGTGCAGACTTGTCAGCCCATACTGGCCCTGGCAGACGGTAAGCCGCACGTTATGCGTAAGGAGAACTAATGATAGCAATTTACAGATGGAATGGTGAATATTTCGGCTTTATAAGGAATGGCCATTTATTCAATGCAGTATCTCAATACTTGGGCTGGGTTACTGACGATGGTCGAGTATGGAGGAAAAACGGCACTTTTTTAGGTGAAATCGAAAACGACAATTACATCCTTAGGCGTACTTCTATGGCAACGCCAGCCACTCGAGCAACAAGAGCAACTCCCGCTAGTCCTGCCACACCTGCTCGTAGAGCAAATCGAGCAGCAAGAGCTTCAAAAGCGGGAAGAGTTGATGCACTTGATGAATTTGAAAGCGCATAACAGACGGCTACGCCGGATCGCCGATAAATCCGGCTCCCGGTGACCCATGGGAGTTTATGGGGTCAGGTCTTGTTATTTGCATGTATTTAAACTTGACGCAAATAACAAGACCTGACCCCCTATGGCGGACAATAAATCGGTAATCCGCTTCATATGCGGATCGGCATAAACACTGTTAGCGAAGTCAATTACGAATGAAGATCGTTCGAGAAATTACATCCCATGAAATGTTGAGGCGCTTTGCCATTGGCGAAGTCTTCTCTGAATTCTATGACATTCCCACTGATGAACATCGAAATAAAACGCTTCTTCTTTTGAAGTCAGGAGAACAAAATAAAGAAATTGAGGGTATTAAACGGGCTCTTGCGGGACGCCAATGTCTTGTGGACTCTTTACCACAGGCTAAGTGGTACCTTGCTAATTTGCCCGTAACCCACAGCCAATTTTCCACAATCCAAATCTTTAATTCTCACGAGTGGGTTTGTTATTCAGGTGGAACACATAAATTAATCGATGCCGCCACCAACCTGCGTGATGCACCTGGTAAAGATAAAAGAGTCGATGCTATTGTGTCCGCATTCAAACAAGGGAATGTTGAAATGCAGGGTATAACTCTCATAGGGCAATCGGAGAACGGGCCCTTTACAATTGCTGAAGGTAATGCAAGGCTTGTGGCCGTTTATCTTTGTTGCGTTGATGAACAGACTAGACCAATATCTCAAAGTGAAATAGAAATTGTTTTAGGAATAACAGTAATGCATGAAATACGCTAACCCGTCGCTACAACCGATCGCAGCCCGCTGGGCTGCTCCGGCTGAGCTTTTCGTTACAATCTCCAAAAAATTGATATACTTTTAAGGCGCCATATACAGAGTATCGCTAATAGCACATGATCTCTGCTTTCATCACGTTCTAAAAATCAGGCAGGGGCTGGTGAAACGCCCCTGCCTGCATTCTTATAGCACCTCTATTTGGCCTGATATGCGGCGTCGATGATGTCCTGGTTTTTCTTCAACACCACGCGGCGCTTGACCTTGAGCGTCTGCGTCAGCGTGCCGTCGTCCACGGAGAAGTTCTCGGACAGGAGCACGATTTTCTTGGGGATCTCGTACCCGCCGTACTTGCCTTTCAGGGTGTTCTCGATCTCGCGCATGATCAGATCCTGGACATCCTTGGTTTCCACGAGGGCCTGCGGATCCTGAGGCAGGCCATGCTGCTTGGCATAGGTGCCCAGGACATGGAAGTCCGGGACGACCAAGCAGATGTTGTAGGGCCGGTTCTCGCCGTATACCATGGCGTTCTCGATGTAGGGGATGAGCCGGATATCCTCTTCCATGGCGGACGGGAACACGAACTTGCCGTTCTCGAGCTTGTACTGCTCCTTGATGCGGCCGGTGATGAAGAGATAGCCGTCCTCATCGATGCGGCCCCTGTCTCCGGTGCGGATGCCGCCGTCTGCGGTCATGACCGCGGCCGTTGCCTCGGGCTTGTTGTGGTAGCCCTGCATGACATTGGGGCCGTAGCACACGATCTCGCCGTCTAAGGCGCCCTCTTCCACCACGGACTTGTCGATCACGATCTTGACCTTGTCGATGGCTCGGCCCACGCTGCCCAGCTTGTAGTTCGCCGGGCAGTTCATGGCGATGGCCGGCGAGGTCTCGGTCATGCCGTAGCAGTCGTAAACGGGGATGCCGATGTCGAAGAAGAACTTGGCGATATCGGGGTTCATGGCGGCGCTTCCGCTCATGGCGCCCCTGAGCCGGCCGCCGAAACGCTCGCGGATCTTGGAGAACACCAGCTTGTCCAGGATCGCGCATTTCAGGTTAAGGAGCGCATCGGACTTGCCCTGTTCAGCCAGTTCGCGCTTCTTCTTGACGCTTTCCACGGCCATGAAGAAGAGCTTCTTGGTCAAGCCCTTCTCGGCGTTCATCTTGGCGAAAAGGCCGTCATAGATCTTGTTGAACACCCGCGGCACGACCACGAGAAAATCGGGTTTGACCTTGAGCATGTCCTGGGCCAAAGTGCCGATGCTTTCCATGATCGCAATCTTGCCGCCCAGTTTGATGGCGGCATTGAGCTCGGCCGTCAGGGCATAGGAGTGCGCCCACGGCAGGATGTTCAGTATCGTGTCTTTCCTGGTTATCTCGGGGTAGATCTTCAACCCGGCGTTCGTATTGCTGGTGAGGTTGCCGTGGGTAAGCAGCACGCCCTTGGGATCGCCCGTGGTGCCCGAGGTGTAGATCAGACATGCCACGTCATCGGGCTGGGGCCTGATAGAGGCCACCGGCTTGGCAGATCCGATCCGTTCGAGCTCTTCCATGCTGCCGGGACCCGTGCCTTCCACCAGGATCAGTTTTTCGAGCGTCTTGATATCCTTGGGAAAATCCTTCACCTTTTCCAGGATCTGGGGTTTGGAGCAGAAAAGCACCTTGAGCCCGCTGTCGGCCACGATATATTTCCACACCGAGGTCAGCTCGGCCTCATACATGGGCACCCAGCGCGCGCCCAGTCCGAAGGCGGCATAGGCGCAGATGATCCACTCGGTGCGGTTATTGGCGATAATGCCGACGGCGTCACCCCTCTTGACGCCCAGACTCGCCAGGCCGGCCCTCAGGTTGTCCACGCGCCGGCCGAACTCGCCGTAGGTGATCCAAACATAGTCTCCGGCGGCATTCTTGGTGCCGATCATATTGCTGTCAGGATACCTCTTGAGAGTCTCTTCGAGAAAATCCACCAGATTGTCCGGTTTATCTAGTTGATAATGATGCATTCCTACCCTCCTTGTAATATCTCCAGCCACTACATACCATGGATAGCGGGTTGTCAAGAGTGATGCGCCCGCAAGCAATGCCGGCGGTCCTGCTTTCCATTCTCTCTTTCACAATCATGAGGAGATCGTTAGCATGAGCAAGACTCGGTGTCAGGTTCCCAAGGCAGCGCGGCAAATGTTTTCCGCAAATCGGCAATCTCTTTCCCACACGGGCTTCCAATTGTTGGCCGGGAGGCGGCGGGCTTCCCGCGCAAATCGTCTCCATAGCATCTTTTCCATAGACCGCTCCGGACATCCTTGCCGCTATGCTATATTATATAAGTTGGCAACCGACTTGCATACACCGTTTTGATAACAGGATGGTTTTGCCGGCATGGCAACGGTTGAAGTTCACGGCAACGAAGAGTGATGGGAGACCACCGATGAAGACAATCCGGTCCACCTCAAAGATTTCCTTGCTGTTCCTGTGTTCTTTCATGATCGGAGCATATGCTCCGTCCGTAGTCCCGTTCTGGATCATGCGGGCCGTTGAAACAATCGGCAACGTACCCGGATATATAACCACTGACGACACATCGCCGCGTATTGAAAACGCGCCGATGCCGGCCGATCCGCGCAAAATCACCATGGTCTTCGGCGGAGACGTCATGCTGGCGCGGGGCGTTGAATCCGTGATCCGGGACACGGCCGGCGGCGATTACACCTGGCCGTGGGCCAATATCGCCCCTTATCTGAAACGCGCCGATATCGCCTGCGTCAATCTGGAATCACAGATCAGCGAGCGCGGAAAACCCGATTTGACCAGGATCTCAGGGCCATGGTTCGCGGCCAAGGATCAGGCTGTTCAGGGCTTGGTCCATGCCGGCATCGACATGGTAACGGTAGCCAACAATCACTGCTTCGATTACGGTCCGGATTCCCTGACGAACAGCCTGGAAAATCTGAGACAGGCCGGGATCAAATACAGCGGGATAGGGTCTTATGATGAGGCCTACGCCCCCGTCTACCTTACCGTCAAGGACAAGAAGGTCGCATTCCTGGCGTATACCAACCAGGTCTATCCCTGGTATCGGGCCACCAAAGGCTTCAAGCATCAAATCGGCATCAGTTGGCCTGCCAAAGATGGCGCGGCCTGGCTGTCATATGACAACCTCGACAAGGGTATCGCGCGCGCCAAGAATGACGGAGCCAACATCATCGTGGTGTCCATGCATTTTGGGGTCGAGTACGATACCACGCCGAGCCTGGCTCAGGAATTGTTCACGCGGCATGCCATTGACCAGGGCGCGCATATCGTCATCGGACACGGGCCGCACATTGTGCAGCCCGTGATAGTCTATAAGCACGGCATCATCGCCTATTCGCTGGGCAACCTGATCTTCGACCTGCAAGAGAGCAGGCATCCCGGGGTATCGCGGGGGATGCTGCTTGAAATCGATTGGGAAAACGGCGCCATAACCAAGGTGACGCCCCGTTACACGCGCAATAACGAGGCCACCTGTCAGCCTGATTTCGAAACCGCCGCTCTGTCCTGCGGCACGCGTTCCGGCTGGTTGCCCATCTTAAGCCTGCTTCCCCGTAGCCACGGCATAAGTCATAAACCCGCCGTTTAAATTCCGGGCCTTGAATCCCTGCTGGACCAGGACGCGGTAGGCGATGTAGCCCCTCAAGCCCGCGGCGCAATAAACCACATAGGTCTTGGACCGGTCGAGTTCGGATAGCCGGTCGCGCAAGCTGTTTAACGGGATATGCAGCGCGCCTTTGATGAAGCCCGACATATCCAGTTCCTCGTGTTCGCGCAGGTCGATCAGCACGTGATCCGCGGGCAGGTTGTCGATCTCCTGCCAGGTTACGATCTCGACATCGCCTTTGAGAATGTTATTGGCCACGTAGCCGGCCACATTGATCGGGTCCTTGGCCGATGAATACGGCGGGGCATAAGCCAGTTCAAGCTCCTCCAGGTCACCGGCGCGCATGCCGGCCTTGAGGGCCGTGGCGAGGACGTCGATGCGTTTGTCCACCCCTGCCCCGCCTACGATCTGGGCCCCCAGGATACGGCCGTCCCCAGGCGCAATGATGAGTTTGATGGACATCAGCTCGGCGCCCGGGAAATAGGAGGCATGCGAACCGGGATGCGTGTAGCTCACAAGATAAGGGATCTTGTGCTCGGACAGGGCCTTCTCGTTCGCACCCGTGGAGGCGGCGGTGAGGTCGAAGACCTTGACCACGGCCGTGCCCAACGTGCCGCGAAATACTTCCGTGCGCCCTAGGGCGTTGTCGGCCGCAATGCGGGCCTGTTTGTTGGCCGGTCCGGCCAGGGCCGTAGAAGTGGGGATGCCCAGGATAAGGTCATGCACGCACACCGCGTCTCCCACGGCAAAGATGTCCGGATCCGAGGTGCGCAGGGAAGCATCCACCGCGATATGGCCGCGCGGACACAGATCGATCCCCGCGGCTTTGGCCAGAGCGTTCTCCGGACGGATGCCGACCGAGAGTATCAGCATGTCGCAGACGATTTCAGCGCCTGAATCGGTAGCGACCCGCAGGCGGTTGTTCCGTTCACTGACGGCTGAAAGGCCCTGCCCAAGCAAGAGCTCCACGCCCTTGCCACTGAGACCGGCCTGCACGATGGCCGCCATGTCCGCATCAAAAGGCGGTAGGATCTGAGTGAGCTTTTCGAGCACGGTGGTTTTGACGCCGCGCTCGGTGAGGCTCTCGATCATTTCCAGACCGATGAATCCCCCGCCCACCACCACGGCCGAGGCGGGACGCTCTTGATCGATATAGGCCTTAATGCGATCCGCGTCCGGGATGGTGCGCAGCGTAAAAACCTTCTCGTTGTCGATCCCGGGCAAGGGCGGCTTGATCGGCGCGGCCCCGGGGCAGAGGATCAGCTTATCGTAGGTCTCTGTATAAGTTTCTCCGCCGGCATGGTTCATGACCGTGACGGTCTTGGCCGCGCGGTCGATGGATAAGACCTCGCTGAATGTTCGGATATCGATGTGGTAGCGGCTCTCAAAGGCCGCGGCCGTGGTCACCAGGAGCCGGCCTCTTTCGGGAATAGCGCCGCCGACATAGTAGGGCAGTCCGCAGTTGGCGAACGAGATGAACTCGCCGCGTTCGAAGAGGATGATCCGGGACTCTTCGCTTACGCGGCGGGCCCTGGCCGCGGCCGTGGCCCCGCCGGCCACACCACCGATGATGACAAGTTTGGTCCGCATGCTCAAAACTCCTTATGATGTATGGCCTGCCCGTACCAGTATCTTTTCGATTCAGGATACCCCATAATCAACCGGTGAGCAGGCGGTTTGTCAATTGCAATCTTACCGCAGCCGTTCGGTCTTCACCCCCCGCACAGACCTGTCGGCCGTCGCTGAGAATCTGGTTTAGGTGCGGATTCGGACGTTCCAGCCAGGATGATCTGAAACGCCGCGCGGGCGGCGCTCCCGACCACGTTGGAACAATGCTCCTGCATGCCGGCGGCCAGGGCCGCCTCGATATCCTCGGGAGAACGCAGGTTGAAAGAACGGCCCATGAGCTTTTTCTGAATGTCATAACAACGGCAGGTCCCGTAGCGCGCAATGAAGTCCTCGTGCAGCTTTTTGACCAGGTCATAGGAGCGCATGGCCGCGAAAGGGTCCTGAAAGTCTTTCAGCGTCCGACCGAACAGCAGTCCGATGACCAACGCCCCGCCGGTGAGGCCACCGCAGGCGCCGTCGCCCGTGAGCCCCAGGCCGTCGGCCAGGCCGCTGGCGGCCCGGAACACGGACTCGTCTTTCATTTCCAGGATCTCCAGGAGGGCGGCCACGGTGCTCTGGGCACACCCGGTACAGGTCTTCTCATAGTGTTTGCCGAGTTCGAATACCTTATCCAAGCGTGAATCTTTCATATGCTCCTCCCTTTGTTTTTTCAAGCGCATGCCACCCATAGGTGGCGGGAGGCATGCGCTTCTTTTTTTCAGCGTTGCCCTCAGATCAGAATCGCCACCGCTGGGGCGGACTGAACAGAATCCGATCGCCGTCCACCCTGCGGGTGAAACCGTTGTCCTTAAGCACATCCACCACCAGCACCTCGGGCCGGGAGGGAAACGGCAGGGCCTTCTTGAATTTAACGGCCTTCGATGGGGAGGTGAAGAGCTCGGTCACGATCTCGGGGATGGTAGCCTCGCCGAGACGGGCCAGCGCGGATAAGGTCTCGTCGCGCAGTTCCCGGTAAAAATCTTCAAAGGCCTGGAAGAAACCGACGCACTCTTCCTGGGAATGGGCGGCATCGGCCAGTTCGACCGGGTGCAGGGGTTCGATCTGTATGCCCTTGACCACCTCGGGGAACCAGGTCGGGCTACGATGGGAGTCCGAGGCTAGGGCAATGAAGCCCTGCTCCGCCATGCGCCGCAGTCCTGCTGCGGCCTGGATGCACTTCTCGAAGGTACTGTCGTAAAAGGGCGGGTTGATCTCCACGGTCACATCACCGGTCAGCGCCAGGCGGTTCAAGGGATCATAGAGACAGACATGACCGGGGCTGTGCGAGCCGTCGTGGATGATAAAGAAGCGTCCCACCTGCCAGCCGGAGAACTCGGTATCGCCGAAGCGGCGTTTTTCGCGGCCGTCCAGCGTGAGTACCTCGGCGCATTCGGCCAGGGAACGCTTGCCCGGCAGGATTACACGGTCCAGCAAGAGACGCAGTGCGCTGCGGAAGGCTGTTCCGCTTTTGTCTTGCGCGAAGGCCAGGATGCTCCGCCAGACCTCCTGATAGGCCTCGTCATGGTAGGCCGGGAAGGCGCGCGCATACTGCTCGATATCCTGCAGCAAGGGTATCCAATCCCGATAGGGTTCGTAATAGTATTCCAGCATCCTGAAGTCGCCCAGCCAGTGCGTGGGAGTCTCGATCACCGGCAGCTCGGGTTCGGGCAGCAGGAAACGCACCGTGTCGAAGCCGGCCTCCAGGACGACATCGTTGTTCATGGCATGGTCCCAGTGGCCCTGGGTATCCATGAGCACCAGGGTCTTGGCGCCTTTGGTAACATACTTGCGTAAAACCTCCAGGATGCGGCCGCGATAAAAAGGTTGGACCCCGGCATCAAGCATGAAGACCATGTCGCCGTCACGCAGGATATAGACGTTGCTCGAAGGTGGGGAGAGAAAGAACGAGAAACCGATACAGCCCTCGATCTGCCAGACATCCGGGGCGATCTCCTGGACGCTCGAACGGGCGTATTCCTTTTCCATGTCCGGGAAGCAGAACGGGTGAAGCTTTTTCTCTTGATTGTCGGTCATGTAATACCTCCTTGGGTTTTCATTACGCATGGATAGGAGCATGATGCGTGCCGGACCCCACGACGTGTCTAATGCTTTGTTATATATGATTTTATTTTAATTTTTAATAATCTCAGCCAGATGATTGACGTTATACGGTCGCCTAACTGGCAATATATGGTCTTATGACCTTGCCTTTCTCTCCGGCTTCATCTATGATGCCCGGACTGGAGGCACCTTATGGCAACGCTCCCCGAGCCCGTACGCTTCAGCGATCCGCAATGGCGTTTCCTGAGCGTGCTGTACGTGTTGGGCGCACCCGTGCATGTCGATGTCGCGGCCGTGCTGGCCCCCTTGAAACCCGGCGAGCTCCTGGACGCACTGAGGCGTGGGCAGTCCGCGGGGCTCTTGCGACAGGACCACCCCGATATGTTGACCTTTGAGAACGCCACCGACCCAACGATTGAAGCGATACTGCGCAAGAAAGATACTCAGCCCTTCCGCCGGGCCCTACTCGCGTCCATCGAGGAGCATGACCTGGCACAGCGCATCCCTGACCAAGCCCTCATCAAGCTGCTGGCCGAAGCCGGACGGACGCATGAGGCGGCCTATCTCGCCGGCGAACAGGCGCGTCTGGCGCTGTCCGAGGGGCATCTCGCCGATGCTTTGAGCCGAACGCAGACGGCCGTCAGCCTGCTCGCCAACCGGCATGAGAGCCCGGAAGACGCACGCCTGTATGTATTGGCAGCCACCTCCCTGGCCGAGCTGCGTTTTCGCGCCGGCATGGGGCTGGATGATGTCGGCCCCCATCTCGACAAGGCCCGCGCCCTGGCTAAGAAGCTCGGCGACCGCCGCTCACTGGCATTGATCGGCCTGCACCAGGGCCGGCTCTATTTTCTCAACGCGCGTCTTGAGGATACCTTGTCCGCCCTACAGGTTTCCCTCTCCGAGGTGGAACGGCTCGGCGACGCCGATATCCTTGAACAAACCGCGGAGTTCCATGGATTATATGCCTATCTGCAAGGTCGTTACAGGGAGGCAGTCGAACACTTCGACCGCGCCATGAACGTCCCTAATGAAAACTACAGCCCCTTCGTTCCGCTCTATCTGGGCTTCAGCGCCGCCTCTGTAGGCCAATTCCACCGGGCCGTGGGATTGCTCGATACCTACAGCCACAGGTGCCTTCAGCGAGGCCACCAGGCCTTATCCAGCCACGCCCGGGCAGTACTGGCCTATGTCCTGACCCTGATGGGGCGAGGTCGCGAGGCGCTCGAAAAGTTGATTGATAACCAGGACATGAGCTCCATGGGCTATTGGATCACGGAGATGATCCGGATCTACCAGACGTTCACGGCCGGCGGCATCAGCGAGTCGCATGCCCGTATGACTGAGGCAGTGGGACGCTGGGGAGGCACGGCGCCGGCCATCCGTCAATACCCATCACCCTGGATGCTGGAGATGCTCGATGAATACGATCGTCTCACCCTGGCGCCCATCCCGGGATTCGAATTTCACAACGAGATCGAACGTATTATCAGCGGCCCCAACATCCATCTCAAGGGTGTGGCCCTACGCCTAAAGGCCCGCCGCTTGAGCTCGGGCAGGAAAAAACGGGCCTGCCTGCAGGAGAGCGAGATCAGCCTGGTCGAATCAGGCGATCCGCTCGAGGTCTCGAAAACCCGCCTCGAACTGGCGCGCCTGCATCTGACAATGGGCGAGCAGACGCAAGCCCTGGCGCAGACGCTCAAGGCCCGCGAGGGCCTGACCGGTCTTGGCGAACGTTTCTTTCCCGACGACCTGCGTTATCTGCTCCCTGAAACCGACCAGCGTACGCCATCATCGCCTTCAAGCGGCCAGGCCTTTACCGGGATGCTGGACATGCTCACCGAACTGATCCCCTCACCGGATGTCCATGATCTCCTGGGACAGGTCGTATTGGCCGCCAGCAGCTATGTGCGCGCCGAACGCTCCGGCCTCTTCTGGTTCGAACAGAAAGGCCCCCTGCTCAAGGGCGGGCGCAACCTGCCCACGGACGAGGTCTTTGGCGATGCCTTCCGTGCGAACCTGACCTTAGTGTTCACGGCGCATACCAGGGGCGAGCCCTTGTGCCGTACCCTGACCGGAGATGATAGGATAACACGGCGGGTACTCTGCCTGCCGGTTGAGGACGGTGTGCTCTACTTCGACAACTCCTATGATGTACACGCCTTTGACTTCCTAGATCCCGCCATGCTCGGCGGTTTGCGCCGCATCCTCGGCACGACCATCAAAAAAGTCCTGGAATATCACCGTATCCGGCAGGAACGCGACCTTCTGGTCTCCCAGCGTTCGCTTATCGACGTTCGTCCGGACCGCGGCGAGTTCCTCACCGGCAATGCCCGCATGCAGGAGATCCTCTCCGAGCTTGATCGCGCCGCCACGACCGACGCCACGATCCTCATTACCGGCGAAACCGGGGTGGGTAAGGAGCTCCTGGCCAAGCGGGTGCATGCCGTAAGCCCGCGCCGGAGAATGCCCCTGATCACGGTCGATCTCACGAGCATCCCAGAGACGTTGGTGGAGAGCGAGCTCTTCGGACATGAAAAAGGGGCCTTCACCGGGGCGGACAGCCAGAAGCGGGGGCGGATCGAGCTAGCCCATCAGGGCACACTCTTCATCGACGAGCTGGGCGAGATCCCGGCCAGCGTGCAGGTCAAGCTCTTGCGCACCCTCCAGGAACGGTCGTTCATGCGCCTGGGCGGCAGCCGGGTCATTAACTCGGAGTTCCGGCTCGTAGCCGCCACTAACCGCGACCTGACGCAGGAGGTCAAGGCCGGACGGTTCCGCCATGACCTCTACTACCGGGTAAACGTCATGCCGGTGCATGTTCCGCCGCTACGCGAGCGGGTAGAGGATGTGCTCTTGCTGGCGCGACATTTCCTGGGCCTTTTCGCCGCGAAGTACCGGCGACCGGACGCCGCGCTCACCGAGGAAGACAAGGCCCGCCTTGCGTCCTATCCGTGGCCCGGCAACGTGCGGGAGCTCAGGAACGTCATCGAGCGCGGCGTCCTGCTCGGCAGCGGCCCACAGATCAACCTTTCGCTCCCCCTGGACGCCCAGCCCTCGGCGGCGCACCCCTTTGCCGACTCTCCCACCCTGGACGAGGTGCAGCGCCGGTACATCGCCTGGGTGCTAGAGCGCACGAAAGGCAGGATCGGCGGCTTTGGCGGCGCGGCCGAGACCCTGGGCATGAAGCGCACCAGCCTGAACGCCCGCATGAAAAAGCTGGGCCTGCGCTGAGCATATGTGCGCCCAGGAGACGCCGGTTCATTTGCAATTGACGAAATTCCGGCTTGATGCCAATATCTCCTCGTGGGGAGTGCCATGCAATCATGGAATGACAAGCTCGTGTCACCCACCGCGGCCCTGACGCATATCAGGCCCGGCATGAAGATCTTCATTGCTACCGGGGTTTCGGAGCCGCGCGCGCTCGTCAGCCGCCTCATGGCGGAAGAGGCCCACAATCTGCAGGACCTGGAGGTCATCCAGCTCGTGAGCTTGGGAGAGCTCATCACCCTGCCGGGACTCAAGTCCAGGAGGTTCAGACTCAAGACCTTCTTCTCGGGCTGGGCGGCTTCAGAGGCCGTGAGCGGCGGATTCGTGGACCTCATCCCCTGCCGCTTCTCGCGCATCCCGGCCCTGATCGAATCCGGGCATCTGCCGATCGACGCGGCCTTCATCCAGATCACGCCGCCGGATGAGAGGGGCTACTGCGGCCTGGGCGTGTCGGTGGATGTAGTACGCCAGGTGGCGGGCCGGGCCAAGATACTCGTGGGCGAGATCAACGCCAAGGTCCCGCGCACCATGGGCGACACTTTGATGCCGGTGGCGGCCTTTGATCACCTGGTCGTCTCCGACGAAAGCCCTCCCTATTTCCCGCGCTGGCCCGTGGATGATGTGTACGACCGGGTGGCGGCCCAGGCGGCCTCCGTCATCGAGGACGGGAGCTGCATCTCTTTTTCCATCGGCCCGATCTATGAGGCCTTGAGCCGGCACCTGATCCACAAACGCGATCTGGGCATCCACACCCCTATCTTCACCGACGCCCTCATGGACATCGTGCAGAGCGGGGCCGTAACCAACCGTCTGAAAGGTACTTACCGCGGCAAATCACTCACCTCCTACGCCATCGGGAGCCGGGAGCTCATGGACTGGCTGAACGGCAATCCACTGGTCGAGTTCCAGGGCATCGACCTGGTCTTCAACCCGGCCGAGATCGGCCGCAATCCCAAGTTCATGGCCGTCATCCCGGCGCGCAAGGTGGATATCAGCGGCTGCGTCGCGCTGCCTAACGGCAAAGGAGCGATCATCACCCGGCCCAGCGAGATCATGGACTTCATCTACGGCGCCGAGCTCTCGCCCGGCGGGTGCACCCTCTTCGCCCTGCCCAGCCGCAACAGCAGGGGTGAACCCAACATCCTGCCCTCCGTGGAAGCCTTCCCGAACCTGTTGGGCATGCGCGAGTCCGTGGACATGGTGGCCACCGAATACGGCGTGGCCAACCTCAAGGGCCGCAGCCTGCGCGAGCGCGCCCAGGCCCTGATCGACATCGCCCACCCGGATGACCGGCACGATCTGATGGAAGCGGCCAAGGCGGGCAATATCATCTATACGGACCAAATCTTCCTTTCCGAATGCGCCGCCCGCTATCCGGCGGAGATAGGCGAACGGCATACCTTCAAGCACGGCCTGGAGGTACGCTTCCGTCATATCCGCCCTTCGGACGAAGAAGACATGCGCCGCCTTTTCTACCGCTTCTCGGACGCCGCTGTGTACTCCCGCTACTTCAGCACCATCAAGACCATGCCGCACGCCAAGATGCAGGAATACGTGAACGTGGACTGCAACCGCGCCATCTCCATCGTGGGCCTGACCGGACCGCCGGAACAGGAACGCATCATTGCCGAGGCGCGCTACGTCAGATACCCCGACCGTCCGCATGCCGATGTAGCCTTTATCGTGGACGAAGCCTACCAGGGCCTCGGTATCGCCACCCGCCTCTTTCGGATACTCACGCAGGTTGCCAGGGAACGCGGCCTCAAAGGCTTCACCGCCGATGTACTCGGCACGAACAAGGCCATGCTCAAGGTCTTCGAAAAAGGCGGCCGGCCGGTCAAGGCCACCATCGACCAAGGCATCTATGAGCTGAGCATCCCCTTCGAGGACTGAATCGAGCTTTTTTAAAAAAAAAGCAGGTCTTGGGCGACCTGCGAAATGAGGAGGTTCTATGGGGAATGTGCCTTGAAGAACCTGCTTATCTTATCGTCATCATCCGCCAAAGCTTAAGCATCTTTTCTTGAGGAAAGCATCCCTGTGCGCCCCGGTCGCATGCCTCCTTTTCTCTTTAGAAAAACCGGCGCACCAGGGGCAGCTTCAGCCGGTAGGGCTCATAACGCAGCGTCGGGTCAAGCTTAAGGGTGTTCTTGACCACGGGCTTGTAGTGGGTAAAGGTATCGAAGCCCGCTTTCCCGTGGTAGGACCCCATGCCGCTATCACCTACCCCGCCGAAGGGCAGGGTATGCGAGGCAAAATGGACCAGGGCGTCGTTGATGCAGACCCCGCCGGAGGATGTCCGGGTCAGTACGCGCCTCTGTTTGGCTCTATCGTGCGAGAAAAAATACAGGGCCAGGGGCTTGGGACGTTCATTGACGAAGGTTATGGCCTGGTCCAGGTCGTCATAGTCAAGGACGGGCAGAATGGGCCCGAAGATCTCCTCCTGCATGATGGCGTGCCCGGGCAGGATGTCCGCGATGATGGTCGGGGCGATGTATCTTTGGACGGCGTCGGTGTGCCCGCCCGCGATGATATCGCCCTGCCCCAGAAGCCGCTCAAGGCGCTGGAAGTGGCGTTCATTGACGATCCGGGCATAATCCGGGCTGCGGAAAGGGTCGGGCCCGAAAAACTTCCCGGTCCAGTGTATGAGGGCCTTGAGAAAAGGGGGTTTGATCGCACGGTCCACGAGCAGATAATCCGGGGCGATGCAGGTCTGTCCGGCGTTGAAAAACTTGGCCCAAACGATGCGCCGGGCTGCAACGGGGATGTCGATCTCGGCATCGACGATGCACGGGCTCTTGCCTCCCAGCTCCAGCGTCACGGGGGTCAGGTGGCGGGCGGCGGCCTCCATGACCAGCCGGCCGATAGCGGTGCTGCCGGTATAGAGGATGTAATCGAACTTCTGATCCAGGAGCATGCGGGCCTCTTCGGCCGCGCCCGTGACAACGGAGATATACTTCGGGTCGAAATTCCGGCTGATGAGCTCGGATATCAGGTTCGCGGTGTGCGGGGCGAACTCGGACGGTTTGAGGATGGCGCAGTTTCCGGCCGCCATGGCGTTTACGATCGGAGAAAGGGACAGGGTGAAGGGATAATTCCAGGGCGCGATGATCAGGGCCAGCCCCCTGGGTTCGGGCACGATGAAGCTCCGCGAGGGCAAGAGATGTTTGGGGGTATGGACGCGCCGCGGGCGGGTCCAACAGGTCAAATGGTCAAGCGCATATTTGATCTCGTTCTTCACCGTTCCGATCTCGCTGGCATAGACCTCCAGAGCCGGCTTGCGCATGTCGGCATAGAGGGCCTCAACGATCAGCCGGCCGTTGGTTTTGACCATATCGAGCAGACGCCTGAGCTCTGCCTTGCGAAAAGCCACCTCACGGGTCCTGCCGCTGCCGAAAAATACACGCTGGTCTTCAATCAGTCGGATAATTTCATCCATACGCTCCATGTCGATCCTCCTCTTGCGTTTTCAATCCAGTATTTGCCGCGCCGATTCCCCCTCTGCGAGGGATCCGAGCATTGCAGAACACGGCATAGCTTGTTATGATGAATAAAAGGCCGTACATCGCTGTCAAGTGGGAGGGGCTATGATCTACGGGGCGTTGCTTGGATTGGGTTTGCTGGCCGGGATATTAAGCGGCCTGATCGGTATCGGCGGCGGGGTGATCATCGTGCCGGCCCTGGTGCTGCTCTTCGGTTTCTCCCAGCACATGGCGCAGGGGACGACTTTAGCGCTGCTGGTTCCACCCATCGGCATCCTGGGCGCATGGGCCTATTACCACCAGGGCTATGTGGACCTGAGAACCGCGGCCATTATCTGCGCCGGGTTCTTTATCGGCAGCCTCTTAGGCGCCAACCTGGCGACCGGATTATCGAACGTCGTGCTGGAGAAGATCTTCGGCATAGCGCTGCTGGCGATCGCCCTGAAGATGATCTTCTTCAAATGAACGGCGGCGCGACCCGGCTGTGTTAAACCTCCATAGGCTTATCCTCGGATATGCCGATCAGCGGGGACTCTTTCATGAGGACGCCCACCAGGAGATTGAGGATGGATAGCACGATGAAAACAATCAGAAAAGGGGTCATGGAATGCGTGGTTGCCGTACGGAAGGCATCCATGCCGTAGATGAAGATGACCCCGGAAATCTGACCGGAGAGTACGATCAGGCCTTGTGAGGTTGACTCCGGCGCCGGATAGCTGATCTCGGCCCCGTATTGAAATCCGATCGGTCCGGCCGCCATGATGAAGAAGCCCAGGATAAAACCGGAGACGAGCAAAGCGCCGTACCCGGTCATGAAGGTCAGCCCGATAAGGCCGGGGATAGTGCCGAGCATGGCCAGCAGCAAGAACGGCTTGCGCCGGCGGAGCTTGTCAGAGAGCAGGGGCAGCGTAACGGCGCCGGCGATGCCGCCGATCATCATCATGGCGCCGATGAGGCCGGCCTGTTCGGAATTGAAACCGCGCGGGGCCAGGATCTGCTCGATCCAGGTCGTGACGGCGTTGAACATCCCCAACCCGATAAAGAAAATGATCAACAGGATGAGCATGTCTCTTTGCCGAAACATATACTTCAGGCCCTCGAAGACCTTGAACCGTTCTTGTTCGGTCAAATGCGACGGCGGCGTGGGGGGCGCCTCCCGCATGAAGGCCACAAACACGACAGCGACGAGGACCGTCACCACGCCATAGGCCGTCAGCATATACTGCATGGAATAGGACTTCAGGAGCTGCGGGGTCAATACCATGGCCAGGATGATGCCGATGAACTGGGAGAGCGAGGCCAGTCCTGCGGCCGTGGCCCGCTCCGCCAGCGGAAACCAACTGGCCCCCACCTTGGTGATGGCGTTCAAGATGAACGGCTGGGCTACGGCCAGACCGATCTGGCAGACCATGATCATTGTAAAATCAGCGGCATACAACCCCTTGAGCAGGCCGAAGACCCCGGTCAATACCGCGCCGATACCGATGCCGATACGGATGCCGAAGGTGTCGATGACATACGAAGCCGGAATGCAGACCACCAGGTAGACCAACATGAAGCTCATGGACAAAAAACCGATCTTAAGGGTCGAGACCCCATAGAAATCCGCCGCTTCACTGGTGATGGGGGCGAAGTTGACCCAATGCATCTGCAACACCGCATTGAGGAGGGCAAACAGCAAGAGGATGACCCAGCGATAGCCATAGACCCGGATGGGACCCGTTCCCGACATAGGCATGTTCCTCCCGTTCATGATTGACAGCCTGCCTACGATCATATGCTATTTATCAGCTTGAATCCATGCATTTCTGATGCTCTCCACCGTTAATGGGAATTAAAGATCAGGCTAGCGGATTCCGAACAATCCTGTGAAGATCTCATGGGGGTAAACTGATGAAATCGCTTGTAGTGGAAGACGACGCCACGTGTCGGACCGTCATGCAGGCCTATTTGGCGCCCTTCGGGGAATGCCGGCTCGTAGACAACGGCAGGGATGCGCTGGCCGCCATTACCGAGGCCTGGGAGTTGGGCCGGCCCTTCGATCTCGTATGCCTGGACATCATCATGCCGGAGATGGACGGACACACCGTGCTGGCCGGAATCCGCGAGAGGGAAGCGGCCCGCGGCGTGACCCCGCCGCAGGGCATGAAGGTCATCATGACCTCGGGCGCTGGTGATATGGACCATATCGCCCAGGCCTTTGAAAAAGACTGCGTGGCCTACATCGTCAAGCCGGTCCTGAAAAGCACCTTGCTGGAAACGCTCAAGGAACTCAATCTGATCCCATGACGGGCGGTTTTACAACTCTACGCCCAGGACCAGCAGATCATCTCTGGCCTTCTGAACCTCGGGGGCCGCTTGGCGGACAATGCGTTCGATCATCTCGGGTATACTCAGAGAACGATCCTGTTCGCAGATCCGCTTGATGGCAGACAGCCCCTCGCCCTGATCCCACGGCGCGCCGTCCCGGTACCCCAGGACACCATCGCTGATGAGGAACAGCCGATCACCCTGGTTCACATCGATCTCCTGGCTGCCGAAGGCAACCATCTCACTGGCGCCCATGACGTCGCCTTCCATTTCCAGCGTGTACACCCGTCCACGCGCCGGCATGTAGACCAGGGGAGGATGTCCGGCGAAGACCACGGACAATTTAGCCTTGCGGCGGTTTAAGAGGGCATAACAGGCCTTGACGAACTGGCCTTCCGGCAAGACTGCGCCCAGCACGCTGTTCATCATGCGCATGGTTTCCACGGGCGTTAAAAGCGGGCTGGCATTCTGGCGGATCAGGGCCTTAACGGCCGAGGTGATGAAAGCGGCGCCGACATCGTTCCCGCTGATGTCGGCGATGAAGTACGCAAAGATGCCCTCATCGATCTTCACCACATCATAGAACTCCCCGCCCACGACGTGCAGGGGTTTATAGAAAACGGCAAACTGCGCGTCCGGGAGATCGGCGGGGTTGACCAGGATCGCCTCCTGGGCATTTTTAAGCTGCTGCAGGTGCAAACGCTGCTGCTCGACCAGCATCTGGTGGGCTTCGCGGATGCGCAGGTGCAGCCTGATCCTGGCCAGAATTTCCTCTTTCTCGAACGGCTTGGTGACATAATCAACGCCCCCGATCGTCAATCCTTGGACCTTGGCCTGGACCTCTCCGACGGCCGACAGGAAGATGATCGGGATCTCGAAGGTGCGCGGGTTGGCTTTCAGTTGGGCACAGGTCTGCAGGCCGTTCTCGCCGGGCATCATGATGTCCAGCAGGATTAAATCCGGCATCTCGTTCTCGGCCATGATCCTGCCACCCAGCCCTGACAGGGCATATATGACTTGGAAGCCTTCATTTTCAAGGGTGTGTTTGAGAACCCGGGCATTCACCTCGACATCATCGATCACCAGAATTCTGGGGATATTCGGCAAGAGAACCTCCTTATTTCGATACCAGCTTCAATTCCGCCAGCATCTCCATAAGCTTGAGCTTGTCAATGGGTTTCACCAGGTAGCCGTCGCACTGTTCGCGGAAAGACTGCATGACGTTCTTGGGGTCGCTCAAGGCCGTGGTCATTATGATCTTGACCCCGTCATGTCCGCCGATCCCGCTCTCCTTCTCGATCCCGCGCACTGCGGCGAGGACCGCCTGTCCATCCATCTCGGGCATCATGATGTCCAGGCAGATCAGATCGTAGCGCGGGTTATGCTGCATGGCCATGGTAAAGGCCTTGACGGCCTCCTTGCCATTGACCGCGATATCACTCTCGCCGTACGGTGAGAGGAATTTCTGCAGCACGTTGCGACAGATAAAGTCGTCTTCCACGATCAGGGTCTTCATACATCTCCTCCTTCATCGGTTTTTTTCATCAGATCCGCGGCCTGCGCAAATGCTGCGAACGCTTCCCGCACGCTGTCAAGTGCATCCTTGAGGGTCTCCGCGTTTCCGGTAAAGGCACTTTGTTCCAGGGCATAGGCCGCCTGCCGCAAGGTCTGGGCGCCGACGGTCCCGGCCGCCCCTTTGAGGGCATGGGCCTGCTCCCGTACGGCAGCGGCGTCCGACCGGGCCACGGTCTGCCCCAGAGACTTCAGCCTTTGAGGAACGTCGGCCATAAACAAATCGACGACCTCCCGCATGATCCGCCTATCGCCGTCCAGACGTCCCGACAAAAAGGCTTGATCGAATACGGCCAGCGGCGCCTTAGACTCTGCGGTGCTCGCGGAAGGCTCATTCGCCATGACGAGGCCGATCCAGGGGGCCAGAACGGCTTGCAGGGTTCCGCCGTCAATGGGCTTGGTGATGTAATCATTCATCCCGGCCTCCAGGCCTCGGTGCCGGTCTTCGGCCAGCACATGCGCGGTCATGGCGATGATCGGCACGTGCGGGTTCAAAACCCCGTCCATGCCGGCGCGGATACGGCGCGTTGCCGTGATACCGTCCATCTCCGGCATTTGGATATCCATGAGCACCATATCATACGCCCGTCCGGCCAGCGATTCCAAGGCCTCGGCGCCGCTGGCGCAGATATCGGCATGGTAGCCCATATTTTCCAGAATTGACAGCGCGACCTTGGCATTGACCGCGTTGTCCTCAACTACCAGGATGCGCACCCGGCGTTTGATATCCTCGTTCACACGGTAGCGTGTGATGATCGGGCGTACGGATTCATCCGCCCCCCGGACGCGGCCCAGGGCTATTTGCAGGGCATGATGGAGATACGATTGTTTGATGGGTTTGGTCAGATAGCCGGAAAACCCGATCTGTTCCAGCACGCTCACCTCGCCGCGTTTTCCGGTCGAGGTCATCATGATCAGGATGGTGTCATGCAGATCGGCATCGTTCTTGATCGTAGCACCCAGCATATCGCCCGGGCCGTCCGGCAGATGCATGTCGATCAGGGCCAGGGTATACGAATCGCCTTTTGCATGGGCGCTCTTCAGTTCCGTGAGTGCCCGGGCGCTGTTCGGAACTTGTGTATGGCGGCATTGCCACGCCTGCAGGTTGGCGCCCAGAGCCAGCCGGCTGGTGGCGTTATCATCGACCACCAAGATGCGTATCCCCTTGAGATCGGCGTATGGTTCTTCCTTGGGCACTTCTAAGGGCGCCTGCTTGTCGAGCCGAACGATAAACCAGAACGTGGAGCCCTGTCCATCCACGCTTTCGACCCCGATCCGTCCCCCCATCATCTCGGTCAGTTGCTTGGCGATGCTTAAGCCCAGTCCGGTTCCACCGGTTTGCCGATTATAGGATGCATCCACTTGTGAAAAAGGCTGGAACAGCTTCGAGCGCTGATCCTTGGGGATCCCGATACCGGTATCCTTGACCAGGCCGTGCAGCACCACCTGGGTGTCTCCCTCGGACTCCAGCCGCAGGAGAAAGCTCACCTCCCCGGCCGGGGTGAACTTCACGGCATTGCCGATCAGGTTGTTGAGGATCTGGCGCAGGCGTCCGGGGTCGCCGCGCACGTGGGACGGCACGGCCGGATCGATGTAACACGCCAGCTCAAGCCCCCTGGCCTGGGCCGTGACCGAGAGCATGCCGTAGAGGTCCTCGACCAGGAGGCGCAGATCGAAATCGATATGCTCCAGCACCATCTTGCCGGCCTCGACCTTGGAAAAGTCCAGGATATCATTGATAATGGTCAGGAGCGCCTGGGCGCTGTCCTTGACCGTGCGCGCAAAGTCGCGTTGTTCCGCGCTCAGCTCGGTGTCGAGGATCAGGTTGGTCATACCGATGATGCCGTTCATGGGGGTGCGGATCTCATGGCTCATGCTGGCCAGGAACTCGCTTTTGGCCTGGTTCGCGGCCAGGGCCGTCTCGGTGATGATGCGGTTGTGGGCTTCGCGCTCACGGATCTCTTCGTTCCGCGCGCGTTCGATGGCATGCTCCAGCACGTCCACGGCCAGGCGCATGGTGCCGGTCTCGGCCGCGGACCAGGTCCGGGGCGCATCGCAGTCGGCAAAGACGATCCCGCCCCACCACTGTGATTGCACGATGATCGGCATAAGGAGCAGGGACCGAATACCGTCCTGCTCCATGAGACGGCGCTCGGTCTCTGAAAAATCTTCCCGGTTGCCGGCAATGATCGGCTTATCCCGCGTTTCCTGTACCCATCCGCTCAAACCGGCCTCGGATAAGGGCCTGTCATCCTGGAAGCAGGTAATCTTGCCGAGGTGCGGGGCATGCCACGCATGCATCAGCCTGACCTGCGGGGCTTCATCGTGTTCGCCGTAGCTGCGATAGAGACCGACGCGCCCTAACGTGGCGGCCCGTCCGATCAGGCCCAGGGCCTGCTCGATATGATATTCCCAGTCGACATCCGCGATAAAGATCTCCGCGCAGCGGCTGACCGCCTCCAAGAGGGCGTCGCGTTGCTCAAGCTCGACCAGGGCCTGTTTGCGTTTGGTGACGTCGAAGCCCGAGCCCACGATAGCGGGGCGGTTTTTGTGCTGGATGAGCGAGGCCGAGTATTCATACCAGCGTATCTCGCCGTGGCGTGTGATCACCTTGATCTCATCGCGCTGGCCGTGGCCCTGCCCTTGCAGGCGGGCCACGGCCCTTTCCCGCACCAGATCCCTAAACTCGGGGTGGACGACATCCCAGAAATGCCTGCCGTCCAATTCTGAGGGGCTATATTCCAGCATGGCCTGCAAGGCGGGGTTGGTATAGATGAAGCGTTCGTCCTGGATGATGAAGATCGCCGCGCCGGTGCTTTCGGCCAGGTTACGAAAGCGCGCTTCGCTCTCCCTGAGCATCTCTTCGGCCTGCCGTCGTTCGGTGACGTCGCTCATAACGACGAAGATGGCCTCGACCCGACCTTCCTTAAAGAGGACCTGACTGGAAAGGCGCACGTAGTGCACGCCGCCGTCCTTGTTGATGACCCGATAATCACTGGGCGTATAGGGGCCTTTGAGCATGTTGTGCAAATTCTCGTACAAGCGCGGCAGATCATCGGGATGCACGAAACGGCTGACGGGCCGGCCGAGGACCTCTTCCACACCATAACCGGAAATGTGTGCGATGGCGGGACTGACATAGTGGATGTTGCCCTGGACATCGATGGAGAAGATCACGTCATGGATATTTTCCACCAACGTGCGGAAACGCTCTTCCGAGGATTTGAGCGCCTCATCGGCCTGTTTGCGTTGGTCGATATCCTGGATAATCCCGTCATAATACAGGGGACGTCCCTCGGGGTCGCGTCTGACCTCGGCATTGATCATGACCCACATGGTGGAGCCGTCCTTGCGGTAAACGAGCGCCTCGTAGCACTCGACCAGCCCCTGTTCGTCCAGGATGCTTTTCAACCTCAGACGTTCCTCAGGATGGACATAGAGATTGCGGTCGCCTTCCATGGCGGACTGCATGAGATCATGAGGATCCGCATACCCCAACATGCGCGCAAAGGCCGGGTTCACGGTCAAATAATGACCTTCCGGGGTAGTCTGAACGATCCCCACCACGGTGTTTTCGAAGATGCCGCGGTACCTGGCCTCGTTCTGTTTGAGCGCCTGCTCGATGAGCTTGCGGTCATTGAGATCCATGCACGAACCTTCGATAGAGATGGGATTGCCCTGGACGCCCTGTTGCAGGCGCATATTCAACAAGCCCCAGATCCGGCTGCCGTCCGCGCGGTTCAGGAGGGTCTCATAACCCACGACCTCGCCGTCTTGCATCAGGCGTTCCCGAAGCGCTAGCCCTTCCTGGGGATCGGCCAAGAGTTCATGCCCGGCATCGTCATAGGCCTTGATCATATCCGCGGGCGTCTGGTATCCGAGCATGCGCGCGGCGGCCGGGTTGACGGCGATGAAACGCCCTTCAAGGCTCAGCTGGAAAATACCCTCGATGGCGTTCTCGAAGAAGCTGCGGTAATGCTCCTCGCTCTGGCGATAGGCCCTTTCCATGCCCTCGATCTTGCGGTCCCGCTCGATTTCCTGAAAGACACGGACTACAACGGCCGGGAGACGTTCGAGCAGCCACGTATCCTTAATGAGGTAGTCCCGGGCGCCGGCCTTCATCATCTCCACGGCGATACCCTCATTGCCCATACCGGTGATTACCATGAACGGTATCGCATCATCCGTACGGCCGCCCAGGGCCGCGATGACCCGTTCGGCCTGCATGTCCGGCAGGCTATAATCCAGGATGACCAGGGCCGGTGGCTTGCTTTCCAGACAGGCAAGGGCCTGACGGCCGTCAAGAGCGAGTTGACAGACAAATCCCGCTTCTGAAAGCGTGATCCGTATCAGCTCGGACAATCCAGCGTTATCCTCAACGATGAGGATCATCCCCTCCTGCTCGGGAGCGCTCGGATTGACGGTCCTCCCTTCCGGCACGCTATGCTACTCCTCGATGGGCGCGATGCGCAGGATGCGGATGAACTGGCCGAGATAGCGAATCATTTCGGTAAAACTTTCGTAGTCCACCGGTTTGGTGAGATAGGCGTTGCAGCCCATGCGATAGGAGGCCTGCACCTCGCGCGGATCGTCGGTGGTGGTCAGCATCACCACCGGTAGGCTTTTCAGGCGTTCATCGCCCTTGATGCGCCGGAGCACCTCCTGCCCGTCCAACTTGGGGATGCGGATATCAAGGAGGACCAGATACCCGTTGGCCAACTCCGTTTTTGAATGTTGGCTTTTGAAGAGATAATCAATGATCTCCTGCCCGTCGCGGAATCGCCGGATGGGGTTGACCACCCCCGCATCCTTGAGACAATCCTTGATGAGCTCGGCGTGGCCTTCATCGTCCTCCACCAGGAGTATCATCATATCCTTATAGGCAATCTTGTTCACGCATCCCTCCTCCTATCCATCCTGTTTGATCATGAAACAGAAGCGGCTGCCGTGCTCCGGGGCTTCTTCCACCCAGATGCGGCCGCCGTG
>JBDKSM010000101.1:0-11248 GCA_039680665.1 Syntrophaceae bacterium | reverse complement strand
TCACCCGCGGGTGGTCGATCTCACGGCCGATGACTTCCTGGCCGCCATCAGACGCCACATCGAAGACGGCGTGGATTTCATCAACGTGCATTGCGGGGTGACGCGCGCGTGTATCCCTTTATTGGAAAAACGCATCATGGGTGTAGTATCGCGCGGCGGCAGTATGCTGATCAAATGGATGCTCCACCACCATGCTGAGAATCCACTCTACACCCGTTATGACGAAATCCTGGCTATGGCCAAAGAATATGACGTGACCTTGAGCCTGGGCGATGGACTGCGCCCTGGCTGTCTGGCCGATGCCACGGACTCGGCCCAGATCACGGAGCTTAAGACCCTGGGCGAGCTTGCGGCCCGCGCCCGGGCCCAGGACGTCCAGGTCATGATCGAGGGGCCGGGCCATGTGCCGCTCAATATGATCAAGGAAAACATCGATCTGCAGAAAAAATACTGTGACGGTGCACCGTTCTACGTGCTGGGCCCCCTGGTCACAGATTGCTCGCCGGGCTATGACCATATCACCGGAGCCATCGGCGGGGCCCTGGCTGCCTTCTACGGCGCGGACTTCCTGTGCTACCTTACCCCCAAGGAACACCTGGGCCTACCCAACCTGCAGGATGTGATCGACGGCGTGATCGCCTCCAAGATCGCGGCGCACGCCGCCGATATCGCCCGCGGCATCAAAGGCGCGCGCGATCGCGACGACGCCATGTCAGTAAGCCGCAGCAATCTGGATTGGGAGGGCATGTACCGCCAGGCGCTCAACCCTGAAAAGGCGCGCGCCATCCGCCATGAAACCGGCAAGGACGACGCCGAGGTCTGCACCATGTGCGGCGAATTCTGTTCGGCCAAGACCAACAAAGAGTGCCGGAGCATCTACGCCCATGAAGATCGCTGATATCGGCGGCGAATTCGCCCTGATCAAACGCCTCACGCAAAAGACCTACGAAGACCCTGTCGTAGTCAAGGGCGTAGGCGACGATTGCGCGGTACTCAAATATACCGATGTATCCTACCTCCTGGTCACGGTCGACATGATGGTGGAGAACGACCACTTTACCCTGGAGTGGCACAGCCCCTACCAGATCGGGTATAAACTCATGGAGGCCAATGTCTCCGATATCATTGCCATGGGAGGTACCCCGCATTGGGCCTTCCTTTCCATCGCCTTGACGCCCTCAACCGAGGTCGAGTTCATGGACGAATTCTATCGTGGGCTGTATGCCTCGGCCGAGAGCCATGGCGTGCACCTGATCGGCGGCGACACCACGCATGGCGGCATCATGGTGGTCAATCTGGCCCTCCTGGGCGCGGTCGAGCATGACGCTCTACGCCTGCGCTCCATGGCTATTCCCGGTGAACTGATCTGCGTTACCGGGACGCTTGGGCGCAGTGAGGCGGGCCTCAGGCTGCTCAAACAAGGCATCCGGGATAGCTCGGTCAACGCCCATCTGCAACCGCGCTGCCGCCGGGTCTGGGAAGGCCGGATCATTGCACGTTTCTGCCATGCCATGATCGATGTGAGCGACGGCCTGGGCAGCGAAGTCCGGCACATCTGCGAGGAGAGCGGCACCGGTGCCTGCATTTACTGGGATAAAATCCCGCTGACACCGGAAACCGAGGCCGCGGCAAGAAAGGTCTCGGCCGATGCGCACGATTTTGCCCTGTACGGCGGCGAGGATTTCGAGCTCGTTTTCACCATCCATCCAGACAGTATCGAGGCCTTGCGCGATGAATTCAGCGAATTCACGGTAGTGGGTGAAATCCTGCCGGCTTCCGAGGGCATCTATCTGGTTCGGGATGGGCAGCGCCAGGAAGTGAAGAAAGGGTTCGACCACTTCGCTTAAAAGTTGACGAACCCTCCCTTACCTGTCTACTGGTCTTCTTTCTTTCCGGACAGGAAACCAGGCTGTCCATAGGCCGGGTTAGGATAGGTATAAAAACCCTGGCTGGTCTTGTACCCGAGATGGCCCTTGTCCACGAACTGCTTCAGATAATCGGCATTGGTCTGTGACTGGGCGTCGCCCGAGCGCTTGGCCCAGTAATCGGTGATGTGCCAGACCGTGGAGAGCCCCACCTGGTCCATGATGCCGAACGGTCCGATGGCGGTCTGCATGACCCCCATCCAGGCCCGGTCTATGTCCTGAACGCTGGCCACATCCTTTGATGCTAAAGTCAGGGCCGAGACGAACAGGTTTGAGAGCATGACGTTGAAGACATACCCGTAGTTCTCACGGTGGAGCTTGATCACGATCTGGCCGATCGCTTTGGCAAAGCCCTCGATCACTTCCACCACCTCTTCAGAGGTGCCCGGGTGCGGCATGACGTCCACCACGTTCGAAGTACGCAGCTCATGGAAATGCAGGGCCGCGAACCTATCCGGCCGCCCGGTGGAATCAGCGAACATCGAAGGCACCAGCATGGAGGTATTGGTGGTGAAGATCGTGCGCTCCGGACACAGGGCATTGAACTGCGCGAATACCGCGGCCTTGATCTTGGGGTCCTCGGGCACGGATTCACTGACGAAGTCCGCATCTGCGGCCGCAACGGCCGCATCGGCGCTGACGGTGACGCGTGTCATGGTGTCTTTCAGCCCCGCCTCATCCAGCTTGCCCAGGGCCATAAACCAATGCCCCAGCTTTTCCATGCGCCGGCGCGATTTTTCGAGAATATCCACGGACAGATCATACATGACCACATCATATCCGTGCATGGCGCACACGAACCCGATCTGCTGCCCCATAGTGCCGGCGCCCAGGATGAGTACCTTCTTGATATCGGAAACTGTCATTTACGTTGCTCCTCTCTTCTCATTTGATTCCGCTTTGCATTCAAGATGACACCGCGAAGGCTAGGAGGAGGCGACGCAGGTGTACATGTTTAGTACTCCGAGTCGCCGACGACGCAGCCGACAAAGGTGCCGCTTGAATGCAAACGGAATCATGCCAACGCGCCGCCGTCAGCCACCAGACAAGCGCCGGTGGTGAAGGGCGCGGCGTCCGAGACCAGGTAGAGGACGGCGCCGGCCATCTCCATGGGCTCGGCATGCCGACCCAAGGGGATCATTTTGTGGGCGTAATCACTGATCATAGGGTCAGCGAGGATGGCCTTTGAAAAATTGGTCTCGACCAGTCCGGGCAGCAGCGCATTGACGCGGATCTTTTTCTGCGCCAGCTCCTTGGCAAAGGCCAGGGTCATGGAGATGAGGCCGGCCTTGGTGATCGAGTAAACACCCTGCAACGGCGCCGGCTTGATGCCGTTGATCGAAGAGACGTTTACGATTGATCCCCCATTGCCGGCGGCGATCATGAGCTTGGCCGCGTGCTGGACCATGAAGAAGGGGCCTTTGAGGTTCACGTCAAAGGTCTTGTTCCACACCCCTTCGTCAGCCCCCAGCATCTCGCCGAAATAGGGGTTGGTGGCGGCATTGTTGATGAGGATATCGAGTCTGCCGAAACGCTCAGAGACTTGTTTGAAAAGCTCCGCGATCTGTTCTAAGCTGCCCACATGGCAGGCGATGGCTGCAGCCTTGCCGCCCCGCGCCGTGATCTTGTCCACCACGATCTGCAAGGCCTCGGCCTTGCGGCTCACCAGGATACACTGGGCGCCGTAATCACAAAGCGTTATGGCAATCGCTTCCCCGATACCCCTGCTGGCCCCAGTCACCAGGGCGACCTTGCCGTCCAAGCGGAAATCAACCTTATCCATTACAACCTCCTTTTCACGCTCGTTAAAAACGAACGGGCGCTCGTAATGTTCTTTGTATCGGGCAAGCGCGTCCTTGTCAACATTTTATCGAGCGAGCGCTCGTTTTTTCTACCGGTTGAGTCTCCCCTTCATAAGCTGCTCCACCTCCTTGCCGGCACCGGTCTTTTCCTGGATTTTCTTGAGGCCCTCCTCTACGGCCTTGTCGGCATAGTATCCGGCCAGGGCCTTTTGGATAGTGCGCGTATCGACCGCGGGCGCTGGTTTCTGCAACGTTCCGCCGACTTTCAAAGGCAGCGCAACCCGCTGGGTCTCATCCGTGAGGTTCTGCATGGCCTTGTTTTTCTTCACCATGCGCTGGGATAGACGTTTGGGCAAACCGAAGCTGCCTTTCAGGGCCAGCTCGCGGGTGGTCAGGTCCAGCGTGCCCTTGAGCCGGGCCGTGGCATCCTGGTCGCTGCCGGCGCGGATCCCGGTCATGGCAAGGTCCGAGACGGTCAGGATGCCTTTTTCAATCGTCAATTTGGCGGCTAGGCTATCGAAGCGGGTGGACTTGTAGGCTTGGACATCCTGCTCTGATATGCCTACGATCTGGGAAAAACCGGGGATGGCCAACAGACTCCCCAGGGCGGTCTTGGAAAGGTCGAAGTTGCGCCATTCGCCCTGGCTGAGCTTGAAGTCGCTCTCTGCGTTCAAGCCTTTAAGGGCCGCGCCTCCGCCGCCCCCGCTGGCCTCGGCAGCGCCGGTCAGGCTGCCGGAAAACACACCGCTCGATGTGCTGAAGATATCCAGGACATTCCCGGCCTGCACATTGGTGATCTTCGGTGCGGCCTGCCATTGCCCGTCCTTAAGATTGTAGGCGGCCGAAGAGCTGATGGAGCCTTTGAACACATCGAAAGTCAAGCTACGCACGGTAACTCGCTGATTTTCAAAGCCAAAGGCGGTCTTGAGATTACGATAGGCAATGTTCATCAGCGAGCCCTGCCGCGAGCCCAAATTGCCGGCCGCCTTCAAACCCTGCGCCGGTTTGTCGGCCGTAAGCTCCAGATCGATGTCGCCCAGTTGGGCACGCATGGGTCCGGAGAGCATCTTGTTTTGCGTTGCCTGCGCCTGGGCCTTGCTTAAGGTGAATGCCAGGGTCTTTGACGTGGCACGCACCTTCATCGCCATGGGGTTGTTCCCACCGCTCATCTCGCCTTGCACCTTGAGGGTCCCCGTGGGTTTGAATGAAGCCAGGGCCGGCACCAGACGCGCCGCCTTTTCCAGCCCCAGGTTATCGCTCTGCATCACGAAGCGATAGCTGCTTTTCCCCTGGTCGGTGGTGTTGATTTGACCGTTGATCGTGGCCTTGATCTGATCAAGCACCACGACCATGGACGGCACATCGATAAGACCTTTCTGAAAGGTGGTTGTGTTCTTGAAGTTGAAAGATATCCCGCCCGGCTTGGCAAAGACTTTTCCATACGCTATCCCCATCTGGCTGAAGTCGGTGGCCGTGCTGATCTTAAAAGCCTGGGCCGTACCGGTGCTGACGATGGTAAGCCCGGCGGGGCCGTTGAGAGACAAGGCCGGCGGCACCTTTTTAGCCAGCATGGGCAAGGCTGCGATCAACACGTCAAGATTGAGACGCGCAAAGCTCAAGGTCATGTTCCAGGCCGGAGCGGTGCGCAATTGATCCACGCCGCCGCTGAACGATCCCTGATCACCGCCCAAGTCGATCGCCCCGCTGGAAATCTGCAGACGCTCTTGTGGGTAATCGAGCTGCATGCTTGTAGTCAGTGTGCAGTTCAGGTTCTCCTTGGAGGCCCGGGGTTTGGACCCAAGGCCCGTGAGTTGGAGATCGGCCTTGATATCGACCTTCTCGGTCAGGCTCCCTTTGGCATCCAGCCTGAAACTGGCTTTGCCGGATGGCCAGGGTGATTGAACCGGCAAGGCGGACAGCGGCAGCTCCGTCAGACTGGCCGTAAGCATAAGCGGCGAGGCCTTGGCCCCCCCCAGGTTCAAAGGCCCGATCGTGCCCTCCACCATAAGGTTCTGATCTTTTTTAGAACTCATGACCGCCGCCTTGAGATCAAGCGTGATCGGCCGGAAAAGGGATACCTCATGGGCCTTGAGGTCGATGGCGTCGACGACAAAGGCCTGCTTTTTTGCACCCGGTTTCAGGTCCAGGTAGCTGAAACGCCCGTCTTTGACCTCAATCAGGCGTATCAACAGCGTGGATGCAATCGACGGTTTACCCTTTTGCTCCTCCTTTTCCGGTTGAGGCACGAGCATATGCTGGAAATTGTAGGTCCCGTCAGCGGCACGGATGACATTGACCAGCGGGGCCTTGAGCACCACGGCACGAACCATGATCTTTTTCTTCAAGAGCGGCAGCAGCGCCACCTTGAGCTGTACGGTTTCGGCCGCAAGAAAGGTATCCTTGGCAAAGGCCGGATCATCCAGCACCCTTAAGCCTTGCAACTCAGCGCCCAGACCGCTCAAAATGGTGAGCCGGATGCCGGTAAAGTCAACCTGCCGGTTCACATAGGGCTTGATGCGTTTCAGGATCGTATCATGATACTTGTTCAGGTCGACCGCAAAGGGGATTATAGCCAGCACACCGACCAATGCCACCAGACCAACCGCCACCCATGCCACGATCTTTTTCATGTGCGGTTCTCCTTATCCAGTTTTTCTGCCATGCTTTTCACTTTTATATTAACATGCTGACCTTGCGCATACAACCACCCGAGGGGTTCTGAAGCGGTATAACAAGGATCTCAGTATGCCTTGGAATCATTAAGTTATCGAAAAAAAAGCCGAAATAGACAATTATGAAGACTCCCCATTATATTGTGATCGGCATGCTTGCTCTGGTCTTCGCAGGCGTTGGATGCTCTCAACGCCATGATGAGGAACGTAGGGACCTGAATTTTCTGACCATGAACCAGGACCAGGTGCTTTCTTCCGCGCAATATCCGGACCTCAATTCCGTATTGGGAGCAATGACCGGCCAGGATCTGCTCGCCATCCTGGATACCTGCCTGCTTGCCCTCAATAAGAACCATAACCTTGGATATACCTCAAGCGACGACTACCGCGCCATGTTGAGGATCATCACGCGTCTGCGCGACACCATGGCCGAAGAGATGTCATCCGAAACCCTCGACACCACGCTGGTGGCGGATATGGCGGCCCTGCTGGCTATCATGGCCGGCGAGGATTCCGCCTACCCCGGAGCCCGGATCGGCTCAACCCTGGACCAACTGATCCAGAGACTTGGTCCGGATTGCCTGCGTGACCAGGTCAAAGCCATGTTGACCTACATCATGCTTACGGATAGCCGGACGTTGCAGAATGCCGTGTCCGGACTTAACCTGTCCGATATCACGGGCCATCAGGCCGCCTTCACCGACTTGATGTCCTTATTGAACGGCCTTGTCGATCCGCGTCCGGAGGGCCGCTATGCCGGCCTGTATGAAGGCCTGATCGATTACGGTGGCGCGGAAGGCATCGTGGACCAGATCGGAGATATCACGGGCAGCGACATAACGCTCGGCGATCTCAAGCCCGTGCTCGACGACCTCAAAGCGATTGATTTCAGCAGCTCCGGTCTCTTAAGCGCTGAGACGGAATCACAACTCGACCAGGCCATCACGGCTCTGATCATGATCATCGAGGGCCGAGCCAGCAGCCTTGACCAGGCCGATATTGAAAATATGGCGGGCCTGCTGTCCAAGCTCCTGAACTGGTGGAATACGACGGACTCCGGCATAAATCAGGATGTCTTGCGCGATAGCGTAACCGAGGTCATCGATCTGCTGGCCACCGATGCCAACACCCGTCAGGAACTGGCGGAGGTCCTCTACTCCCTGGCCCGGCTTTTGAACTCCAGCGACCTGCCCGAGATCCTCACCGAGTTGGACACGGTCCTTGACGAAGAAGGTCTGAGTTCCGACCAGACCCTTCAGACCCTGCTCACGAACGTGCTGACGCGGATGCCGGCCGCATCGGATACCAACCGCCTCTTGCCCGAAGACCTCTTCGGCACCGTAACGGTCAGCGATAGAGGCATCCTCACCCTAATCGCGCAGGATTATTCCCGCTATGGCGGCGTGGATGAAGGACTCTCGGATTACCTGATCCAACGCGATCTGCTGGGCACCCTCAGAACCTCTTCCGGCCGTGAGAGTGCCATTGTCGCGCTCCTGAAGGCCATGCAGAACGCGGACGTCAATGCCAGCATGTCAGTGAAGGCCTCCGTCCTCCTGATAAACTTAAACATAACCATGACCGCCCTGAATATCGTGCATCCGCAGTACTCCCAGAGTGGGAGTTGGCATGACTGCGCCAAGGACTCCACGACCAACATCTCCGAATTCCTGGTGGGCGAGATCGTACGCGCCATCAAGTACCGTTACGGCGTAACCGGTGCGGATATCACCAAGGGCGGGGCGCCGGCATCGGCTGATTACAACGCCAATGGCATAGTCGACCCCAACGAGGCCATGTACTGGCTTCTGTGGCAGAAACACTACCATGTCGAATATGTAGCCTTGGGCATTATGTCCTTAGCCAATGACTACAACGGGGTGCTTAACTTTGCCTTCATGCAGCTTGAGGACCTGAAGGACCCGCTGAACCTCTCCGCAATAATAACCTATACTCCAACAGGCACCAGCTATGGCCTTGATCTGGCCCCGCCGGTGGTGAACAACGCCTCGACCGTGTATCCGGGACGCATCCGCGACTACATCCCGGCCCTGGCCGCCCTCTCGGGTTGGGCATACAATGTCACCTACACAAGCAGCCATGTCTCGGCCGTGAGCGCGGCCCAGAACCCAGCCACGACCTCCCCCCAGCATACCCTGATCTCGCTGATGTGGCCGCTCATGGATTACTTCTGGTCCAACGGCAAGACCAGCAACCTGATTGCCCTTCTGTCCGGCATCCTGGATAGTTCCACCATCTCTACGGTTTCCGGGGTCCAGGTGGCAGGCGGCAGCACCACCGCCCATGTGCTGCAGGCCCTGGAAGGTGTAAACGGCACCGGCACCCTGACCATGGCGCTGCGCTCTCACGGCACCAACGACCAGGGCCTCTTGGACAATGCCCTGCCCTTGCTATGCAAGATCATCAACCAACTGGACAGCGCGGGAGTGCTGCGCACCAATGCCAACAACCTGACCGATGAGTTGGACACCGCCCTGGAGGATTGGGTGGACGCCAGTTCTCATCCCGGACAGGACCCGGATACACTCTTCATCCAAAAACTCGACCAGACCCTGTTTTCCGATACCGATAGTCAGGGCCGCACGACAATCGATCGGACACGCCTGTTCCTAGAACAGAACCACACTCCGCTGTCCGACCTTTGCACCGACCTGGGCGACCTCATCACCCAGAATAATTCCCTTGATCCGCTCGTGGCCTACACCTCCAGCAGCAATTGCTTTGTGAACCTCCAGACCATCTGGGATTCCGGCAATACCTGGGATAAACTGAGCGCGGATATCGACGCCATCAGTGCCAATGTCCAGACCATCACGGGTAATGCGGACTTCGATTTCATGCTGAGCCTGGAAACGCTTATGGCTGATCTCGAAGACCTTGACAACGATCCGGTCGATATCGGCAACAAACCTATGACCGCCCTGATCCGGCACCTCCTGAGACAGGGCGATATCGCCGGATCCTATAACCCGTTCGTGGACAATCTCCTGAGCATCGTGTGCGAGGCGCTCGACCTTTATGATGAAAACTACAATCCTTCAGCCCTCGTCAGTCCCACGGGCATCTCGGAGAATACCACCGTTGTCCGGGCTTTCGAGAGCCTGACCGGCTATTATGATCTTGAACCGGCCATGCATCTCCTGAGCGCCCTGACCGAAAAGCAGACCGATGCCGGCGACCTGCTGCTGTATAAACTGCTTGGCGATCTCTCCACGCTGGGCGATGCAGTGCTGGGAACCGACGAGCTGCCGGTATCCATCCTACAGTGCCTGTTCAGGGATGTCCCTGTCAAAGGCACCCCAACCTCGGCTGCCGCGGTCGTCATCGACCAGATCGACTTGAGCGGGGTGGTGAACGGAAGTGTGTCCATGCAGGGCGTCATTCATGACCTGTATACGCTCTTTAACGGCCTGGACATAACCCCTGGCGGCGATGTCTACACCACGATCTATCAGGCCCTGGACTTTGCCGTGCAGAACACGGTGGTAAGGCCGTAACACCAAACGCCCCAGGCCCTGCATGACTGAGCGGCCCCAGACCCTTGCCGTCGCCGGTTTCAAAAGAACGCTCATCCATTATTATATTTGCTCCGTGATTATGACCCGTCCCGCCCGGGAAATCACACATTTCATTCAATTCCGTTGAACGGAGCTTTCAAAATATCTTGATCTTCATCACCTGACGGCGGCTCTTTGGAAGCCCAAAGCTAACGGTTTTAACCAATAGTTACATTATATTATGCATATTTTACCACCGGCGTCCAGAGTTGGCACACGGTATGCGTTATAACGGGTAGAAAAGAAAACGAAGGGAGGAAAAAACCATGAAGAGAACGGCTCAAACATCCATCATAGCGCTTTTCGTGATCATGGTCACGGCCGGGTTTGCATTCGCCGCCGAGGCAACCGCCGGCGCCGGAAATTTCCCCTACTTCCACCTGGGCTGCCTGATCATGGGCGGACTCGCCATCATCTCCCTGAAGCTGCGTTTTGAAAAAATCTATCTCAGCGAGGCCATCGCTTCCTTTGCCCTGTACACGGTGTTCGTGACCCTGTTCACGGCCCCGGCCATCAATGCGGTCAAAGATCTATTGAGCTAGGGCCTAACTGAGCCGACCACCTCAATCCTTAAGGAAAGCGCAGGAAAGAATAAAGGAGGATGCCATGAAAACGAGAGCGACAGCCGATGCCCAAAACATAAACCAAATCATCATGGTCAGCGCCTGGAGTTTCACGATCGTGGTCTCCTCGCTGCTCTTCCTCTATATCGGACGCCGGATCGATGTGAGCATGAACACCGAACCGGCCTTCATGATCGGGCTTATGGTGCTGGGTATATCGCTCTGTATCATGAGACTCTATAAGGACTACGCCCATATGAGCCAACACCTTGCCAGACCACGGCAACGCCGGATCTGAAAAAGACGGCTCAGCAAAAGTCAATCAAGAAGCCTCCATAAACAGGCTTACGGCCCTCAAGGTCACCCCCCTGGAGGGCCTTGTTTTTCTTCGGCGGAATAACGCTGCCAGGTTGTCACGCTCACGGGGCTGGGATCATAGAATAATTGTCATTTTGTCCAAGCCCGGAAGGCACTAGACCGTGTCTCTTGCCAAGCTGTCAGGAGGGGGTGGTCGGCCTTATTGATAAAGATAGTAATATCAATAAGATATAAATACGACCGATCTGGCATAACTGTTGCTCTTTTATAATCAGAAAGCGAATGAAAGGAGAAAGGCCATGACAGCACTTTGGATCGTAATCGGTTGCTTGTTCGTAACAGGGATCGGTGTCCGGTTCACCTATAAGGTAATGGGGCTCAAGCCCGCCG
>JBDKSM010000100.1:0-12062 GCA_039680665.1 Syntrophaceae bacterium | reverse complement strand
GTTTTCAATACCAGATCGGTGATCGGGCCGCGCGATTTCGTCCCTTTGAGGACCATGTGGCCGTAATTGCCATGGCCTTTGAACTTCTTGACGATCCAGTTCAGGCCGTTGTTGGATGAGTTGAGATAGGGGTGGTCCACTTGGTTGGTATCGCCCAGGACGAAGCACTTCACGTTCTCGCCCATGCGTGTCAGCAGCGCGCGTGTCTGGTAGCGCGTGAGGTTCTGGGCCTCGTCGATAATGACCACCGCGTTTTCGATGTTCATGCCGCGGATGAAGTTGAGGCTCACGACCTCGATCTTTTTGTGGTTCAGCTCCAGTTTGGAGCTGGTAGGGTCGATGAAGAGGGCATTGGCGGGTCTTAAGGCGTGCAGTTTGACGATGAGGTCTAGGACGCCCCGCATGTAGGGGGCGAGCTTTTCCTTCTCGTCGCCGGGCAGATAACCCAGCTTCTCGCCGATCTCCACCACGGGTTTGAAGATGAAGATGCGGTCATATTCCTTGGGCTTCTGGAGCACGAGCTGGAAGGCGCAGGCCAGGGCGATGTAGGTCTTGCCGAAGCCGGCCTCGGACTGTAGCGTCACCACGTCGATATGCCGCGCGAGCATGAGCTCCATGGCGCAGTTCTGGTATACCGAGCGGGGCTTGACACCCCAGGGGTTATGTTCGTAGTCGATATAAGACTCCCTGCCTTCGAACCAGAGTTGGCCGTTTCCATCCCAGGCAAAGCTGTTGGGGATCTTCTGCTCGGTGTCCTTGACGAAACCGGTATAGAGCTGCGATTCGGAGTGGAACGGTTTTGAATCGCGGTATTCCTGGGTATGGAAGCCCTCGTATTTCAGCCTGACCCGAAACATCTTGTCGTTCGAGATGATGACGGGGTCATATCCGTCAAAGAGCTGGCCGCGGGCCGCGAAGGCGTATTTGATATCCTGAAGGATGTCGTCGTCGTTGGATTCGTTGCCGGTATAGATTTTCTCCGGTATTTTGAGGATCTCAATATGATCCTGCTCAAGCTTGTCGGCCACGAGGTTGACGATATGACCCAGATCCGGTCTCTTCTTGAGCCGGTCGAGTTCCATGATCACGGAATAGGGGATCAGGACCCTGTTTTCCTCGCCGTTTTTGAAGATCTCGAAGCAGTCGGGATTTTCAATCAGGATATTCGTATCCAGGATGTAGCATTTCTGCATGGTTTTTCAGTTCACCTACCTGTTGTTAGTCGCTACGGCATGTAATTAATTCATAGCATGATTGCGTCGCGGATGGAAACAGCGAAAAACACCGTCGTCCTTGGTGATGGTGAACGATCCCCGGCTGTGCGCCAGGTGGTGCACACGCCGGTAGAAGCGCGTTTGCACGTCATCGATCTTTTCAGGGTTGGTGTCGGCCACTTCTTTGAAGAGCAGGTGGCGTTTAAGGGTGAGATAATGGATGCAGTCGTTGATATCAGAGGCTGGAAAGACCATGGTGTTGGGGTAGTGGATGGTCTCGACGGTCCTGAAATGGCGCTGAAGCAGAGGAAGACCGTTTTCGAGCGCAAACGAGTTCAACAGGGCGGTGATGGCGATCTGCGTCGGCGGATCGATACCGCTCTCGGCCATGCTTAAGGGGATCAGATCCGTGATTTCCTGCAGCGAGAATTTACTATGCGTAATGGTGATGAAAATACCGTCGTCTTTCAGCACCCGGGAGATGTCATGGATCAGGTGTGGAAAGAAGTAGAGCGAGTAGCTGGCGATGATGAGGTCGAAGGACGCATCCGCAATTGTGCGGATGTGGTCGGCTCCGCTTTTAATGAAGTCGCCTCTGAAGCCGGTCGTTTCCAGGGTATGGAGGAAGGCGGGGCGGTTGCTTTCCAGCACGTCCAGGCCGGTGATCATGGCTTCGGAGGGGATGCGGTTTTTCAGGCGTTCGATGAAAAGTCCATAACCGCATCCAAGATCCAGAATGCTGCGGCAATGCGACAGGTCCAGGCCATTAAGCGCCATCTCCCGGATATCCGCGTTATTTTGGGAATAGCGGATGATGATATCTTTGGTGAACTTGTGGTCGTGGATGATTTCGTAAGTTTTCCGAATGTCGTCGGTCGAGTAAAGGTGCCTGGTCATCGTGTATTACGTATCGTCATTCGGAGCTCAGCGTATTAAAGTTCCCGCGTCTTTCTGCCGTCAGGTGCTCTATGGAAACGGGAAAATATGATCTCATGACCACCGGCAAGCGCATCTCCCTGGATATCGGAACTAAAATCCATCTTGAGATCGAAGGCGTGGTCATCCCGCTCGAAAGCTATATGGTCGGTATGGAACCGGACAATTACATTATTTTGAAGACTCCACGGCCGTACCCTACCATCAAGCAGAAGCTCTACCAGGGCAATCAATGCATTGTGAAATACATCTTCCAGGGTACGGTTTTTGCCTTCCAGACCAAAATCATAGACAGCGTCTCGCAACCCTTCAGACTTCTGTTCCTGGAATATCCCAAAATTATCCAGCACCATGATTTAAGAGACCACAAGCGTATCGATTGCGTCATTCCGGCCAGGATCGTGGTGAAGGATGAAGAGAAGATGGCCGCGGTGGTGGATGTCAGCAAACGCGGTTGTCGCGTTCAGATCCAGATCTACCCGGGCGATCGGGTGCCCGCCATCGTCATCAATGATGAGATCGTTCTGTGGGCCAAATTCCCGGGAGTGGAGGGCGATCTGGAAATCTACGGACGTGTGAGGAACATCCGCAAAAGCCGGCATGAGATGGTCTTGGGCGTTGTTTATAAGGAGATCCCGCGCGGGGCGCAACAGAAGATCGCCGATTATCTTTTGAGTGTGGAGGATCTTTTCAAAACACATACCGAGGGTTAGGGGATCTTCGGAATATCCGCTTGTTTCTAAAATACGGCGGGGTATCGGACTCCGGTGTGGATCCGATACCCCGCCGTTGTTGCTTAGAAAATAATCTTAGGCCCCGACCACGTACTTCAGGAATGGGTTGGCATAAAGCAGAATGAGTTCGATAACCAGGGCGTAGATGGCCAGGGATTCAATCATGGCCAGACCAAGGATCAAGGCGGTCAGGATCTTGCCCGAGGCCTCGGGATTTCTGGCGATGCCTTCGCAGGCGCCGCGCACGCCGTTGCCCTGACCGAGTCCGGTTCCAAAAGCGGCAATGGCTATGCCGATGCCCGCCGCCATTGCCGCCCAGCTGAAGAAGCTGATGACCTCAGGTGCGGCGGCTCCGGGAGCGGCCATGAGCATCGAAGAACCCATAAGGATAAACAACGCTGAAAAACCCATCATACGGCAAAGCTTTTTCATACTTCCTCCCATTATGATATTTGGATTTAATTGTTGCCTATTCTTAATGGGCCTCCTCCATGGCGCCGCTGATATACATCATGGCCAAGAGAGAAAACACGAAGGCCTGCAGGACCGAGGTAAAGATCATGAGGCCGAGCATGGGCAACGGAACGAGGAAGGGAACCAGCAAGAGAATAACGACCAAGACCAGGTCTTCTCCGGCGATGTTGCCGAAGAGCCGCATGGTAAGTGAAAGGGGGCGTGCCAGATGTCCGATGAGCTCGATCGGCAACATGATGGGGGCCATCCACCACACGGGTCCCAAAAAGTGTTTGAAATATTTAATGCCATGAATCTGGACGCCTACAATATGGGTCAGGAGGAAGACGACGATGGCCATGGCGGCGTTGGTGCACATGCTGGCCGTGGGTGAGTACAGGCTGGGGATGATGCCGCCGAGGTTGGCGGTCAGGATGAAGATCGCCAGGGTCGCGATGAGAGGGAAGAAGCGCATGCCGTTTTCGCCCATGGTATCGATAAGCAGGTTTTTCAGCCCTCCTATGACGACCTCGAGGAAGTTCTGAAGCCTCCCTGGTACCAGTTTTATGGTTTTAACAGCTAGAATGGCCAGTAAGATGAGCACGATCATGTAGAACCACATATATACAACTTGAACGTAGTGGTTGGTATCCGTCAGGAAGGAGGCCCATCCAGGGTTGGCTGCCCTGACAGGTGCCAGAATCTTCTCGGTGGCTTCGTAGAAAGCATGTGCAACAGGGTTCAATAATAAAATGCCGTGATCCATGATTACTCTTCTCCTCTGTTATGGAATAGTATGGTGTAACAGGCATAACTTACGATGCCCAGCATGATGACGGAAAGTCCTATCAGGAGCGCGACGATGTTCACCTGCGTGAAGGTCATCAGGGCCAGGATGACGACGGCCATGGCGCCCAGGCGAATGATATATTTGAACATCATGTAGGAAGAACCTTTGCGGCCGGGCAGGGTTACGGCCGTGCGCGCATGTGAATAGAGCCATTGGTAATTCAACAGGCACAACGCTCCGCCCAGGAATACACCCAGGGCAAATCCTGGGCCGAAGGCCGGCAGGGTTATGAGGCACAGAACGATCCAAATGCCCAGAGAGACATATTCAATCTGCTTCTGGATCGGATCCTTAACCATGCTTGTGGTCATCACCTTTAAGCTCCTCTCCGAAGAAGCGCATATAGGTTTTATACATGTAGCGGAAACCGGCCAGAAGTCCGCACAGAAGCAGCAGCAAGGTTAGGATGGGTTCGGTGCCGAATTTGCCGTCCAGGTAGACACCCAAGGCCAGACCCAGTACCACACACAGTACCATGGCCACGCCCATGTTCACCAAGTCCGCAACCTGCAGGATGGATCTCTTTCTACCGCCTGAACTCATATATATTCCGCCCACATATTCATTCAATTATTCATACTACTGAATCGTGATTCATAATGCAAGCGGGTTTTTTCAACCAGGCGGGGGCCTAGAATTCTAAAGGTCAATACGGACTCGGTGGGCTATATCGCAGACATGATGGCGGCCCTGAAAGGGCCGCCATGCGAGGTCAATACAGAAACATGGGTTTGCCTTCGAGATTCTTGATATTGGGTCGATAGTTCTCGATGTCGTAGAACTCATCCACGTTGACGCGCTTGATGCCGCTGGTGACCAGGCTTAAGGGCACATGTGTATAGACGCCCTTTTTGATGGCCAGCATCCGCCCGTAGATCTGCTTGTTGATAAGCTCAAGGGCGAGGTTTGCGAAGTTGAAGCCAACCATCAGATCTATCGAGTCCGGGGCGCCGCTGCGCATCAAGTACCCAAGCTGCTGATAGACCATTTCCTGGCCGGTGATTTTTTTGAGGCGGTCGGCGGTCATTTGTCCGATGCCGCCCAGTTTTTTGTGGCCATAGGCATCGGCCTCGCCGGTCTCGATGCATTCCCCGCCGGTCATCTTGGCGCCCTCCGAGATGGTCAGCATTGCGTAATTGCTCGGGTTGGTGTGTTTATCCTGCATGATCAGCTGGGCAAGTTTTTCGCAATCAAAAGGGACCTCTGAGATGAGGGCTCGGTCAACGGCCGCCAGATAGGCGGCCATGAGTGAGGTTTCGCCGGAATTGCGGCCGAAGAGCTCGATGACGGCGATACGTTCATGTGAGCCGACGGAAGAACGCATGCTCTGGATGAGCTGCTCGCTACGGGAAACCGCCGTGGAAAAGCCGATGCAGTAGTCGGTTCCGAAGACATCGTTGTCCATGGTCTTGGGTATGGCCACTACCGGGAAACCTTCCCGATGCAGCCGTTCGCTGTAGCTCTGCGTATCATCGCCGCCGATGGGTACCAGCACGTTGATCCCCATGGCTTCCACCACCTTGAGGGCATGGGGGGTCATGTCGAACTTGTCCCCTGTGGTTTCGGCTTCAGGCATCTTCAGGAATTTCGGTATCTCCTTGGCCTTGACGTTGGACGGGTTGGTGCGCGAGGTGTGCAGGAAGGTCCCGCCGGAACGGTCCACCGTGCGCACGGCGTTTTTGTCCAACGGGATGGCATTCAGGGCGTTCTCCTTAAAGCTTAACGAAGGATTATAGTTCAGAACGCCGCCCCATCCACGCCGTATGCCGATCACCTCGTGGCCTTCCTCGATGGCCCGGTATACGAGCGCCTTGATGCAGGGATTCAGTCCTGGAACATCCCCTCCGCCGGTAAGTATTCCTATCTTCATGGTAACCCTCCCTAGAGCAATATGAGAAGTATATCGGCATATCCGAGGCCAAGATTCATCCATTTTTTACTGTCTGCCGAAAGGGATAGCAGAGATAGAAGGAGGAGCTGCATAAGGGCCACGCAAGTTGACAAGACCGCCCCATTTATGCAATATACCCAACAAGTATGTCATATTACTTTGAAGATGGCCCCAAGCTGAATAAGAAGCGCACGACATACCTGCCGTATCTCCTCGTACCCGTGATCGTCGTTTTAATCTTCGCCGTATGTTTTATCGGCCGGAAAGGGGAGGCCGACGTGAATTTCGGCGATACGCGCTATTTGAGCCGTACGGCGCTCAAGCATATCACCCCGGCCATGATCGACACATCCGGATTGTCCATCGATGCGGATTTGCAGAGCTTCATAGCCGCGACCGCCCGCAAATACCGGGTTAATTTCGGGGCCGTGGCGGTCATGGACGCCTATAACGGCGACATCCTGGCGCTCTACGGCACGGACCGCGACGGTGAAGATTGCAGCATCCCACTGGATGCCTTCCTGGCGGCCAGCGTCTTCAAGATCGTGACCGCCAGCGCGGCCATCGAAAGCGGCATGACGCCCTTGAGCCCCGTAACTTACCGGGGAAGCCCGTATACCCTGTATAGGGGACAGCTTGATGCGCGTGACGATCGCTGGTCACAGCAGATCACTCTGGCGCAGGCCTTCGCCAAATCCAATAATGTCGTCTTCGGCAAGATTGGGGCCAATTATCTTGGTGAGTACCCGATTTTATTGGAGGCCATACGGTTGGGTTTCTGGAAACCGGTCATGCGCGAATGCTGGTCCGAACCCAGCGCGGTATTAATCCCTGAGTCGCAGTACAACCTGGCTGAAATGGCCTGCGGATTCAACCATGAGACACGCATGTCGCCGGTGCATGCCGCCCAGATCATCAGCGCCGTGGTCAACGGCGGGCGCATGGTGACCCCGCGTCTGTTGCGGTCCATGGGTGTGGAGAGCACGCGCGTCATGAACGACGCCAAGGCCGAGAGCATGCGCTTCATGATGGCCGAGACCCTCAAGACCGGTACCTGTGCCAGTGGCTTCAGGGCCTGCAAATACGATCGGGTCATGAAGGAATTGGATCTGGGCGCCAAGAGCGGGAGTATCGACAGCCGCAATCCCGACGGGCGTTTGAATTGGTTTGTTGGATATGCCGAGCATTCGGAGCGCGGCGCCATTACGATAGCCTGCCTGCTCCTCAGAGATCCGTTCTACCTCATCAAGGCCGACGACATGGCCAGGATGATCATCAAGGAATATTTCACCGAACAAGGCCTGGTGGCGGTCAAATCCCGGGGAGGGGCGCCTCACCGATTTAATTAGCGTGGAGAGGTTCAGCGATGCTTGACACCCCGCTGATCACATGCTAGCTAAACGTGTGGTTTCGGGACGTGGCGCAGACTGGTAGCGCACCTGAATGGGGTTCAGGGGGTCGAAGGTTCAAATCCTTTCGTCCCGACCATTTTTTTCATGAAATACCCTTACAGCGTGCCTCCCCCAATGAAACCGGCTTAGGTTACGGTCTCGTTCGCGGGCATGTCTTGTACACAAGGGAAGGCTGATGTTGGGAAGACGAACGGGAAACACGTTGGGCTGCGTGATCGTCTCGGTCTTGATTGTGCGCCGCCGCGTCGGCAAGGGGCCGTGTCGGCATTGCATAGACAGATAGGTCGCGCATGGATTACCTGAACTCCTTGTTGCCTACCATCGAGAATTTCGGACTGCTCGGATACTGGATCATCTTCCTGCTCTCCATTGTGGAATCCGTGGCCTTCATCGGATTGTTCGTACCGGGTACGGTCCTGCTCGTAGCCATCGGCGCGCTGTGCGCCAAGGGCATATTGAACGTCGGCGATGTGATCTGGTTCGCGTCCGCCGGTGCCGTGGTCGGTGATATTTTCAGTTTTTATCTTGGACGCCACGGGACACGGCTGGCCAGCCGCTGGGACAAGATCATCCATTCGAGCTATATGGAACACGGCGAACGTTTCCTGGAGGCGCACGGCAACAAGAGTGTCTTCCTGGGGCGATTCATCGGTCCCTTACGCCCGGTGATTCCCTTTGTGGCCGGTTTCTTCCGCATGCAGTCGAGGCGTTTTATCTTCTGGGATATCATATCCGCGCCGTGCTGGGCTGTGACCTATGTCTACATGGGTTACTTTTTCGGACAGGCCTGGGAATTCAGCAAGTTTTGGACCTCGCGAGGCGGCATCTTGCTGATAACGTTCTGCATTATCCTGGGCATCCTCTACTTCCTGAGATGGGAAATCCTCAAACGGGGACGGGAATTTTTTGCTTTCTTCCGCTTCCTTTGGGGATCGTTCAGCCAGGCCGTTGCCATGAACCATAGTTTTCAATTGGTTGTAAGCCACCACCCGGTTCTTTTCAGATTCATCGCGCGTCGGGCCGATCGGCGAACATTCTATGGCTTACCACTGACCTTGCTCTGTGTAGCCTTTCTCTATACCCTGTTTTTGTTCTTGGGCCTGATCGAAGACATCATTACCTCGGATGCCATTGCGGCCGTTGATGTGCGTTTTGTCAACCTTCTGGCGGTATTCCGTACCCCGGGTGTGACCGAAGTCATGACCTGGATTACCTTGCTGGGCAAGGGACAGGTCATTGCCGTTTTTGCGCTTGTTTTAACCCTGGTGCTGCTCTTATGGCGCCGGATGAGCTACATCATGCCCCTCTGGCTGACCCTCGCGGGGAGCCAATTCTTCATCCTGCTTGGCAAAATAGCTTTTCAGCGGCAACGTCCCGCCGTGGCCCTGTACCCGGAGACCTCCTACTCGTTTCCCAGCGGACACGCCACCATGGCCATGGCATTTTATGGATTCCTTATCTATATTATATTAAAGCAGATCAAGAGTTATAATAAGCGCTTGAACCTTGTATTCGCCGTCTTGATCATGCTCCTGGCCATCGGATTTGCCCGGATCTATATGGGAGTACACTTTTTGAGCGATGTTTGGGCCGGTTATCTCCTGGGCGGCATATGGCTCATCATTGGCATGAGTCTGGTTTCGTGGGAACGGACATGGATCAAAACCGCCCAGCCGGTATCAGTCCGTCCGGTGTGGGCACTAAAGACCGCTACCGCAGGCCTGGCCGGAATCGGTTTGGTTTTTTACCTGTGGGTGGGTTATCGGTACGATTTGCCGGAAATGCCGCTAAGGGACGGTATGCCGCCGGCGGTTCTTGGGGATAATATCCCCATGAGTTTCAAGCTGCAACGCCTTCCGCTCTATACGGAAACGTTAAGCGGCTACAATCAGGAGCCATTAAGTATATTGATCCTGGCACACGACGACCGGCAGTTGTTTAAAGCCTTTCACCAAGCGGGATGGTTCCAGGCCGATGAGGTCGATCTGAAAAGCCTGGCTCGGGCCGGATTTTACAGTCTGATGCGCATGAACTATCCCACCGCCCCCATACCGCCTTCATTCTGGGATAACCGGGTGCAGGACTTTGGGTTTGAGCGCTCGGTTACAATTCCAACATACCGCAGACGGCATCATGCCCGTATCTGGAAGTCACATGTGCGATCCCAAGAAGGGCAGGTCATGTACGTCGGTACGGCCAGCCTTGATATCGGGGCCTTGTGGGGGATCTCCCACAAGATCTGGCCCGATATCGATACGGAAAGAGAATATTTGCTGCAGAGTCTGCTCAAGACCGGCATGGTGGCATGGTACCACAAGGTGGCCTTTGTGGACCCGGTGAAGGGGCAAGACATCAACGGCAATCTCTTCTCCACCGACGGCGATCTGTATCTCGTCAAACTCAAATGAAGCCCGCTTTATACCGGCAGCACCACCTGCAGCTCTTCATGGATGGAACGCAGGCGGTCCACGTCGTCCGCATTGATGCGTTCGCGCAGTTCCGGCTGCTCAAGCATGGTTTTCAGGCGCGCCAACTCCTGCTCCAAAGCCGCGATGGTCTTATCCATGCCGGCGCTGATATCCGCCGGTGTCGTCTGCACCGGAGAGGCCACCCGGCGCACCTCGGCCGCCCCGAGCATCAAGCGCTCCAGATACCCCGGAATCTGAACGTTTAAGCCTAATTGCTCCTGGATCAAGCGTCCCAAGACCATCGAGGCCGTCGGCTCTCCGTGGATCAGGAAGACCTGAGGCTTGGAGGTCTTGAAATTTCCGGCCCATTCCAGCAGATCGTGCTGGTCGGCATGCGCCGAGAAGCCGCCGATTGAAAACACCTTGGCCCGCACGGTTACGCTCTCGCGCAGGATCTTGACCCATTTGCGGCCTTCGATCAGCATGCGCCCCGTGGTCCCATTGGCCTGGAAGCCCACGATCACAACGCTGGCCCCTGGGCGCCAGAGGTTATGCTTGAGGTGGTGTCTGATGCGCCCGGCCGTGCACATACCGTTGCCGGCGATGATGATGGCCGAGCCGTGCAGGCTGTTGATGGCCATGGACTCTTTCATGGTGGAGGTAAAGCGCAGGTTGGGCAGGTCAAAGGGGTCGAAACCCTTGTCGACCAGCGCGCTGGCCTCTTCATCATAATAAGGCTTGTTCTTGCGGAAGATCTCGGTGGCCTTGATCGCCAGGGGACTGTCCAGAAAGACTGGTATATCGGGCAGCGTACCAGCGCGCCAGAACTCGCCCAGCACGTAGAGTATCTCCTGGGTGCGCTCCACGGCAAAGGCCGGGATGATGATCTTTTCGCCGTGCGCCACGGCGTAATGGATGGCCTCCAGAAGCTCGGCCTTGCTGTCCTCGAAGGAGCGGTGTTGGCGGTTGCCGTAGGTGGATTCCAGGAAGAGGTAATTGGCGGTCAGGATCTCTTCCGGGTCCTTGACAATGAGCTGGTTCTTCTTGCCGATATCGCCCGAGAAGACCAGCTTGATCTCGTCCGGCCCGTCCTTGATCCACAGCTCCAGGATGGATGATCCCAGGATGTGCCCGGCGTTGCGCAAGCGTGCCTTGACCACGGAGTTGACGGTGAAGACCTTGTCGCGCTCCACGGGCTCGAAATACTGAAAACAATTTTCCGCGTCCTCCATGGTATACAACGGCAGGATGGGCTTGCGGGCGTGTCTGCGGTTCTTGCGGGTCTGCCATTCGGCGTCCATCTCCTGCACATGCGCGCTGTCTAAGAGCATGATCTTGCAGAGCTCGGCCGTGGGCGGCGAGGTGACGATATGGCCCTTGAATCCGTCCCGTACGAGTTTGGGGATGCGGCCGCTGTGATCGATGTGCGCATGCGTCAGGAAGAGCGTGTCGATGAAATAGGGATCGAACCCCCATTCACCGAAGTTGCGCTGCTCCATCTGCTGTCCGCCCTGGAACATGCCGCAGTCCACCATGAACAAGGTGCCGTCTTCCAGCTCAATCAAGAAACAAGATCCCGTTACCGATTCCGCCCCGCCCAGACAGGTCACCTTGATCATAACCCCTCCTTGCATGGTTCCATACTACCATTATCGACAACTTGTCAGATTTCCTCACCAATTACAAATGTTTCAAAAGATTTCTCATTACGCTCTCCTGCGTCGATTTTTCTATTGACAAAAACTAATAACTAACAGATAAGAAAGTTAATAACTAACAAACAGTATAGTTAATAATGAACACACCGAAAAGGTAGAAGCAACAGAGATAAGGAGGAGCACATGAAGGTTATCGTGGTAGGGGCTGGAATGGCAGGCTTGGCCGCCGTCCATACCCTTAAGAAGGCCGGGGCCGAGGTGGTCTGTTTCGAGAGCGGCTCCAACGTAGGAGGCAGGGTCCTCACCGAGCGGCGGGGCGGCTTTGTCTTTGACCCGGGGGCGCAGTTTTTCTTCAATCAATACGCGACCTGCTTCCGTCTGGCGGACGAGCTCGGGATTGCCAGTGAGCGTACATCCTGGCTTTTCCGGGGAGCCTTCCCGAAGAATGGCGGCTTCATTCCGGTCGTGGCCTCGATCAATCCCAAGGAAGCCCTTCCAAACCTAGG
>JBDKSM010000099.1:0-6594 GCA_039680665.1 Syntrophaceae bacterium | reverse complement strand
GTTCACGGCCCTGGCCGTGAACATCTCCACCGGCGATCTTTCCTTCCGCCCCTTGAGTTCAGCCGAGCTCAGCGTTTTCATCGAGCGCACCACCATGCTTAAGGGTGCGGTGCGTCACTGCCGGCCGGGCTTGCTGAATGACCTCGCAACGCTCCTGACTGCCCTTGACCCCGACATCCCGGCCGAGCTGATCCAGTCCGCGGCCGCAGGCCTGATGACTCGCTGGGAAGAAGAGGTCGCAGGCTTGAGTGACTCCGCCCGGTTCGACCCACGCTATCTGACCTGCCTGGTGGTCAAGCTCAAGGACTAGGGTCGGCGAAGCTCCCTCGTTACACCGTTTCACCTCATACACGCAAAGTTTGTTATTATCGTATTGACAAAACCATGCCGATCATTTAAGTCGAATTTATGATCATTTTGTTCTATTTTTCGAGTTTGCCATGAAGCGTGCCGCCAAACGCGAGCTTAAGTACGAGGCCATCTACAAGGCCGCTCTAAAGGTCTTCGCCGAGTACGGCTTCAAAAAGGCCACGATCGAGGATATCGCCGCCGAGCTCGACACGGCCAAAAGCTCGCTCTATTTCTATGTCAAAGACAAGCGCGAGCTCTACGACAAGGCCGTGGCCTATGGACTACGCATCTGGCAGAACAAGGTCCGCGAGGCCGTCGCCGCTGAAAGAGACGTCCAAGAACAGGTCATCATCATGGCCCACAAGGCCTATGAGTACCTGGCCGAGGACCGCCACCTGCAGCGCATCCTCATGCGCGACCCCTCCCTGTTCCCGCTCTTCTCCTCCCAGGACCCCTATTCCGACATCAACCGTGATTCGATCGCCATGCTCAAGGACATACTCCAGCGCGGCATTACCGACGGTCGCTTCCGACCCATCGACATCGACGGCGTGGCCCAGCTCCTGTTCGCCTTCTATGTCATGCTGATCCAGAAGACCTACATGTTTCCGGAAGGCACGCTTTCCCGGATCATGTTCAAGGACGGCGTCGACCTGATCCTGGGTGGCCTGATCGCCGAACCCGCACGCAAAAAAGGCCGGGCACCAACCAAAGCGAAACCGGCCAAAGATTAAAGGAGGAAACCATGTCGGAAAAATTTACGTACCTCAGCCCGGAATGGGCCGCCGAGGCCTTGAAGCGCCTCAAGTCCGAGATCCCGCCCGAGAAGATGAACAACGTCTCCACCTCCATGTCCAACATCTACAAGAACTGCCCGGACAGCAAGGAACACTTCCTCTTCATCGAGGCCGTGAACGGCGCGGTGTCGCGCGTGGAGGTCGGCGAGGGCGAAGCGCCCAAGGCCGAGTTCACCATCAGCGGCGATTATGACGTCTTTGCCCGCATCTCGCGCGCCGAAATCAGCTCGCAACGGGCACTCATGACCGGCAAGCTCAAGGTGCGCGGCAACATGGCCAAGGCCCTCAAACTCGCGGCGGTGGCGGACCGGCTCAACAAGGTCCTGTCCCAGATCCCGGCCGTATACTAAGGAGGCCCACCATGGCACGCATCCTCGACCCCAAGGACCCGTACTACATCGACAATCCGGCCCGCGTCAAAGCCATCCAGAAGGCCATGCACGCCGCCAACATCGACGTCTACCTGGGCTCGCGCATCCGGACCTTGAGCTGGGTGATCGACGCCTTCTGCCCCTGGCGCAGCTACATCGTCATCCCCCCCGAAGGAGACCCCACGGTCTTCACCTTCATCATCGACGCCATCCGCTTAGGCGACGAGACCTGGCTGGACGAAGACCACGTCCGGGCCTATGCCCCCATGGGCGGCATGGACCAGATCTCGGCCGTCTCCGACTTCATCAAGGACGACCTGGGCCTGACCAAGGGCCGCCTGGGCTATGAAGACGGCATGGCTACCTACACCGCCGAGGGCAACCTGAGCCACTACGAGTACTCGCGCTTTAGCGAGGCCCTGCCCGGCTTCACCTTCATAAACTCCCACGAACTCATCGACGAGCTCTCGATCATCAAGGACCAGGGCACCATCAACCGCTTCCGTAAGGCCTCCCTGATCGTGGATGAAGGCCACAAAGCCTGCAGGGAGGCACTGGAAAACGGCGGCTACAAGGGCATAACCGAGGCGGTCATCGGCGGCATCGCGGCCCTGGCCATGCGCAAGGCCGGCAGTGTGTCGGAATGGAACTTCGCGGGCCTGAACGAGATCTCCACCGGCTACCGCACCGGCCTGGGCGCCTGCACCCCGCCCACCAACAAGGTCATCCAGGCCGGCGACCCCCTCATGCTCGACCTCCACGCCATGTTCCAGCTCGCCCTGGGCGACCATTCGCACAACTACCTCATCAACCCGGCCACCAAGCGCCAGCGCTGGCACGCCGACAACTTCGTGGCCCTGGTCCAGCTCGTGCTCGACAGCTACCGCGCCGGCACCACCCCGGCCGAGCTGGCCCAGGTCATGATGGACTGCGCCGAATCGCGCGGCTGCGCCGACTTCACCGTGCCGGGCTGCGAACACGGCATCGGCCTCTTCGGCGACGAATGGCGCATCGGCGGTCGTAACGACGGCCCCATGCCCTACTGGACCGACCCCGACCACGTCTACCAGGAAAACGAAATGGTCGTCTGCGCCATGCAGTACGCCTGCCCGGCCGAAGGCATCGGCTTCCGCTACGAAAACGATATCCTGATCCTCAAAGATGGATGCGAATTCATGTCCAAATACCCGCTGGCCATCGAAGAGATCGGGTAAGGCAAAGGACTACATCAAGAATAGAATCTCTGACCCCCCAAGCCCCCCTGGATCACCAGGGGGGCTAAAGCTTTTCTGGATATGCTTTTGGAATAATTCCGTTTCTAAATCAAGATGGCAACGAGAAGGCAAGGAAGAGGCTATGCAGGTGTACTTTTAGCGTACACCGAGGAGCCGATGACGCAGCCGACAAAGTTGACGCTTGATTTAGAAATGGAACAAGGTCGTATCAACCTTGATATCATGCGCCTGGACCTCATGTCCGCGGGACTGGCCGCGAATGACGCGGCCCAATCCCACGGACCTTCGCCGCCGCCATCATCATCACGGTCAGGATGCCCCATAGCAGAAGTGGCGGGTGGCAGACGCCGGGCAAGTTTCCTGTCATCTATGGAAAATGGGGAGCCTTATGATAAAACTCACGGGCAAGGCTAAAGCCTTTGCCCGTGCCACCCTGAAGCAGCCAACAGATACGATATTTCCAAGGCCCCCCGCCCGAAATCCCGGTCCGTATGGATGCCTTTGTTGGGACTATTATATTTCAAGATAAGGGTCGATTTCCGCTTTGATTATATTTTTCACACCTGAAAACCAGTCAACGATAGCGTCAAGATTGTCTTCAAATGAATCGTACTCCTGGCTGATAGGTCGTGGGTCAGAATCTTGTTGACGGTCAAGTAACCGTTGAAGATTCCATGCCTTTGCAACAATATCCAGCCTAAGTTTGTTCAGTTCTGGTACAGCAAGTGGCCCTAATGAATCTAATTTGGTTTTGAACCTTTCAATCTCAGTAGCAAGATCGTGTGTTCTATTTAAGCTGTTCTGAGGGTGCAATGTCTGATAGCTTAAGCAAAAGTCGACAAAGGCAAGAAGCACATTGCGGGCTTCAAGCCGATGAGGCCGCAACAAAGCGTTGTTGAGTTCAGAGTTTTTTGATGGATTGGATTTAATGAATCGTGATCCAATTATTCCTGCGACACCTAACACGAATGTTATCGCAGGTTCATACCCTGGCTGAGTATAGAACCATGCAACAGACAAGACCAGAGCTGCTATCGAAAGTATGTGTGCCAAAAGCTTCATCTATTTAAGCTCATGCCACAACGTTCAGAATGACCGGACCAGTATAGCCGCGCTTGTGCGGCTGTACTGGGTACGAGTCAGTTCTCTGGTTCGATCCTCTTCATCCTCCTGACCGCATACGCCTTCATGCGCATGGGTTGACTGCCGGCTTTGTGCGCCGGCACGGTAAACTCAAGCTCTCTAAGAAATTCGAAACCATGATTGCCCAGAAGATCCGATATCTCGGCCTTGCAGTGTCGGAACATGGTGTGCCGTGAACCTGCGTGCTCCACATCGAAACTGGATGCTTCCTCCGGATTTCGATCTACCACGACCAAACCGAATATACCGTTGTCTTTCAGAATCCGGGAAACCTCACGAAACACCAGGTCCAAGCTTTCGAAATGGTTGAGCACGCCGATGCAGACGGCGTGGTGCAGCGATGCGGTCGTGTAGGGATAGGGATCCAACGTGAGGTCATGTACCTTCAGTTCTTCTGCAATGTTCTTCTCTCTACACACGTCCAGCATCTCACGTGACAGGTCCATCCCGTGCACAAGAAGTCCAGCCTTGTGGAACAGCACCGAACCGAGCCCCGTGCCAATCCCGATGTCGAGCAGCGAGTCGCCAGAACCTACGGAGGCATACATCAGCCCGAAAACGGCCTCTGGTCCGCGCCAGCCTTGAGCTCCTTTGCTACTGTCATATTCCTTGGCTGCGGCGCTACACCGCTCAGCTACGGAACGCTTGTCGGTCATTTCTGCATCCCCTTCATTGTGATCGAACGTTTAAGCTCACCGGCGCGGCTTTTTTGCGTCCGCACAAGTGATGGGTTAGGCCAATAGAGTGCGATGCCCAACTACACTATGCGTAGTATAACCCATCTTCCCATGGCTGGCCCTTACCAATGTTCTTCACTGCATAGTCCTCTACGCGAATTTGGAATTTTCGAAATCCAATGTACTTCTTGAGAGATTCGAATAGTGACCGTTTTACCTCTATCCATAGTTTGGTGTCACTGATTCCCCACGTCGGGTTATCGCCTTGATAATCTCTAGCGAAACGGATTAACTCCGAAAAGAACGCAGAGTACGACGTTATTTTCTTGTTAGTGAGCATTCGATAGAGGTTCAACACTATCGCATTTTTGTAATCTCTAGCTACTCCGCTAACACCATATTCGTTTTTAAATCCACGCTGGTTAAACATGACAACATCAATTTCACCACTGAACTGCCATGAAGTTACGCTTTCAAAACGTTGAACGTCTTTATGCAGTGTTTTAGCCGTGTAATACCCCTTCTTGAGGCCAAAGGAAATCTCGGTAACTGATTCAGCGCTATCTTCAGGAGGCTCTAATGTGCAACCAGTGATGAGAATGTCTAAATGATTTGCGCTAAAGGCGTCGAGGTAGTCCAATAGATCTATGATCTCTTTTGAGTTTGCAAACTTGGGATCAAAGAATAGTACCGCAGTAAGTCTAAAGGCATCGTAGTCGACACCAACCTTCAGTTGCTGTTTCTCAAAATCTACCCACATTTTGTTATCCTTTTTGGAGGTATGGCCTAACGACCCGGCTCACCGGCTGCTTGGGCCAAGTTGAACTGACAAGTATGCTAGGAAGTGCGGCCCAAACAGTCCGGTGTAGCCGATGGTTATGTGATTATACTTTTTCATAATGGCAATATGATCTTGTTGAAGGTATTACGAACTCCTTCACGTTACTATGATCTATTAATTTGTGGGGTAATGGGTTCTTCGCATATGGATTATGATAAATGAACAATGAGGAATCTCGTGTTTCAGCTTTATCGACAAGAAGGCATACGGCACTGATATTACGGTTTTTGGATTTGGTATTGGATTTATTTTTACCAAAAATATCAGCTGTTATTTTAGATTTATTAATTACTCCGAAAGAAGGCATGGAGACCCATATTTCACGTTCACCAAACATGGCTTGTTTTACCTCTTCACTTGGTATTAAACTCCTAGTAAAAAACGAGCGAAGGTCTTGAATAATCAATATTCCTGGTTGATTAGCTATACATAACTTTTTCAACTGGCAATCTGCCTTTGTAATTTTTCCTCGAACACGCTTGCTCATTGGCTGTACATCAAACGAATACTGATGGGTATTATCCTCAGTTTTTTTTAGAACGTCTTTTTCATAATCATTTTCAATGATTTCCTTGACCTCAATGAATATTTCGACTCCTGATATTGATGTTTTATAATCAGGCGTTTCTGTGTCAGTTTCAGGTATTTGTACAAGTTCGATTCCAATAGATCTAAAAAAATCAATCACATTTTTTTCGGATTGCGTCATATCCTTCTCACACATAACAGTGCTTATACAGTCTGTATAAGTCTAAAAACACAGACGGTTTGCTTCTGTATACTACATTGCCGCATCTGAAAGCTATTTTGTCCATTACCATTATAATTAAAAGTATTACACCAGTTTTCCCTATCTGGTCATTCCGGTTTATACAGACTGTATAAACCGGGGCAAGACGAACAGGTAGCTACATTCGTATGATGTCCAGGGTGGTTTCTCCAGCGATCGGTTGCATATTCATACCATACTCCTTGATCTATGAAACAAAGCCCAAAATCTGTCAACAGGGTTCTCACCATTCGTCCCTATGGTCACCATTGGAAAAATTTTGCTCGATCAGACACCGACCCTTTCAGTAATGTGGTGTCTCATGGTGATGGGGCGGTCGGCGGCACGGGTCAGCGAGACCGGGCTTTTGCCCGGTCTCGCTAACAAATCATGCAACCGTATCGCCACGA
>JBDKSM010000098.1:0-26044 GCA_039680665.1 Syntrophaceae bacterium | reverse complement strand
CCGCCGTATCCCGAGTCCGTGACTTTGGATGCCTTCATCATCCTGTCCCTGGTAGGTCTGTTGATGATCGCCTTCTTCAACCTGCACGGCATCGAAATCGCCATGGGAAGAGAGCCGGCGGCGGCTTTTATGCCGGTCTCGAGCACCTTTGCAGCGGTTCTCTATATGGAACCGTTGCCGTATAACATCGAAGACCAAATGATATTCTGGTGGTGGGTGCATGCCGTGGTACTGCTTACCTTCCTCAATTATCTGCCCTACAGCAAGCACATACATATCCTGACCTCGATTCCCAACTGTTTCTTCCGCCGTATCGAAAGACCCAATTCCCTGCCGCTGGAAACCTTTATCAAAGGCGGCGTCTTCGGTGTTCAGAATGTGAGTCAGTATACGTGGAAGGATCTTTTCGACTCCTATTCATGCACCGAGTGCGGGCGCTGTCAGAATGCCTGTCCGGCCACTACGACCGAAAAGCCCTTGAATCCGAGAGCGGTCATTCATGACATCAAGGTCAATCTCATGGAGAACGGCAAGCTCATGCGCCGAGGGCTCCCTGCCAAACGGCCGTTGATCGGCAATCAAGGCGAAGGGTCCATTAGTGAAGATGCCATCTGGTCCTGTACTACCTGTGGGGCCTGTATGGAGGTCTGCCCCGTTTTCATCGAGCAGATGCCAAAATTGATCTTGCTGCGGCGCTATCTGGTCCAGATGGAGGCCAGATTTCCCGCGGAACTGTTGAACCTCTTTGAAAACATGGAACAGCGTAGCAACCCCTGGGGTATCGCCCCGACCGAGCGCACCAAATGGTGTTCACAAATCTCCGTCAAGACCTTTGACCCCTCTTCCTGTGAGTATCTCTTGTATGTCGGCTGCGCCGGCGCCTTCGATGCCCGCAATAAGCTGGTCACCCTGGCGCTAGCCTCGGTGTTGGACGGCGCCGGAGTTTCATGGGGTATTCTTGGGAAAGAAGAGTTGTGCTGCGGCGACAGCGTGCGGCGCTTGGGCAATGAATTCGTCTTCGATCGCATGGCCAGGGCCAATGTCAAGCTGTTTCAGGAGAAGGGCGTGAAGAAAATCATTACCCTGTGCCCGCACTGCTATTCAACCCTCAAGAATGATTACCGCCCCTATGGCCTTGAGGTCGAGGTGTGGCATCATGCGGAATTCATCGACGGATTGCTTGATAACGGAGCGCTGAAAATCTCCCGAACGGTGGACATGGGCCGGACAGTCTTTCATGATTCGTGCTATCTGGGGCGCCACCACGGGGTTTATGAAGCCCCTCGCAATGTCATCCGCCTGACCACCGGTCAACGGCCGTACGAGATGGCGCGCAAACGCGGCAATTCATTCTGCTGCGGTGCCGGCGGCGGCCGCATGTGGATGGAAGAGCATCTGGGTACGCGCATCAACCTGGAAAGGGTGAGCGAGGCCTTGGCGCAAAGGCCTCAAACCATGTGCGTGACCTGCCCCTACTGTATGACCATGTTTGAGGATGGTCTCAAGGACAAGGGGGCGGAACAGGTACGTGTCAAGGATATCGCCGAGCTTGTAGCCGAGGCTCTGTTGCCGTCCCGCAGAGTCCTTGATGGCGGTTGAAAAGGCCTCCCGGGCTGCTTTTAGCGGTGGAGGTGGGTAAGCATGCGCGCCTCAAGCTCCCGGCGTTGTCCCTCGAACACCGTCTCATCGCTCGAGGGACTGAACCGCAGCATATCTTCAAAAATGAGCCTGATTTCGGAAAATGGTTTGGGCAGCATGAAACGGTCCCAGCTGTTGAAGTACCAGGCCTTATCCGCCTCGATATAGAAGGGCACGATCATGGCCTCGGCACCGTGCGCCAGGCGGATGACACCGGGCTTGACAATGCCGGCCGGGCCGCGCGGTCCATCCACGATGTGTGCCGCCAGCCGCCCGGTCCTGAGCTTGTCGATCATGGCCTGTAGGGCGACACGTCCCTCTTTTGAAGAGGATCCGCGGACCGGGTCCCATCCCGTACGGCTGGCTACACCGGCAATCATCTCGCCGTCCGCGCTCTTGGAGATCATCAACGCCGGATGAAATGCGCGATAGGCCTGAAAATGGCGGATGGCCGCGAAAAACTGCTGATGCCAGGTGCACAGAAGCACGCGACCGCCGGTTTGCAGAAACCGCATCCAGGGCTCTTCGTTCACCACCGTGAGGCGCAAGGTTAGGGAATAGGCACGGATAAAGCGATACAGCATGGCCGCAAAAGCCTGCGATGTTATGATTCTTTTCATCATGGCGGACATGTCAAGGTTATATAAAACCGAACTTTGACAAGATCAAGGGCGAAGTCGATAGGAATTTGGAGATTGGTGTTGGGGCGGCCATAAGGCCGCCCATATATAGAGAACGGGCTAGTACTCTTTGGTGAGTTTATCCAACTCGGCCAGGGAAAACACCGGTCCGTCCTTGCAGACGTACTTGTGGCCGACGTTGCAGCGCCCGCACTTGCCGATGCCGCACTTCATGCGCATTTCAAGCGAGGTGATGATGTTGTCTTTGGAGAAGCCCAGGTCAAAGAATACCGGCAGGGTGAAACGGATCATGATGGGTGGTCCGCAGATGACCGCCACCGCGTTTTCGGAACTCGGGGCCACCTCTTTGCATACCGTGGGCACGAAGCCTTCGCGACCTTTCCAGGTGGCATCGCCTTTGTCCACGGTAACGTTCAGGTTGATGTCGTCGCGCTTGCCCCAGGCTTCCAACTCTTCCTTGTAGATCAAAAGCCCCGGCGTACGTGCGCCGTAGATACAGGTGATCTTGCCGAAGCGTTTGCGGTTGTCGTCATGCAACATGTAGTTGATGAGCGAGCGCAAGGTGGTGAAGGCGAATCCTCCACCCACGACCACAATGTCCTTGCCTTCGAGGTATTCCAACGGCCAGGAATTGCCTAAGGGACCGCGCACGCCCATGAGCGTGCCTTCTTCCATCTCATGCAGGGCCGACGTGACCACCCCGGCCTTCTGGACGGTAAATTCTATATATCCTTTCTGCGTGGGAGACGACGCGATACCAATGGGGCTCTCGCCCTTGCCGAAGATGGAGAGCTCGGCGAACTGTCCGGGGATATAGGCGAACTTCTCTTCGTCTTCCTTGTTCACGAAGCCGAAGCGGAAGGTTTTGATGTCCTTGGTATCCACTTCCGTGATGATTTTCACCACTTCAACAGGGATGGGTACATATGGATTCTGCATGTTACGTCTCTCCCTTACTGTTTCGAAATGTCTTCGACGATCTTACGGATATCGATGTTCACGGGGCAGTACATCACGCACCGGCCGCATCCGACACAGGCGATAGCCCCAAAGTTCTCGACATAGTAGCGGAATTTGTGCATGACCCGCTGGCGCCAGCGCTCTTTCTGTGAGGTGCGCGGATTATGACCCGAGGTTTCCTTGGTGAAGAGCGGGAACATGCAGGAATCCCAATTGCGGATGCGCTTGCCGTCGGCACCCTTCATCTCATCGCTGATGTCGAAGCAGTGGCAGGTCGGGCACAGGTAGGTACAGGTGCCGCAGGCCAGGCATTTCTGGTGGATGGTGCCCCAGAAGGGATGCTCGAAATTGGCGTCAAGCCAGGGCTTGATCTCTTTAGCCGGGATCTTGACCTTGATCTCGGATGCTGAAGCCTGTGCGATATTTTCTTTGGCGCTCTCGGCTGCCTTGTCGGCCTTGGTATCTCCGAAGTAGCTCAAGAGCTTGGCGCCTTTCTCGGTAATGAACTCGGCCAGATAAGTATCGCCCAACTCGGTCAGCAGGATATCCGCGCCGTCATTGGAGGTGGGGCTACCGCCCACCGAGGTGCAGAAGCAGGTTGCATAGGGCGGATGTACGCAGGCCAGGGCGATGACCGTGGTTTTGGCGCGCTTGTCGATATAGTAGGGATCCTTCCATTTATCCTGGTCGAAAAGCATGTCCAGGAGCGTGAAGCTGCGTGCATCGCAGGGCCGCGCGCCGAAGAGCACCGTCATCTGGGCTCCCGGGGCGTCCGAGGCGAATTGTCCGCCCTTGGGGGTGCGGGTATATTTGAGCAGGAGCTCGGAACGTGGGAACATGAATTTTTTGGGGGCATTCTTGGTGTTGGCAAAGGTGGTCAGAAACGTCGTTCCTTTTTGGACGGGCTTGAACAGAACGTTGTCCTCATCCTGCACCGGCGCATACACCACCATGTCAGCCGCGATCTTTTCGATTACCCCGGTCAATGCATCCTTTTTTATCAGCCTTTTTTCCATAGCGTTCTCAACCTTCATGCTTTTATAGGAGTCCAAGACCCTTGAGCAGCGGGGCCGCATCGACATTATGGAGCTTGAGCCAATTGGCAGGCCCGGGTAGCCCTAAGGCCAAGCCGATCAGTTCCGTGAAGTAGAAGACCGGCAGTTTCAAGTGCGCGCTGGCGCGCATATCCAGGTTGGCCATGCACACCGGGCAGGCCACGGCGATGCAGTTGGCATCCGCCTCCCGGGCCATCTTCATGAGTTTGTCCACCATGCCCGCAACAATGGGGGTCTTGCTGATGGTAAGGCTGCCGCCGCAGCAATCGGTCTTGTAGGACCATGGCTTCACATCGCTTCCCAAAGCGCTCAGAATTTTGTCCAGCAGCACCGGGTTCTCGTAATTGTCGAAGTTACAGACCTCGGGCGGCCTCAACAGCAGGCAACCGTAGTAGGAAACGGGTCTGAGTCCAGCCAGCGGCCGCGTCACCTTGGAGGCAAGTTTGTCCACGCCGATCTCGTTAAAGATGATGTCGATGGGATTGCGCACCGCAATCGATCCCTGATAGTGTCCTCCGACCAATGTTTCAATCTCACTTTTCAGAGCAGTGTCCGTATTGAGATGGTGCTGGGCGCTCTTGAAGCGATTGAAACAGGCGGCACAGGGCACCATCACGTCGAGATTGTCCTGCTCGGCGATCATCAGGTCACGAGCTGGCAGGGCCACCGAGAGCTTGAAGTTGGTGCTGTGAGCGCTGGTGGCGCCGCAGCAGGACCAGTCCTTGAGCTCATTAAGCTCAATGCCCAGCGCGGTGCTGACGGCGCGCATCGACTGGTCGTATTCCTTGGCCGTGCCATGCAGCGAACATCCGGGGTAGTATGAAACCTTCACTTGCGCGCCTCCTTACTTCGTTTCCTTGAAGATCTTCCGCACCGTCGCCATGTCCTTGGGTTTGGGCGAGATGAGGTGGAGCTTGCCCTTGCGGAACATATCCAGGCCCATGACCATATCCGAAAAGAGATCACCGGAGAGGAGCTTGTATTCCACCATCATCATAGGTTCGTTGATGCGGCCGTTGAACCAGATATTGTGCAGGAAGGACTTGTGGAACTTGAGGATGTTCTTTTCCTTGGCTGCGTAGCCCAGCTCGATGGCCATCTGACGCAGCGTGTCCATCATGTGGGCGATGTCAACCTGGTTGGGACAACGCGTGATGCAGGTCTCGCATGAGGCGCACAGCCAGATGGTCGAGCTGTTCAGGACCGCGTCCTTCAGACCCATCTGAATCATCTTGATGATCCGGTTGGGGTTATACTCCATGACCTGCGCCAAGGGGCAGCCCGCCGTGCACTTGCGGCAGTGATAGCACCGCTGTATGGGCACTCCGTGCATCCTTTCGTTCACTTCAGACAAAAAGCTCTTCATGGCTTCTCCGTATCCACACGTTTTATATTATGGGTTGTAGATAAAGTCTTCCGGGTCATGTTCCTTGTAGGTGCTCAAGGGCGGAACCTCGTCCATGGAGGCCCCGGCGCGTTGTTGGAAGAGTTCCAGCACGTCCTTGTCAAGCTTCTTGAGGAAGGTGCGTAGGTCCACGCCCATGGGACAGACCGAGATGCAGGAACCGCAGTCCACACAGCGCCCAACCATGTGGAAGAGACGCAGCATCTGGAACAGGGCCGTGTCGGTCTTGTCTTCGCTCAAACCCACAAACTGAGGCTGAGTCTGCTCCACGAAGCAGACCTTACAATAGCAGGACGGACAGGCCTGACGGCAGGCATAGCAACGGATGCACTTGTCCATCTCCTTGACGAAATAAGCCCAGCGCTCCTCGGTGGAAAGCTGCTCATGCGCCGTGACCTTATCGTATTCCTTATCGGCGGCTAAAGCCGGGGCGTTCTCGCCGGTCATGATGTCGGAGATGACCGGGTTATTGAAGCGGCAGGTCAGACAGTTGTCGGCCAGGACATCTTTGAGGGCCACCTTCTTATCGCCGGCGGAGGTTTTGATATTTAAATCGCCGCCTGAAAGCGTGCCATCGATGATATCAGCACCGCCGATGGCCAGCCCAAGCTTCTTGCGATCAACATAGCCCGTGCAGGGCACGCCCAAGATTACGACATCTTCCCTGGTATACTGTTTTTCCTGGAGATGGATCACAATGGACCGGCTGGTGCACCCTTTGGCCACTACGCCTACGACCTTGGTCTTGCGGTCGTCCGGATTCTTGATCTTTTTCTGCGCCTCTTTATGGGCCGAGAGGATATCGTGTACATACTTGGCCAGATTATGCACGCAGTAGGCGTTCCAGACAAGCTTGTCGGCCTCTTCAGGCGTGGTGATGAAGCATGGCGTGGCGGTCAACGGCAGGGTGCCCTGCTCGTAGCCGATGATCACATCGACCTTCTTGTCCGTCAGGAGCTTTTTGGCCTCTTCTCTGAGTTTCTTTTCGATCTTTTCCACGGTTTATCCTCTTACAGGGTTTTTACCAGCTTAGTCGCCGGGCCTAGTTGCTTGACCTTGGCCGTGACGCCTTTGATGACCTGGGCAAAGCGTTCGCCTTCGGAAGCGGAAACCCAGGTAAACAGGGTGCGGTCGCTCTCGACGCCGATGTATCCCAGGAAACGTTTGAGCATGGCGAACTTGCGCCGGGCATGATAATTCCCACTGATATAGTGACATTCGCCCGGGTGGCAGCCAGAAACCAAGACGCCATCGGCGCCTTCCTGCAGGGCCCGCATGATATAGAAGGGATTGATCCTGCCGGTGCAGGGCACACGCACGATGCGCACGTTAGGCGGATACTGGATCCTGCTGATGCCCGCCAGGTCGGCCCCGGCATAGGTGCACCAGTTGCAGACGATTGCCACGATCTTGGGTTCCCAGCCTTCTTTTGCCTTTGTCTCAGCCATATCTACTCCGTTCAATCAATATTCGCCGGTTCAATGGGGCGCACAATCCGCCCCTACCATGTTCTAATACAAGGCCCCGATCTGCGTGATGACCTCTTCGTTGGTGAAGCCGTTCAGATCGACCGCGTTCATGCGGCAGGAGGCCGTACACACGCCGCAGCCTTTGCACAGTACCGCGTTTACCACGGCACAGCCTTCGTTCGCATCCACGGCAATGGCGCCGAACGGGCAATTGGCCTCACACAGGCCGCAGGCCGCGCAGCGTTCCTTATTGACATAGGCGGTCTTGCCTTCGGCCTCGATGAAATCCTTGGTCAGAATGGTCGACGCACGGCTGACGGCCGCATTAGCCTGGACGATGGAATCCTCGGAAAGCTTGGGGGCATGCGCCATGCCGCACATGAAGACGCCGTCGGTGGCGAAATCAACCGGCCTGAGCTTGACGTGCGCTTCCAGGAAGAATCCATCCTGGTTGGTCGGAACTTTCAGCATCTTGCCGATTTCTTCATTGGTCGGATTGGGCACCGTGCCAACGCTCAAGGCCAGCAGGTCGCTCACAAGCATCACATAGTCGTTCAAGATCGGATCAAAGACGCGGATGGAGAGCTTGCCGCCTGCCTCGCTTACTTCCGGTTTGCGGTCCTCATCGTAGCGGATGAACTTGACGTTCAGCTCGCGCGCCTTCTTGTAAAAGTCTTCCTTGAGACCGAAGGTCCGCACATCGCGGTAGATGATGGTGACATCCTTTTCCGGATCCATTTCTTTGAGTTTCAGAGCGTTCTTCATGGCCTCGCTGCAGCAGTAGCGGCTGCAATACGGGCGTTCCTTGGTGCGCGATCCCACGCACTGGATCATGACCACGCTGTCCGCCTTGGCGGCCTTGGCGTCATTCTTGGCCAGGAGTTCTTCCAGATCGCGCTGCGTGATCACCTTGTCCGATGAGCCGTGCAGGTATTCATTGGTCTCGAGTTCATAGGCACCGGTGGCGACGATGACCACCCCATGCTCGAACTGGGTCTGGCCTTCCTTGGTATTGATCGTGGTTTTGTAGTTGCCGATGAAGCCTTCGATCTTCTCGATTTCAGCGCCGGTATAGGCATGGATGAGCTTGTTCTTCTTAACCTTCTTAATAAGTCCGTCCAGGTGCTTGACCGTATTCAGGCCTTCTAAGGTGTAATGCAGCTTGGCGTAGTTGCCGCCCAGCTTCTTTTCCTTCTCTACGATATGCGATTCGAAGCCCTGATCCGCTAAGGAAAGCGCGGCGGTTATGCCGGCCAGTCCACCGCCGATGATCAGGGCGGCATGGTTGACCGTGAGCTGGCCTGGCTTGAGAGGTTTGAGGTATTCGGCCTTGGCCACGGCCATGCGCACGAGGTCCTTGGCCTTTTCCGTGGCTGCCTCGGGCTCATGCATGTGCACCCAGGAGTTCTGGTCACGGATATTGGCCATCTCAAACAAGTAGCGGTTCAGGCCCGCCTTTTCGCAGTTCTCCTGGAACAGACCCTCATGCGTACGCGGCGAGCAGGACCCCACCACCACGCGGGTCAGGTTCTGCTCCTTGATAACCTCGCCCATCTTGACGGCCGTGTCCTGGGAGCAGGTAAAGAGGTTGTCCGTAGCAAAGACGACATTGGGCAGGGTCTTGGCGTATTCCACAACCTCGGGCACATTGACCACGCCGCCGATGTTGATGCCGCAGTGGCAGACGAATACGCCCGTGCGCGGACCGAGACCTCTCAGATCCTTTTCCATGGGCAACTCGACCTCGCTTACCATGGTGCCCCGTCTATCGGCCAAAAGACCGGACGCGCAGGCCGCGGCACTGCTGGCTTCCATGACCGTCTCCGGGATGTCCTTGGGACCGCCGAACGCGCCGCAGACAAAGACACCATCGCGGCTGGTGACCACCGGGTTTTCAAGCTGCGTAGCGCAGAAGCCGTGCTCCTCAAGCTCGATACCCAGGGCGTCAGCCAGAGGCTTGGCATCCTTGGGAGGGGTCAGACCGACCGAGAGCACCACCATATCGAATTCTTCTTCGATGAGTGAGCCGTCTTCGAGTACGTATTTAATAAGCAGGTTCTTGGACTGCTGGAGCTCCTTGACCGCCGAGGGCATGGAGCGGATGTAGCGGATGCCGTACTCATCCTTGGCGCGATTGACGAAGCGGTCGAAGTCCTTGCCGTGGGCGCGGATGTCCATGAAGAAGATGGTGGGCTCCAGGCCCTTGGCGTGTTCCTTGCCGATGATGGCCTCTTTGGTGGCGTACATACAGCACACCGATGAGCACCAGGAGTTATTGCAGGAGGTGTCACGCGAACCCACGCACTGAATAAAGGCCACCTTCTTGGGTTCCTTACCGTCCGAAAGGCGCTGGACATGACCGAAATAGGGGCCCGAGGCAGACAGGATGCGCTCGAACTGGATGCTTGTGACCACGTTGTCATAGATGCCGAAGCCGAATTCACCGCGGATGGAGGCATCGAAGGTCTCGAAGCCCGGCGCCGCGATGACCGCGCCCACTTCGACCTCTTCCTGAGCCTCGATATCATTGTGACACACGGCCTTGGCGATACAGGCCTGCACGCACTGGTAACATTCGCAGCAGATGCCGCAGGATAGGCAACGGTTAGCCTCCAGCTTGGCGGCCTCCTCACTCATGCCCTTGATGACTTCTTCGAAATTGGTGGCACGAAGCTTGGGGTCCAGATGCGTCATATGCACGCGCTTGGCCTTGGGTTTGCCGCTGACATTACCAGGGTCGGCCACGCCTTCCTTCCAGTTGCGGGCTCTTCCGGCCCCAATTTCTTCACCTTTGAGGTAGCGGTCGATGGAGATGGCAGCCTCTTTACCGGCATTGACTGCCTTGACCACGGTCTGCGGACCGGTTACGATATCGCCACCAGCGAACACGCCCTCCACATTGGTCTGGAAGGTCACGGCATCGACGTCGATATTGTTCCACTTGTTGACGGCCACGCCGCTGGTCTTGGTGATGAAGTCCAGATCGCCGGCCTGTCCGATGGCGGGCACCACGGCGTCGCATTCCACGATGAATTCCGAGCCCTTGACCGGCACCGGACGGCGGCGGCCGCTGGCGTCCGGTTCACCGAGTTCCATGCGCTGGCATTCGATGCCTTTGACCTTGCCGTTTTCCCCGATAACCTTGAGCGGCGCCACCAGGTAATTCATCTTGATGCCTTCCTCGATGGCCTCCTCGATCTCTTCGGCCGCAGCCGGCATCTCGGCCCGTGTGCGGCGGTAAAGGATGAAGACGTCCTTGGAACCGTGGCGCACGGCCATGCGTACGGCGTCCATGGCCACGTTGCCGCCGCCGATGACCGCCACGCGGTCGCCCAGATAAACCTTCTCGCCCAAGTTGAGACGTTTGAGGTAGTCGATGCCGTGCACCACGCCTTCCAGATCCTCGCCCGGGATATCGAGCTTGCTGGAGATATGCGTGCCACAGCCGATGAAGACGGCGTCGTTGTTTTTCTTGAGCTCATCCAAGGTGATGTCCTTGCCGACGCGCGTATTGCACTGGATCTTGACACCCAAGTCTTCGATGATCTTGATCTCGGCGCCAATGATGTCGCGCGGCAGGCGGTATTCGGGGATGCCCAAGGTCATCCAGCCGCCCGGAATCGGAGCCGCTTCATAGACGATCACATCATAGCCTTCAATGGCCAGGTAATATGCCGCGGTCAAACCGGCCGGGCCGGCGCCCACGATGGCGACCTTCTTGCCCTTCTTTTCCTTGATCTCGGGCATGAACTTGGTGGCGTCGAAAAGGTCCAGATCGGCTACGTAGCGTTTGAGGTGCATGATGTCGATAGGTTCGTCTACGGTACCGCGTTTGCATGCCTCTTCACAGGGGTGGTTGCAGACGCGTCCGCACACGGCCGGGAAGGGGTTCTCCTGCTTGATAAGCTTCAGGGCCTCCTTGTACTTACCCTGCTGGATCAGAGCGATATAACCCTGTACGCTGATATGGGTAGGGCAGGCCGCCTTACACGGTGCGGTGCCGCGTTTATCGATAGCGAAACCCGAGGGAATAGCCTGCGGGAAGTGACGGTAAATGGCCTTGCGCTGTCCAAGATTCTCGTTGAAGTCCGAAGGCACGGTCACCGGACAGACATTGGCGCAGTCTCCGCAGCCCGTACACTTTGAAAGATCAACGAAGCGCGGGGCGCGTGTAAGCTTGACCTTGAATTTGCCCGGTTTACCGTCTACGGCCGTAACCGTGCGGCGGGTCATAATTTCGACATTCGGATGCCTTCCGACCTCCACGAGCTTGGGGGAAAGGATGCAGGCGGAACAGTCGTTCGTCGGGAAGGTCTTGTCGAGCTGGGCCATGACGCCGCCGATCGATATCCCGTTTTCAACGAGGTAGACCTTCATGCCAGAGTTCGCCAGATCAAGGGAGGCCTGGATGCCTGCAATACCCGATCCGACCACCATTACTGCGCCGATTTTTTCAGTGTCTTTGCTCACCTGACCCACCTTGTATTGAATGAAGTCTCATTTTTCTATCTATTTATGTAAATCATAAAAACGCCGGGGGTGTCAAGTTATTGTTGCCCGGATTAAGGGAAGATCATTGACAAATCAATCAATAATGCGATAAGCGCGGGGCATGTCTAGACCGCAACCATCCCTGGTCTTTGCTGATCAGGCGGGAAACATCATGGATTTCGAACCGCTGGCGATGGTGGGGCGCAGTGGTGATTATTTTCTACCCTTACGCGATGATGAAGTGATCGCCCTGCCGCCCGGGGCACAGATGTATGTCCTACCTGACAGACATCCCATGGGCGTCGTACGCGAAACGGGCGAGATCGTGGTGCTGAAAGAGAATCCATATGCGCCGGGTACACCTGCCCTGGCAGTAGCGGTTTTCCTGCCGGCCGCCTATACCCAGACCTATCTGGGGGCCTGGGAGAAGAATCCCGATGCCGGGATATTGCCGCTCTTTGCCTATACCGCCGTGGGCTGGCAGGACGGTTTCGTCACCACGGCTATGCGGGTTGACCCTTCCCGGCGGCAAGACCCGGACCTGTTCGATCATGCCAAAGTACGCGCCGGGATCCAGACCTGGCAACAAGAACTGCCCCACAACCGGCTGGTAAAACATCTTACGCACTGCGCGCTTGGCTATGGGTGTCCGGCCGCCCTTAATCTTTTCCAGGGCCGCGAGGAGGGACCACTGCCGACCTCGCCCGGGTGCAATGCCGGGTGCTTGGGGTGCATTTCTCTGCAGGAATCGTGTGAGCCGCCATCACCACAGGAACGCATCGCCTTTGTCCCAACTCCGCAAGAGATCGCCGAGGTGGCGCTCAAACATATCATGAGAGTCGATGAACCGGTAGTCAGCTTCGGACAGGGATGTGAGGGTGAACCTTTGCTGGCGGCCGATGTCATCCGCGAGGCCATCCGAATCATACGCTCCCGGACAGCCAAGGGTACCATCAACCTCAATTCCAATGCCAGTCTCCCGTTAAAAATAGCCGAGCTGGCCGATGCCGGATTGGACAGCCTGCGCATAAGCATGAATTCCGCCCGCAGCGAAACCTATCATGCCTATTTCAGGCCGCATTATGCATTCGACGAGCTTATACTGAGCGCCCGCGAGATGAAACGCCGCGGCAAGTTTGTTTCGATCAATCTGTTTGTCTTTCCGGGGTTAACTGATGCACCCAAAGAGGCCCAGGCCCTGCAGGACTTCATCACTCACAGCGGCGTCGATATGATCCAGTGGCGCAATTTGAATATCGATCCTGATCTTTACCTGGAAACACTGAATCAGAGGCTCCCTGCGGGCATCGGCATCCGCGCCATGATCGAGCGAATCCCCATCCGCCGCGGCTACTTTAATCCCTATCTGCCGCGACAGACATCTCTTCGATCTTAAGACAGACCGTAATATCATGCATGCCAGAACATGGGGCTTTTAAGTCTTGCATCCGGCATGTCTTGAAGCTAATAAAAGGGCCATGCGATTTCTTTTGACCAACGACGACGGCATTTACGCCCAGGGGCTGGCGGCCATCAAACATGAGCTGGAGAAGCTGGGCGAGGTGGTGGTGATCGCCCCGGTAACCGAGCAATCCGCGGTTGGGCATGCCATCACCATATCCGATCCTTTGAAGGTGATCCCGATCCATCGCGCCGGCGAATTCTATGGATTCGGTATTACCGGCACCCCAGCCGATTGCGTGAAGCTTGGGGTTTCCTGCATCATGACCGAACCGCCGGACGTGGTGGTTTCAGGCATCAACAAGGGAGAGAACGTCGGAATCAATGTGCTGTATTCCGGGACGGTTTCCGCCGCGACCGAGGCCCTGATCTTGGGCTATACCGGGATAGCTCTGTCGGTTGACAATTACTTTCAACCCGACTATGACGCCGCCGGCATCTTCGGCGCACGTCTGGCCGAGTGTTTGGGACACCGTGAAAAACCCCTGTCGTTTGCGCTCAATATCAACTGCCCCTCTGGAACGCTCGATCAGATCCGGGGTGTGCGTATCACCCGTCAAGGAGATTCCCGTATCATGGACAACTTCGTACAGCGCACGGATCCGCGCGGGATTACCTATTATTGGCAGGCTGGCATGACCAAGGTCATCGATGAGACCGAGGACACCGACGCGGTCTGTTTACGCAATAAAATGATTTCCGTTACTCCTATCTATTTCAAACTGGGCTGTCAGAGTGAGGAAACCCTGGCAGGGGTCGATCTCGAGGGATTACTGCATGCTGAATGACTTGCAGGCCAGAATCGGATATACTTTTCACGATCAAGGACTGCTGCTGGAAGCGCTGACGCATTCGACCTATGCCAACGAACATCGTTCGGAAAGCCTCTTGGACAACCAGCGCTTAGAATTCTTAGGCGATACGATCGTCAACGCCGCCATTACCCGCAAGGTATTTCTTGCCTTTCCCGGCTGCGACGAGGGCCGGCTTACGAAGATCAGGGCCGAACTGGTCAGGGAAGACATGCTGGTGCGCATTGCGCTCCACCTCGATCTGGGACAGGCCTTGCGTCTGGGCAAGGGCGAAGAGCATGACGGCGGGCGCGAAAAACCATCGATCTTGGCTGATGCCTATGAAGCCCTGATCGGCGCCGTTTTTCTGGACAGCTCCTTCGAACAGGCCTGTGACGTGGTGGATAGCCATGTGGATGTAGCGGCCGGTGTCCTGTCTGATCTTCGGCTCACCGATTTCAAGAGCCTCCTGATAGAACATTGTCAAGCGCGTTTCAGGACGGTACCAGAACTGCAGGTGGCCGAAGAGACGGGTCCGGAGCATGGAAAAACTTTTGTGGTGGTGGTCCGGATCAACGGCGAGCTCATGGGCCGCGGCGAAGGAAGGAGCAAGAAACAGGCCTCACAGAAGGCCTGCCGGGAGGCGCTCAAATCGCTCAATTATCCCCTCTTGTAGTCCCGGTTTTTGTTTCGCACCTCGGGTGTCCTCATCGGTGCATATTCTGCGACCAGCGGCAATTTTCCCATCCATTCGGCCCGGGCGAGGTGGAAAGTGCGGTCCGGACATTTCTCAGCCACTGCCGCGCACCGCTTGACCGGCGACGGCTGCTCGCCTTTTACGGCGGTTCTTTCACGGGCATTGATGACCGGAGACTTGAAGAATACCTTACGGTCGCTCGTCAATTAATGCGGCAGGGGCTCGTTCATGGCAGCAAGGCCTCAATCCGTCCGGATCAAATTGATGCCGGACGGATCGATCGACTGCTGAGCGCCGGATTTGTGGAGCTTGAGCTGGGGGCGCAGTCTCTGGATGACGCTGTACTGGCCTCCAGCCATAGGGGACATACGGCCCGTGACACTATGGAGGCCGCGCGTCTCATCAAGGAGGCGGGGCTTGGGCTGGGCATACAATATATGCCGGGCCTGCCGGGCGAAGATCGTCCGAGTTTTCTCTCCAGCGTGGACGGTATTCTGGCCTTGAATCCCGACATGGTGCGAATCTACCCGACCGTCGTGCTTGCCGGTACCGTCCTGGAGGAACGCTACGCTAAAGGAGCATACACGCCGCTTACCTTGGACGAGGCGGTTGACAGGACCCTGTATGCCGCCGTTCGTTTGGAAAACCAGGGCGTGCGCGTGGTGCGGATGGGGTTGCCGCTGGTGGATTCACTCAAAGTCGTGGCCGGACCGGCGCACCCCTGTTTCGGCTTCCTGGTCAGGGCCCGCGGGTACTTCCACATGGCGTCGGCGGCTTTGAAAAGGTTCGGTACGGGAGCGACGTTACGGGTGCATCCCCGGGATGTACCCGCCTTGCTCGGGCATGGCAGGGAAAACCAACGGCGTTTGAGTTTTGACTATTGCGCGCATGACACCGTGCCACGCGCCTGCGTGAGCGTCAATTTTTCAACAAATAATCCTTGTGTAACATTAAGGGATGTTATAGATCACATTCTATGAAGGCCGACGCTTATCAACCGCAGGCGGTGCCGGTCCTCCCGGAATTAGCTGATCATGTTCTGAGAATGGCCCTTGAGGACGATGTCTCGGTCGCCAAGCTCGCCGGACTGATCGAGAAGGATCAGGGCCTGACCGCTCGGATCCTCTCGCTGGCCAATTCGAGTCATTATCGGCGCTCGCGTACGATCTACACCGTACGGGATGCGGTCGTGGCCATGGGGTTGGATGCGGTCAAGACCGTGGCGTTGGGAATATGCGTACTAGACATGTTTCCGGCGGTCAAGGGGTCCGGACTGGACTACAAGGAATTTTGGCGGCATTCCATTGGTTGCGCCATTTACAGCCGCGCCATGATGGAGAGCCTGAACGAACGGCTGGCGAGCAAGGCCTTTTCAGCCGGGTTGCTGCATGACATCGGCAAGCTCATTCTGGACCAGGGCGATCACCAACTCTATGCCGGGGTGATCGAACAGGCCAAGGATGGGCTCAGATCACTCATCGATATCGAACGGGAGGTTTTGGGAATCACGCACGCAGACATAGGACGTAGCGTGCTTGAAAAGTGGGAGCTGCCGGGCATCTATGTCGAGAGCGTCTGGTGCCACCATGCCCCGATCCAGGTCATCGACGAAGATCAGTACCGTATTGCCGGAGTCGTGCATATCGCCAATATCCTGACTCATATGACCTTTATCGGTTCCTCGGGTAATAACTTCCCGGCCCGTATCACCAGTCCGCTGTTGAAACGTTTTCAGATTGGTGCCGATCTTCTGGATGACATCATGCTCACGGTACCATCCGAGATCGATGCCATAACCAAAGAATTAGGTGTAGGCAGGCCGCGTGAAGGCCTATTCCGGTTGATGAACCGTGCCAGCATGCGGCTCTCCGAGGTCTCTCTGGCTTTGCAGCAGAAAACCGCCAAAGCCGAACGCGCTGGCCGCCGGGCCGAAATCATCATCAACCTCATGTCCAGCTTGAACAAGGCCACTAAGATATCAGAGGCCCTGGAGACCGCGGCCGATCTCTTATGCAAGGCCGGCATCATCAACGGATTCTTAGGCGGGCTCAAGGCGCAGGGTCTCAACTTGGTCTACGAGATGCGCCCCCATGAAGCCCCACGTTTCATACGGGTCGGCGACGAGGAGCTCAAGGGCATGATCCTTTCCGGGGAGTACCCGGTGGGCATGAGCCTGGCATCCGGGACGTGCGTCTATCTCAACCCCCTGGACCAGGAAATGGGCGACGACCAGGCCCTGATATCAACCATCACGGTATCGATCGCCACGACCTTGAAGCGACTCTATGCCGAGGCCGCGCGTCATGAAGAGAGTGAAGTCCTTCGACAGGCCCTGGCCAACGCCGCTCAGGAAAAGAACAAGTCCGAAGAGCTCTTTTCCATCAACCGCGAGCTGATTGATGCCTCACCCATGGGATTGTGCCTGATCAATGAAAGGGGCGATCTCGGGACCGAGAACCCCATGTCGGCCAAGATACGGGAGACCCTAACCATTGCTGGGCCAAACATCCTGGACGCCCTTTCCAAGGACGACACGCATGCCGACTTGAAACGCGCCATTCAGGACCGCATCGAGGGCGACATCACCCTGCAGACCGGTAAGCAGGCTTTCCGGATCATCACCCGGCCAATCAAGGCCAATCACGGGACGCTCATTCTGTTGTGGGACATTTCCCATGATCTCGAACAGCAGAAGCGCATCTTCGCCTATGCCAAGATGAGCGCCCTGGGCAATCTGGCGGCATCCATGGCGCATAATATGAAAAGCCCCCTGGGCGCCGTTCAGGGTTTCACGACCATGCTGCAGGAGGACCTTGAAAAGGGCCGTATCAAGGTGATGCGGGGTAAGGCCGAGGATCAGGACTTCCCGGGCATGGTCGACACCATGCGGCAGGCGGCCGAGAACGTGCTCAGGATCGTGAACCAGCTCTTGAGTCTGAACAAGAAATGGGACAGCGCCCCGGTCATCACCAACCTGACGGCCTTCTGCGAAGAGTTGTTCCTCCTCGTGGCGCCGTTGGCGCGTTCCGCCAATGTCACCCTAAAGAAGGATCTGTCTGTTGAAACTGTCTTCATAAAGTCGCAGGCCCTGGAACAGGTTTTGATGAACTGTCTTATGAATGCCATCGCCGCTTCATCTTCGGAACAGGAGGTGCTTCTCAAGGTTTGGCGCGAAGAGGGGTTCATCTATTTTACGGTCATCGACAACGGCATCGGCATGCAGCCCGAGCAGATCGGCAAAATCTTCGAGCCCCTGTACACGGATTGGCCCTCACGTACCGGCATGGGTCTGGGCCTGTCTCTGGCGCGAGACATTGTCGATTCCATGGGCGGCCAGATCAGCGTGGTTTCAAAGCCCGGTAAAGGTGCGACATTTACCATCCGTATTCCCGAAGAGAAGTGAGCGGTATGCCGAAACGGATCCTGGTTGTAGAGGACGATCCTCTCTTCAGAAATTATCTCTATCAGGTCCTCAAGTATGATTTTGAGGTCACGGTGCTGGGGAATCCCCTGGAAGCCATCAGCACATTGAAAAAGAACGGTTCCGACCTCTTGATCACCGACCTGAGAATGCCTGAGATGGACGGCCGGGAACTGGTGGAGAAGGTGCATGCCACCATCGACCCACACCTGCCGGTGCTCGTCATCACGGCCTTTGAGGACGACTGGCCCATTGACGCCGCCCTGACAAAGCATGTCTTCACCTACCTGCGCAAAGGCGCCTTTCTGCCCAGCGAGCTCAAGCAAAATGTCGAAAAGGCCATGGAGATGCATTCGGCCCTGCAGAGCGCGCAGGAGGTCAGAAAGGGCGGGGAAGCCGATTTCTATCGCGCCATCCTCAATAATTCTCCCAATGCCTTTTTCATCACCGAGACCAATCTCAAACCGGTATTTCTGGGCAAGGGATTTCAGCGTCTGACCGGGTTCAACCTGGATCGCATCCCGGGGACGCTTCTGGATATCATGGACCCTGCTACGCGTTCTGAAGTTAAGGAAACCGTAAGTGAACTGCATCCGGGTCGCCTGGAGCAGCGCAAGATCGTGTTCAAGCGCACCGACGACACCGAGATCCCGGTGGATGTGTGGTTGTCCCTGGTGAATGTCGGACAGTACGATCTGATTCTCGGGATCGGCAGGCCGGACATCATCCACGAACCGCGTGACATCGAACCTCTGCAGGCCGAAATAAAACGCCTGCACACGATCATCGATCAGAAGTCGAGCGAACTCCAGGCCCTTCAGGACCGCGTTACCCGTATCGCCAGCGATGCGCGCGGCATCATCGTCTGGCTGGATGATAAGTGCCGCTGTGTATATGTCAATTCCGAGATCGAGCGCATTCTGGGGTATCCCGCCCAGGAATATATCGATAAGGACATCGAATGGAGTACGCTCCTTCATCCCGATGACGCCCATGTCGTGGAGGACATACGTGGCGCCGTTGAAGCCGGACGAACCTTCATGGAAGGCGAGGTGCGCGCCTACACCCGTTCCGGGTACATGATCTTTCTGGCCTGGCACGCGGCCATTCAGTATCAGGCTAACGGCGCCCTGCGCAGTATGGACCTGATCGCGGAAGACATAACGCAGTGCAAGGTGGCGGAAGAGGAGTTGCGCAAGGCGACCTTGAGGATTCAGGAGCTCTACGGCAATCAGCTCCAGGAAATGAGGGATTCCGAAGAACGTTACCGCCTCATTGTGGAGGGTTCCCAGGAGGTGATCTTCTCCATGGACAGCGAGTGCCGGGTTATCTATATGAACCGACAGGGACTCAAAGCCCTGGGGCTTACCATGGATGAGGTACTGGGGCACCCCTGCAACGAATTCATCTCGGATGATTTTTCCCAGTCAAAATTGTGCCGCGTGCTCGAAAATCTGAACACCACGGAGGACATCGAAAGATTCAACCTCAGCGTCGATACGCCCGGAGGCAAACGCGTCTGGAACATCACCCTGGGAAGCCTGAAGGTCGGATCCAAGATCGAGTACATGTGCGTGGCCCGCGACATTACCGAGGAGTTTTCCAATTTCAAACGACTGCGGCTTCTGGCGAATATCGAGCACTACAGCGCCGATGCCATCATGGGATTGGACCTGGACCGGCATATCATCTCGTGGAATCAGGGCGCATCCATGATGTTGGGGTGGAGCGAGGACGAGATCATCGGCAAGTCGGCCTATACCATCATCCCGGACGAGAAGCGCCGCGAGGCCGAGGAAGTTTTGGATATTGTTATCGAGCGCGGCTTTATCAAGAACCTCGAGACCCGCCGGTTGACGAAAAGCGGCCAGGCCTTGGATGTGGCCCTGACCATGACGGCCATCAAGGACGATAAGGGCGGCTTGGTTGGTTTTTCGGCCATGATCAAGGACATCTCGGAACAGAAGAAAATGGAAGCCGCGCTGGTGCAATCCGAGCGTCTGGCCGCCACCGGTAAGCTGGCCGCCAGTATCGCGCACGAAATCAACAACCCGCTTTACGGCATACGCAGCTGTCTGAACCATGTGCTCAATACCGAGGATAAGAAGCAGATCGATACCCAGTTCGTACGGCTGGCCATCAAGGAGACCGACCGCATCGCCGAGCTTATCCGCAACATGAAGACCTTCTACATGCCCACCGAAGGCAAGATCCTTGAGATCGACATTAATGAAATACTGCGCGAGGTCTTTGCCTTCAACCGCAAATATCTTGAAGAAAACCGCGTGCGCCTGGAGTTCCTCGATGGCGTATGCCCCCTGATCCAGGGCGTGCCGGAGCAGCTCAAGCAGGTTTTCATCAACCTCATCACCAACGCGGTGGAGGCCATGCCGCATGGCGGAGGGCTGTCCGTGGCCACGGAGACCGCCTTTGATGAGAAATCCGTGCAGGTTGTCTTCACCGATACCGGCGTCGGTATCGCCAGCGACGATCTGCCGCGCATCTTCGAGATGTTCTATTCCAAGAAACCACACGTCAAGGGCGTGGGATTGGGCCTTTCGGTGAGCTACGGCATTATCAAGCGTCATGGGGGCCGCATCGACGTCAAGAGCGATGAGGGCCAGGGCACGATCTTCACGGTAACCTTGCCGGTCAAGACCGAATGGGGCCGGCAGCTGCAACTCGACCTGCACTGACATGCCGCCCTTCCATTCCGGTTTCGTAGCCATCATCGGCCGTCCTAACGTCGGCAAATCCTCTTTTCTCAACTATGTCCTGGCCGAGAAGCTTTCCATCATCAGTGCGAAAGCCCAGACCACCCGCAACCGCATCCTGGGCATTCTCAATACGCCCGGCTCCCAGGTTGTCTTCCTGGATACGCCAGGCATCCATACACCGCACAAGGAACTCAACCGCATCATGGTGGAAAAGGCTTCTGCATGCCTCAACGACGCGGATCTCGTCCTGGTGATGGCCGATGCCACCCAAGCATCCGCGGAGTTCGGCGCCGTTACGGAATACCTGCATCAGGCAGGCAAGCCTGCAATCCTGGCGCTCAACAAGATCGATCTGATCCCCCAGAACGCCATGCAATCCAAACTGGATGAACACCTGCAAGGCTTCCCGTTCCTGCACGGCATCGGAATATCCTGTACGACCGGCGCGGGCATCGATACCCTGATGTCTCTGATCACGGCACAGCTTCCTGAAGGCCCGCGCTTTTTCCCCGAAGACCAGCTCACGGACCTGAGTGAACGTTTTCTTTCCGCCGAGATCATCCGCGAAAAGGTGTTCAACCTGACTCAGCAGGAGATTCCCTATGCCGTGGCGGTCGAGATCGAGCAGTTCAAAGAGGGTGATCCCACCTATATCAATGCCGTCATTCACGTGGAACGGGCGGGGCAGAAGGCCATCGTGATCGGTAAAAAGGGGGCCATGCTCAAAGAGATCGGCACCCAGGCGCGGCTCGATATCCAACGGCTCATCGGAACCAGGGTATTCCTGGAACTGTTCGTGCGCGTGACCAAGGACTGGACCAAGAATCCGCATGAATTGAAACGCTTGGGGTATAACTGATGCTGATTGCCATCGTCGGCCGGCCCACTGTGGGCAAATCAACTTTGTTCAACCTGCTCGTACGCGAAAACCGCGCCATCGTGGGTCCCCAGCGCGGCATCACCCGCGACCGCATCTACGGCCGCTGGGAAATCGATGAAAGCATCAGCGTGGATGTCGTGGACACGGGCGGATATGATTCGCTGGCCGGCGGCCAGATTGAGCTGTCCATGCGCGACCAGACCCTCCTGGCCATTGAAGAGGCCGATCTGATCGTCTGCCTCTTAGATGCCCGCGCCGGGGTGACGGCCGATGACTTGGCCCTGGTGCGCATCTTGCGAGAATCCCAGGCTGATGTGATCTATGCGGCCAACAAGGTCGATGACCCGGCCTCAAACCTCGGCACGGCACAGCTCTACGAACTGGGGCTGGATGGTTTTATCGAGATATCGGCCGTCAACAACCGGGTCGGTGGCCTGGCCGAGGCCGTGCGTGAACGCATAGCAAACCAACCAACCCAAGCGGTCCAGGATTCATCGGCCATCCGCGTGAGCATCCTGGGACGGCCCAATGTCGGCAAATCCATGCTCCTAAACCGCATCACCGGCACCGAGCGCGCCATTGTCTCACCCATCCCCGGCACCACGCGCGATTATGTCGATATCCGCATAACCCACCAGGAAAAAGACTACGTCTTCATCGATACGGCCGGGGTTAGACGGCGCTCGCATATCGACGACCGGCTGGAAAAGGTCAGCGTCATGCGCTCGATCCACAATGTCGAGCATGCCCAGGTAAGCCTGTGCGTCATGGACGCCACCGAGCCCCTGACCGACCAGGACCGCAATCTGCTGGGGATAATCCTCGACCGCGGCCGGGCCTGCGCCATCGTGATGAACAAGAGCGACCTGGTCGACGCCAAACAGAAGGCCGACATCCGCGACAAGATGAAGCTGGTGCTCAGGTATGTCCCGGATATCCCAATCCTCTTCACCTCGGCCCTGACCGGCAAGCAGGTGGTCAAGATCTTCGCCCTTATCGATACACTTTACGCCAAGACCACCACCGAGGTGCAGACCGCGGTGCTCAACAAGGTCCTGCAGGAGGCCACCAACAAAATGCATCCGCCCTCGATCAAGGGCCGGCGCGTCAAACTCTTCTACATCAACCAGACCGGCACGGCGCCGCCACACTTCCGGATCGTGAGCAACCACCCGGACTTCGTTTCCGAGTCCTATACCCGCTACCTGAGCGCGGCCATCAAGAAGGGCTGCGGCTTAGAAGGCATTCCCATCAAGATCCATTTCGTGGGGAAGTAATTCCAATTCCAGATCAAGCGCTCACTTTGTCGGCTGCGTCATCGGCTCCTCAACGTACGCAAAAAGTACGTCTGCGTCGCCTCTTCCTGGCCTTCTCGTGATCATCTTGATCTGAAAATGGAATGTAGGCTATCCGACACCGCGCCGTCAAGATGGCGCCAATCTCAGCTCTCTGGTGCCCTGCAATAATCCGTAGTTGACAAAAGCCTCCTGAACAATCAGAATCTCTCCCGTCCCAGTACGCACGGGGCTTATATATTGTTGTGGAGGAGGATTTCATGTTTCGGCGGCGCCGCATCGTAGAGGCCGGTAAGCACGACGATCTGGGTTCTATTGAGCGCAATTTCCTGCCAGCGGCCCTGGAAATCCAGGAAACCCCGCCTTCCGTCATTCCCGCGAAAGCGGGAATCCAGGTTTCACCTGTTCCGGCTTCCAGCCCTTCTCATTCCCTCTCCCCCGGTGTACCCGCCAAGCGGGTCTTGGGGAGGGCCGGGGAGAGGGGGGCGAATTTTTCACCTTCTGAATCTTCTTCCGGACATCCTGAGCCCTTCGTTCCTCAGGATAAACTCCGCGAAGGATCTCACAGCAACGTAGGATGGGTGGAGCGCAGCGCAACCCATCAACCCATTGAGACATCATCCTTATCTGATCTTCTCGAAAAAACAATCAATTATGGGAAAGAGATGGGTTACGCAGGCTCCACCCATACATGAGCTGAAAGCGCTGTTTCGCCTGGTCATTGTGTCGCCAAGCTTATCAGATCGTCAAAGGTCCTCGGCTTCTGAGGGTTGTCCCAAAAGTCCTTCACCAGCGAAGCTGCGTTGCTCAAGCCTCTCGATCTCAGGAAACTGGTGTGACGAAGCATCTTCCCCACGATCGTGAAAGGAATGACCTCCAAATGGCCGCCCACCATGCAGTGGATATTTCGGTCCATCTTTCCGAGCTGAAAAAGGCCAAGGCTGTTGAGCCTTGAGTCAATGTAGACGTTCCAGAATTCCTCCAATTTGACCTGTTCCATATCAGCGAGAATGGCCTTTTTGGCCTCCGAGAATCGGAACGAAGGGTTGATGCAGTCAATGATGTGGGTGAATTCATGCAGCAAGATATATCGGTACTCTGGCAGGCAAGGTACCTCTCGAGTCATTTGAAGGATGACCTGCTTCGTTTCGGGATAGTGTTTGATCCTTGCGGGCGATGACTGCATATTGGTTATTTCTTCGATGATTAGTTCTTGCACTGAATCAGCAAGGGAGGGGTCGAGGGGGTGATTCTCAATGACGGCACGGAGGAAGTCGTGGTCTGGTGCCACGTGATCTGGATCTATGATGTTCATTCTCTTTGGCGAACAGTGTTTATCCTGGTCAGTATAAGAACCCATAAAAACCATTGGGGTCTTGCTTTTTTACGTCATGTTTAAATACATGCAAATAACAAGATCTGCCCCCTAGGTTCATACTCAATAGGCAACCATAACCCAAAGTTTGACGTTGTCGATGCCAATAACTTCAGTTCCATAATTATTGGCTGCATTTATAATGGCAAATCTAACGGTTGTGCCGGCGACTGAAGATATATCAAAATTGACCGTTGAACTGCTGATATGAAGCACTAAATCCGGAATGCCAACTGCATAAATGGTGGCAGGGCCAACTAATGTTGGAGTGTTTATTTTCGGGACAGCTGTCGTGGGGTAGATGCCGACTCTGGCCGAGGTATTGAAACCACCATCCACACCACCCTTCGCGCCGATATCGTAGGTGAAGGTCGCCGTTGAAGCTCCTGCCGGGATCGCAACATCCTGGTACAACACGCAAGTGATGAAAGCGTCACCACCGCTTGTCTGCGCAACACTGCCTAGGGCTATTTTCGTCCCGTCTGTCGCGTCAAACCCTGGCAAGCCGGTTGTTGCATCAGTCCCCGGAGCCGTAACACTGCGGCAACAACATGATCCGCCTATACCAACGGGAAAACTAAAAGACGTTGTCCAACCGAACAGATCTGATTCGAAGGAACCGTTGATAATAAGATCGATTGTTTCTAATGCCTCAATCAAGACAGTGGAAGGCTCACTGGAGAATCTTCCATCAGACACGATTAGCTGCGCGATATAGTTTCCAGGGACGTCGGGCGTGAAGGTTGGATTGACGCTCGTTGGATCGGACAAAACGGCGCTACTTCCTGAAGGGATGCTTGTCAGCGTCCACAAGTAGGATACAATGTCACCGTCCGGATCGGTTGAATTTGAGGCGTCCAGAGTAACAATAATTCCTTCCGCCACTGTCTGGTCAGGTCCCGCATGGGCCACTGGTGGTCTGTTGGTTATGATATGCCATGTCTGTGTATCAATTCCGTTTGCATGAGTAACAGTGACCTTGAGATCGTGTTCGCCGCTCTGGGCCGTATAGGTATACGATGAACCTGTATTTGAAAGGGTTCTTTCGTCCAGGGTCCAAGCATAGGTACCATTGGACGGAAACACATCCACGCTGAATGTCAACTGTTCGCCATATGCTATCTCAATTTGGTTGGTATTCGGCGACTTGGATATAATACACCCACTCAGCATAGTAATAAGTATAGTAATCAGGATTCCTGTGGGCTTCTTCATTTTTGCCCCCTCATAAATGACGGCATAATTACAGTTGGCCGAAATTGTATTTTTATCTCTTTGAATTATAAGAATATTCTCAGGAATGTCAAGGAACCATGTATACCTGGGGGGCAGGTTTTGATTTTTGCGGCAAATTTTAATATTTGTAAATAAAAAGACCTGACCACACCACTTCGTTTCTTGGTAAAGACCAACCGCCAGTTCACCAGTCCAGGTCCTCATCGCATTCCTTTACGGGAGTCTCAATCTCTTTCCTGATAGGATCACGCATGCCGGGTATGGATTTGAGATATAAGGTTTCTTGTATCGCGCTCCAATCATCTTCGGAAATAAGAACTGCCGAGCCCCTTTTCCCTACGATCTGAATCGGCTCATGGGATTCCTTCACCTCTTTTACAAGGCGATAAAAACGCTTTCTCTCTTCTGTAGCGGTCAGAATAACATAGGAATAACAAAGGGGACACCCTTCAATAATTTAAAAGACAACCTGACGGCAGATGTGATGTAGGGAAAGCCATGCCACGCCAAGC